>CAYTYU010000111.1:0-7759 GCA_964440815.1 uncultured Chitinophaga sp.
AGCAGGGCCGCTTCCGCGAGAACCTGCTCGGCAAGCGCGTCGACTACTCGGCGCGCTCGGTCATCGTCGTCGGCCCGGAGCTGAAGCTCTGGCAGTGCGGCCTGCCGAAGAAGATCGCCCTCGAGCTCTACCAGCCCTTCATCATCCGCAAGCTCAAGGAGCAGGGCCTGGCCGACACCATCAAGAGCGCCAAGCGCATGCTCGAGCGGCGCGACGCCGAGGTGTGGGACATCCTCGAGACGGTGATCAAGAACCACCCGGTCCTGCTGAACCGCGCCCCCACCCTGCACCGCATGGGCATCCAGGCATTCGAGCCGGTGCTCGTGGAGGGCAACGCCATCCGCATCCACCCGCTGGTGTGCACGGGCTACAACGCCGACTTCGACGGCGACCAGATGGCCGTGCACCTGCCGCTCAGCGTCGAGGCCCAGGCCGAGGCGCAGGTGCTGATGATGTCGATCCACAACGTCTTCAGCCCCGCCAACGGCAACCCGATCGTCAGCCCGTCCCAGGACATCGTCATGGGCGTGTACTTCCTGACGGTGGGCTTCAAGGACGTCCCCGCCGAGAAGGGCCGCATCCCCCGCTTCGCCGACCAGGCCGAGGCGCTGCTCGCCTACGACCGCGGCGCCATCGACCTGCATGACTGGATCGAGGTCCGCCTCGACCGGTTCTCGGAGTCCGTCGAGAAGGAGAAGGACCAGCCCAAGGCGCTGCCGGCCAACCGCCGCGCGCTGACCACGCTCGGACGCCTCCTCTTCAACGAGATCCTGCCCGACGGCATGCCCTTCTACAACTGCTCCCTGAGCAAGAAGGGCGCCGCCCGCGTCATCGACGACACCTTCCAGCGCCGCGGCAAGGCCGACACCATCGACCTGCTCGACCGCATGAAGGAGGCCGGCTTCCGGTACTCCACCATCTCCGGCCTGTCCTTCGGCATCACCGACCTGCGCATCAGCGCGGAGAAGGAGCGGCTGATCGAGGAGACCGAGAAGAAGGTGCTGAAGATCGTCCGCAGCTACGAGAACGGCGCGATCACCGACACCGAGCGCCGCAACCAGGTGCTCGAGCTGTGGGCCAAGTGCCGCAACGACATCTCCGACCGCCTCATGGAGACCCTGAAGAACGACCGGCGCGACCCGGTCACGGGCCTCGAGACGGACATGGCCACCAAGGCCGGGGACAAGTACCTCAACCCGGTGCACCTGTTCGCCGAGAGCGGCGCCCGAGGCAACCGCAGCCAGATGCAGCAGCTCGCCGGCATGCGCGGCCTCATGGCCAAGCCGAGCGGCGAGATCATCGAGACGCCCATCCGCTCGAACTTCCGCGAGGGCCTCACCGTCCTCGAGTACTTCGCCTCGACGCACGGCGCCCGCAAGGGACTGGCCGACACCGCGCTCAAGACCGCCGACTCCGGCTACCTCACGCGCAAGCTCTGCGACGTGGCGCAGTCGGTCACCGTGGTCGAGCCCGACTGCGGCACCAAGCGCGGCGTGCCCAAGCGCGCGCTGTACAAGGGCGAGGACGTGGACGTGCCGCTGCACATCCAGGTCCGCGGCCGTACCGCGCTGGAGACGATCATCGACCCGCGGACCGACCGCACGGTGGTCGCCAAGAACCAGGTCATCACCGACGCCATCGCGCGCGACATCGAGGACCTCGGCATCAACACGGTGCACGTCCGCAGCCCGCTCACCTGCGACACCGCGCGCGGCGTGTGCGCCTGCTGCTACGGCATGGACCTCTCGACCGGCCAGCCCGTCGAGCAGGGCATGGCGGTCGGCATCATCGCGGCGCAGTCGATCGGCGAGCCCGGCACCCAGCTCACCATGCGCACCTTCCACACGGGCGGCATCGCGGTCAGCACCGTCGCCGACACCGTGCACAAGGCGCAGAACGCCGGCGTCGTGGAGGTCGTGGACTGCAACGAGGTCGAGACGGTCGGCGAGGACGGCTCGACCGCGATGGTTGCCCTCAAGAAGAACGGCATCATCCGCATCAACGACGCCAAGGGCCGCGAGCTGGAGCACCACCGCGTGCCCTACGGCGGAACCATCCTGGTCCGCTCCGGCGATGCCGCCAAGAAGGGTCAGGCCCTGGTGCGCTGGGACGGCACCAAGACGCCGATCCTGGCCGAGAAGCCCGGCATCATCCGCTTCGAGGACGTGATCGAGGGCCAGACCGTCAAGGTCGAGACCCGCGGCACGATCATCGAGCGCATCGTCACCGAGCACACCGGCGAGCGCCACCCGCGCATCACCATCGTCGATGCCCAGGGCGCCATCCTCGACTTCCACCACCTGCCCGCGAAGGCGCGCATCGAGGTGAGCGAGGACCAGGAGGTCCGCGCCGGCCAGCTGGTCGCAAGCCAGCCGAAGGAGGCAGGCCGCAGCGCCGACATCGTCGGCGGCCTGCCGCGCGTCACCGAGCTGTTCGAGGCCCGCAACCCCAAGGAGCCGGCGGTGCTGGCGGAGATCGCCGGCCGCGTCGAGCTGCTGAGCGAGAAGCGCAAGGGCAAGATGACCATCCGCGTCATCGCCGACTCCGGCGAGGAGCACGAGCACCACGTCCCGCAGGGCAAGCACCTGCGCGTCCACACGGGCGACCGCGTCGACGCGGGCATGCCGCTCACCGAGGGCGCGCAGGTCCCGGCCGACATCCTCCGCATCCGCGGCGAGGAGGCGCTCTACACCTACATGCTCGACGAGGTGCAGAACGTGTACCGCGCCCAGGGCGTGGCGATCTCGGACAAGCACATCGAGGTCATCCTGCGCCAGATGCTGGGCAAGGTCCGCGTCACCACCTCCGGCGACACGAACTTCCTGCCCAACGAGATCGTCGAGCGCTTCGAGCTGCGCGCGCGCAACGAGGAACTCTCGGGCATGCTGCGCGTGGAGGACCCGGGCGACACCGACCTCCCGGCCGGCGGCCTGGTCACCAAGGACGAGGCCAAGGAGGCCAACGCGCTCGCGAAGGACAAGGGCGGCAAGGAGGCGAAGACCCGCAAGCCGAAGCCCGCGACCTTCAAGACGCTGCTCCTGGGCATCACCAAGGCCTCGCTGCAGAGCGAGAGCTTCCTCTCGGGCGCGAGCTTCCAGGAGACCACCAAGGTGCTCACCGAGGCGGCCCTGGGCGGCGCGACCGACGAGCTGCGCGGCCTGAAGGAGAACGTGATCCTGGGCCACCTGATCCCGGCCGGCACCGGCTGCGAGCAGTACCAGCGCATCCAGGTGGCCAAGC
This sequence comes from uncultured Chitinophaga sp., assembly GCA_964440815.1. Classification (GTDB taxonomy): domain Bacteria; phylum Planctomycetota; class Phycisphaerae; order Phycisphaerales; family SM1A02; genus UBA966. The sequence continues at coordinate 3,241 of CAYTYU010000111.1, forward strand.
TGGTCGAGGTGCCCGAGGGCGACGAGACCAGCGACGAGGCGTACCTGCAGGAGGCCCGCGAGGAGGCCGAGGAGCTGGGCGCGGAGAGCCCCGAGTTCGCGTCCACCATCAGCAAGGAGAGCCTCGCCGAGGCGCTCCGCGCCGGTGCCGCGGCCGAGGGCGCTGCCGAGTTCGGCGCCGAGGTCGGCGCGAGCGAGTTCCCGCCCGAAGAGGAACCCGCCGACTGAAATCGGTGCCAGGAACCCCTGTCCCCAATTTCCGAGTGACCCCATCCGCAGCCCCCGGCCCCACGGCCGGGGGCTGCGCGCTTGGGCCCCTAGACTCCCGCGCCATGCTCCACGACTTCCGGACTTCCGTCGCCGTCGCCGGCCTCGTGCTGGCCGCCGTGCTGGCGGCACGCGCCGCCGCCCAGTCGCCGACGACCGGGTCGCCCGCGGCTCCCGTGCCCGCATCCACGTCCGACGTGCCGTCCGGCGATGGCGGCGGTCCGGCTGGCGGCGGCGCCGCCGCCGGCGCGGTCGATCCCGCCGCCGCGCGCCTGCGCAACTCCGTCATCAAGATTGCCTGCAAGCTCGAGCCGCGCAGCCCGGTGCGCCCCTGGAAGCTCGATCCGATCGACGAGATCGGCGGCTCCGGCGTGGTGATCGCCCCGGGCCGCGTCCTCACCAACGCCCACGTCGTGCACCAGGCGAGCGAAGTCCTGCTCGAGACCGATCGCACCGCCCTGCCCGTCCCCGGGAAGGTGCTGGCGGTCGACCTCGGCCGCGACCTCGCCTTGGTGCAGGTAGGGGACGCGGACTTCGACGCCGACCACCCGCCCGTCGAGCTCCTCGACGGCCTTCCGAAGGACGGCAGCCGCGTCACGGTCATGGGCTTCCCGATGGGCGGCGAATCGCTCTCGACCACGAGCGGCGTGGTCAGCCGCTGCGAGTGGGCCGAGGTCGGCCTCAACGACGAGGAAGGCATGCGCATCCAGGTCGACGCGGCCGTCAACTTCGGCAACAGCGGCGGCCCCGCGTTCGTCGACGGGCGCATCGCGGGCCTGGCCTTCAGCGGCGCAAGCAGCGCGGTCGCGGACAACATCTCCTACCTGATCGCCACCGAGGAGATCCGGCGCTTCCTGCGCGAGGCCGAGGCCGGCGCCATGCGCGGCAACTGCGAGCTGCACGCCTCGGTGCAGACCCTCGAGAATCCCGCGCTGCGCGCGAAGCTCGGCGTCGGTCCGAAGACCAGCGGCGTCGTGGTGATCGACCAGAAGGGCGGCCCGCTGCAGGCCTGGGACATCATCACCAAGGCCAACGGCATGGCCATCGACAACAAGGGCCAGGTGACGCTCGAGGACGGGCGCAAGGTGTCGATGTCCTGCGCGCTCGGGCGATTCGACCCGGCGAAGGACGGGAAGACCATCCCGCTCGAGGTGATCCGCGACGGCAAGCCGGCCACGGTCGACCTGCCCGCCGTGGGCAGCCGCGAGGGAGTGGTCCGCTCGCGCCCCAACGGCGACTATCCCTACCTGGTGTGCGGCCCGCTCGCGTTCGGCCCCATGCACAAGGACCTGCTGTCGGAACTCGCCTCCATGGGCTCCGCCGGCCTCTTCTACATGGGCGGCGGACCGGTGATCCCCGCGCTCTCGGACAGCCGGCCCTCCGAAGGCCGCGAGATCGTCGCCGTCCTCGGCCCGATGATGTCGAGTCCCGTCGGCCGCGGCTACGACGTGATCCCGGGACAGACCGTGAAGAGCGTCAACGGGAAGGAGTTCCGCAACTTCGCCGAGTTCGTCGACGTGATGCGCGACCTCGACGGCGAGTGGATCGTCCTCGAGTTCAACGAGCGCGGCGTCGAGCGCCTCGTCTTCCGGCGCCAGGAGTTCATGGACGCCACCGAGGCCGTCATGGAATCGAACGGCATCCGCCAGCAGGCCTCGAAGGACATCCGCGACCGATGGAACGCGCGAAGCAAGTGAACCCCGGCAAGGGCGAACCCTGGTACCGCGACGGCCTGCGCTTCGAGTGCACGATGTGCGGCAACTGCTGCACCGGCCCCGAGGGCGCGGTCTTCTTCTCGCCCGAGGAGGGCGAGCGGATGGCCGCGAAGGTCGGGCTCCCGCTCGAGGACTTCCTCGCGAAGTACTCGCGCCGCCTCGGCCGGCAGCGCTCGCTCGTCGAGCGCCGCACGGAGCACGGCAACGACTGCGTCTTCCTCGACCGCGAGTCGATCCCCGGAAAGGCGGTCTGCGCCCTCTACGAGGCGAGGCCCGAGCAATGCCGCACCTGGCCGTTCTGGGAAGGCAACCTCCGCAGCCGCAAGGCGTGGGAGGACACCAAGCGGCACGTGCCCTGCCCCGGCATGGATGCGGGGCCGGTGCACGGACTCGTGCAGATCACCGTCGCGCTCGAGCGCGACCGTGCCGGCGGCGGGAGCTGGGCACGTTGACCGCCGGGCCCGACCCGTTCGCGCAGCTGCCGCCGGACGCCGCGGACCTCGCGCGCCGATGGAGCGAGGCAGCGTGGTCACCGGCGGTCGACGCCGGGCTCCGCGCGCTGCACGACGACATGGCCGCGGCCACGGCCGCGCTCGGCCCGCGCTGCGACTCAAGCGGTCGCTGCTGCAACTTCGACGCCTGGGGCCACCGCCTGTACGCCACCGGCCTGGAGACCGCCTGGTGCCTGCGGGGCATGGGCGCCGTGCCCGGCCGCGACGCCGTGCTCGCCGCCTGGAGACGCGGCGACTGCCCGTTCCTCGAAGGCCGCCTGTGCGGCGCCCACGCGTGGCGCCCGATCGGCTGCCGCGCCTACTTCTGCGACCCTCGCGCCGCGGGCTGGCAGGAAGACCTCTCCGAGCGGATCCTCCAGCGCCTGCGCGACGTCCACGAGGCGCACGGCGTGCCCTACCGCTACGGCGAGTGGCGGACCATGCTCGCCCACTTCGCGGCCTGAGCGTGCACGCGTAGACTCGTGCGGTTCCCGATGCAGACCGCCGAAGACTCCATCCGATCGGTCGCCTTCGTCAGCCTCGGCTGCCCGAAGAACCTCGTCGACAGCGAGAAGATGCTCGGTGTCCTCGGCCAGGGCGGCCTGAGGCTCGTCTCGGACCATGACGCCGCGGACGCCATCGTCATCAACACCTGCGGCTTCCTCGAGGCCTCCAAGGACGAGAGCCTTGACGTGATCCACGAGGCGCTCGAGCGCAAGCGCGCGGGCAAGGTGAAGCGCGTCGTGGTCGCCGGCTGCCTGGTGCAGCGCCACCGCGCGCGCATGCTGGAATGGGCGCCCGGGATCGACGCGATGATCGGCGTCTTCGACCGCGACCACGTCATGGACGCCGTGCGCGGCCCGGCGGCGCGCGCCGCCAACGCCGGGCCGGGCGCCGGCACCGACGGCCCGCGCTACTGGATCGCCGGCAACGCCCTCCAGGCGGCCGCCGAGCGCGGCATGCAGGTCGCGGGACTGACGGTGAACGGCAAGGACGGCCGCGGCATCGGCTACTTCGAGGACGACTCGAACCGGTTCCGCCTGACGCCGCGCCACTGGGCCTACCTGCGCGTGAGCGAGGGCTGCAACCAGCGCTGCGCCTTCTGCACCATCCCCTCGATCCGCGGCAAGATGCGCTCGAAGCCCGTCGAGACGATCGTCTCGGAGGCCCGGGCGCTGCTCGCCGACGGCGCGTTCGAGCTGAACCTGATCGGCCAGGACACCACGAGCTTCGGCGACGACATCGGCTACGGCGAGGGGCTCGTGGGCATGCTCACGGCCGTCGACCGCGCGGTCGCCGAGCACGGGGCCGGCTGGGTGCGCCTGATGTACGCCTACCCGTCGAACTTCACCGACGAGATGATCGACGCCATCGCCCGCCTCGAGCACGTCGTCAAGTACGTGGACATGCCGCTGCAGCACATGAGCGACCGCATGCTCACGGCGATGCGCCGGCATACCTCGAAGGCGCAGCAGGCAACGCTCCTCGAGCGCCTGCGCGAGCGCGTGCCGGGGATGGCGATCCGCACCACCTTCATCACCGGCTTCCCCGGCGAGACCGCCGAGGACCACGCCGAGCTGCTCGGGTTCGTGCGCGACTTCGGCTTCGACGCGATGGGCGTCTTCCGCTACTCGCGCGAGGACGGCACGCCCGCCGGCACCATGGACGCCGACCCGGCGCTGCACGTGCCGGACGAGGTCAAGCTCGAGCGCGAGCGCGAGCTCATGCTCGCCCAGCAGGAGATCGCCTTCGAGGCGGCCGCCTTCCAGGCCGAGCAGCGCACCCAGTTCGACGTGCTCGTCGACGGCCCCGCCGCCGGCGGCACCGTCGGCCGCCGCACCGCGGGGGTCGGCGACGGCGGCACGCTCCACGTCGGCCGCTGCTACCACCAGGCGCCGCAGATCGACGCGCTCACCTACGTCCTCTCTCGCGAGCCGCTCGCGCCCGGAGAGCTCGTCCGGTGCACCGCGGTCGCGAGCGACGGCTACGACCTCGTGGCCCAGCCCACCTCCGACATCGAGCGCAAGGTCGCGCTTCCGGTGCTCGG
>CAYTYU010000112.1:0-7499 GCA_964440815.1 uncultured Chitinophaga sp.
CAGCCCCGACGGCACCTTCGGCCTTGGCGGCAATCCCGCGGGCGCGCCGGGCGCGGGCGTCGGCGATTGCTGCGGCGCGGGCGTTCCCTGCGCGGGCGCGGGCGCCCCCTGCGCCGGCGGCGCGACACCCTGACCCTGCGCCTGGTTCCAGGCGAGGGCGGCCGCGATCACCGCGATCGTCGCGTCCATCCCGATCAGACGGCCGCAGCCATCTTCTCGGCCTTCTTGCGCGCGTCGTCGAGCGTGCCGACGTACATGAACGCGCTCTCCGGCAGGCTGTCGCCCTCGCCGTTGCAGACGCGCTCGAAGCTGTCGATGGTGTCCTCGAGGCTGGTCGTCACGCCGGGCAGGCCCGTGAAGACCTCGCCGACGTAGAACGGCTGGCTGAGGAAGCGCTCGAGCTTGCGCGCGCGGGCCACGCTGAGCTTGTCGTCTTCGCTGAGTTCGTCGACGCCGAGGATCGCGATGATGTCCTGCAGGTCCTTGTACCGCTGCAGGATGCCCTGCACGCGGCGGGCCACCTTGTAGTGGCGATCGCCGACGATCTGCGGGTCGAGGATGCGGCTCGTCGACGACAGCGGGTCGACGGCGGGGTAGATGCCCTTCTCGGCGATCTTGCGCTCGAGCACGATGAACGCGTCAAGGTGCGTGAACGTGGTCGCCGGGGCGGGGTCGGTCAGGTCGTCGGCCGGCACGTAGATGGCCTGCACGGACGTGATGGCGCCGTCCTTGGTGGACGTGATGCGCTCCTGGAGCGCGCCCATCTCGGTGCTCAGCGTGGGCTGGTAGCCCACCGCGCTCGGCATGCGCCCCAGCAGCGCCGACACCTCGGATCCCGCCTGCGTGAAGCGGAACACGTTGTCGACGAACAGCAGGGTCTCCTTGCCGCTCTTGTCGCGGAAGTTCTCCGCCATGGTCAGGGCGCTCAGGGCCACGCGCAGGCGCGCGCCCGGCGGCTCGTTCATCTGGCCGAACACCATGGCCACCTTGTCGAGCACGTGCATCTTCTTGCCGCTCGCGTCGGTGTACTCGGCCTCCTGCATTTCCAGCCAGAGGTCGTTGCCCTCGCGGGTGCGCTCGCCGACGCCGGCGAACACCGAGTAGCCGCCGAAGTTTCGGGCGACGCGCGCGATCATCTCCTGGATCACGACGGTCTTGCCGACGCCGGCGCCGCCGAAGAGGCCGATCTTGCCGCCGCGCACGAAGGGGCACAGCAGGTCGATCACCTTGATGCCGGTCTGCAGCACCTCGGTCTTCGGGTTCAGGTCGGCGATGGTGGGCGCCTGGCGGTGGATCGGCGCGAAGTCGGAGGTCTGCACCGGGCCGCGCTCGTCGACGGGCTGGCCCAGCAGGTTGAACACGCGGCCGAGCACGCCCTCGCCCACGGGCACCTTCACCGGCGAACCGGTGTCGACGCACGCCGCGCCGCGGCGCAGGCCGTCGGTCGAGGCCAGCGCCACGCAGCGCACCTGGCCGCCGCCGAGGTGCTTGGCCACCTCGCCCACCAGGGTCTGCTTCTGGCCGTTGAGCTCGAAGTCGACCGTGACGGCGTTGTAGATCTCGGGGATCGCGTTCTCGGGGAACTCGGCGTCGAAGGTGGACCCGATGACCTGCTTGATCGTGCCGGTGCTAGGCATGTGACTGGTGGCTCCGTCTAAACGGTTGGAGTGCGGGGAAGGGGGGAAATGATAACGGAACCGGGCGGGGACGCACCCACCCCGGACGCCCCCGGGGCAGCCCACGGGCACCTCGCGATCGGACCGTCAGCCCCCCGCCGCCGGGGCCACCGCCACCCCGGCAAACACCCCGTATCCCTTGGCGTCCGGGTTCTTTGGGCGCATGGTGCGGGGCTCAAGTGTCGGGTCCACGTCCGACACTTGGGTGCCCCGCCGGTACCCGACGGGCGCCCCCAGGACCGTCCATGCGGTCGGGAGCTCCGCCGAGAACCAGAGATTGTCTCCAAGCGTGATCGAGTCCACCGCGAACCCCTCGGGAACCGGCGAAAATCGCTCGAGCGCCCCCGGCGTCCACGTCACCAGCATCTTGTCGATCGTCACCTTGGTCACGATCCCGGCGTCGGCCGGCACCTCGTACACGGCCTTCGTGGGCTCGTAGATCGTCGCCCGGCCGAACGTGAACTCGCGCGCGTTCGCGATCCGCACCGCGACGCCCGGCCCGTCGAAGAGGCATCGCTCGACCGCCGAGCGTTCCACCGGCCACGCGTCTTTCCCGGCCGACCCCACCTGCACGCCCACGCCGATCTCTCGGTTGAACGCGGCACCCGTCACCACCACCTCGCTCGACCGCCCGAGCATCGCCACGCCGCGCGCCGCGGGCTTGCCCCGCGCGGGCACGGTCATCAGCCCGCGCACCAGGACGCGCGAAACATCCTCCACCTCGACCGCCGCGTCCTGCCAGCCCTCGATGCGCAGCGCATCGAGCGTGACGTCCGCGGCCGCGCGCACGCGCACGCCGTCCTGCGACGCGCTCTCCTTGGTGCCCTGCACGGTGCAGTTGCGCACCACCACGTCGGCGCGGAAGCGTTCGCCGGGCGCCTGGCCCGGCGCACCGCCGCCATCCACCACGATCGCGGCCTCGGTCGGGTTCAGGAACAGCATGTTCTCGACCAGGAGGTGCTTGCACTGCACGAACTCCCAGCCGAAGTCCGCGCAGCTCACCGCGCCGGCGATCGTGTCGCGGCTGCGCAGCACGATCGGCTTCTCGCGCGTGCCGGCGAGGCCCTCGATCTTCTGCGGCAAGTGGAAGCCCGCCGGGAAGATCACCTCATCACCCGGCTGCAGCTCACGGCGGATGTGCGCCCAGTCCTGCCCCGGCTGCACCAGGAACTGCCGCCCTCCCGCCGTGTACGCCGGCGGGAAATTGGTCCCGTTCCTCCCGGACCTATTTTCGCCGGCTGCGCCCGCGCCCGGCACGAAGGGCGGCGGCACGGCCATGCGGTCACTCGGTGCGGCGCGCGGCGCGGGCTCGGCCGGCGCCGGCGGCACCTGGCCAACGATTCCAACGATCCCAACCAGCGCGATGCTCACCACGCCCAGCATCATGCCTCGCGCTCCCCGGCCCGGTGGCCGTCACGAATGTTCCGCCCCGCATCCGCCATCGACGCGCGCACGAGCAGCGCACCCGGCGAGAGATCGACCGTCGTCTTCACGCGCGCCGCCGGCAACAGCACCGTGTCGCCCGCGCTCAGGTGCTCCGCGCGATGGCCCTCGGCTTCCATCACCGCCTCGCCGCGGCCAAGCATCACGACCTCGGGCCCGTCGGCCGCCTCGAAGGTGAGCGTGCCCGCATCGCCGGAGGGCGAGGCCTCCACCAGCTCGATCTCGAAGAACGCCGTGCGGCACACGACCGCCGCGCGCAGGCCATCGCTCCACAAGGCGCCCGCGCGGTCAAGGTTCGTGACCCGCTGCTCGTCCAGCTTCTGCGCCGCCCCAAACAGGATGCACTCCATCGCCTGCTGGACATGCAGCGGCCGCGCCGGATCCCCGCGGTCCCAGTCCCACACGCGGAAGGTCGTATCGCTCGGCGTCTGCACCTCGGCCACCAGTACGCCCGCGCCCAGCGCATGGCACAGCCCGCTCTCAAGCGGCACGCAATCCCCCGCCGCCACCGGCTCACGCACCAAGAGCGGCAGCACCCCCGCGCCCCCGGCACCGCCGGCGCCCCCGGCACCACCCGCGCCCCCCAACGCCGCGCGAAACGCCTCCGCCGTCACATCGGCCCGCACCCCGCGATAGATCGCCGCCCCCGGCGCCGCATGCAGCACCACCCACGCCTCGGTCTTCAGGTGCGCGCCCGGATGGGCCTTCGCATACGCCGCCGTCGGGTGCACCTGCACGGACAGGTTGTCGGCCGCGTCCAGGTACTTCACGAGGAGCGGAAACCGCCCCGCGACCGCCGCCATCCTCCCCAGGATCGCCTTGCCGTGGTTCTCAAGAAGCGCCGAGAGCATCGTGCCGTCAAACGACCCGCCCTGCACGCGCGACACGCCGTCTTCCACGGGCGGCGCCAAGTCCGCGATCTCCCAGCTCTCGCCGACCGCCACCCCCGCGGGCACGTGCTTGCCGAACGCGCGCAGCCCCGACCCGCCCCAGGCGCGGGGCTTCAGGATCGGCCGGAACCTCAGGGGCGGCAGCGACATGGATCAATCACGCTACGCCGACCACCCGGCCGGCGCTACATGGTCATGCCGGTGATCTTGCCGTCAAACACCAGCTTGTCGCCCACCACCCCCTGGCAGTGGCAGACGAACCGCCGGCGGTTGCAGTCGATCATCTTCGCCAGGAGGTACAGCCGGTCGCCCGGCACCACCTGCCCGCGGAAGCTCACGTCGTCGCAGCGGGTGAACCCCAGGAACCCCTTCACGCGCCCGCTGCGCGTGTTCAGGAAGCTTGCCATCTGCGCCGACGCCTCGATCATCATCACCCCCGGCAGCAGCGGCCGCCCGGGAATGTGCCCCTCGACCCAGAACTCGTCGTCGCGCACGTCCTTGTAGCCCACGGCGTGGGTGAAGTCGTGGTTGGTCCAGATGATGCCGTCGCAGTGGCGCATCTGGCCGGTCTGCAGAAGGTCCCGGTCAAGGTCCTCCTTGCCGTGCATCAGGCCGTTCAGGTTGACGGCCGCCAGGTCGACGATGAGGTCTTGAGCCACGGGGAAGCCTCCGGTTGCAAAGGATAAACATGCCCTTGGCAGCGCGCAATCGGGGGTCCACCGCCCCTGGGGCCCCGGGAATGGGGGTACTTTCCCCGATTTCCCGACAAGCGGACCTTCCGCCGGGTAGGCTTTGGACTCAACGCGGATGGCCATCGGACTCGGCCGCCGCCCACGACAGACCCCTAACCCTCCAGGAGCGAAGACATGGCCATGGAAGCCTATGAGCAGATGAAGAAGCTCATCACGGAGTGCGACGAGGACGTCAAGAAGGCCATCGGCGGCAACAAGGCCGCGGGCACCCGGGTGCGCAAGACCATGCAGGAGATCAAGGAGTGCGCCCAGAAGGTGCGCCAGGACATCCTGAACCTGCGCGGCCCCGGCGAAGGCGACGGCGAGTAACCCTCGCTCAGCCCTTCACCACCTGCTTCGCCAGCCCCAGCACCTCGCGGAACGCCGGGTGGGCCGCGTCGCCCATCAGTTCGTACATGGCTCCCAGCGTGCCCGTGGGCAGGCTGCCGGCGCGTTCCATGCGGCGCAGCGCCGGGGCCACCTGGTCGGGTTGCCCGGCCGAGATGGCGTCGGTGGCGTGGAAGGGGTGCCAGCTCGCGGCCGCCAGGTCGAGCACCGTCTGCAGCACGCAGACGTGCGCCTCCACGCCGCACACCAGGACGTTCGGCCGGTGAAGCGACGTCAGGTGCGCCCGCACCTCCGGGGTCACGGCGCTGAAGCGCGTCTTCTCGAACACCTTCGCCCCCGCCGGCAGCGCCTCGCGCACCCGCGGCGCGGTGTGCCCCAGGCCCTTCACGTACTGCTCGGTGCACACCACCGGCATCCCCAGCACGCCGGCCGCCCGCGCCAGGATGGCGCAGTTGGCCTCGACGCGCGCGGCGCCGTCGATGGTGGGCATCAGCCGCTCCTGGACGTCCACCACCAGGAGCACGGTGCTGTCGATCGAAAGCCGGGGCAGGGCCATGGCGCTCAGACCTCGAGGGTCGCCTCCTCGCGGATGGCCTCGGCGTAGCGCCGGCGCACCGGTTCCACCACCTCGGCCACGAAGCGGTCCACCTGCGCAGGCGCGCGCCCGACGTAGGCGGCCGGGTCGGTCACCTTGCCCCAGTCGAGCCCCGCGAACATCGGGTCCCGCCGAAGCCGGTCCAGCAGGTCGTTGGGCGCCCCCTCTTCCTTCACGCGCCGGCCCGCCTCCATGCTGTGGCGGCGGATCGCCTCGTGCGCCTCCTGGCGGTCCACGCCGCGCGCGGCCGCGGCCAGCAGGATGTCCTCGCTTGCCATGAACGGAAGCTCGGCCTCCAGGTGCGCGCGGATCACCGCCGGGTGCACCACCAGCCCGCCCAGCACGTTGGCCATGATGTCAAGCGCCCCGTCGAGCGCCAGGAACGCCTCGGGCAGGCTGAGCCTCCGGTTCGAACTGTCATCGAGCGTGCGCTCGAGCCACTGCGTGGCCGCGGTGTCCAGGGCATTGCCCGACAGGTTCATCACGAACCTCGCCAGCCCCGTCGCGCGCTCGCAGCGCATGGGGTTGCGCTTGTACGCCATGGCGGACGAGCCGATCTGGTCCTTCTCGAACGGCTCCTCCACCTCCTTCAGGTTCGCCAGGAGCCTCAGGTCGTTGCAGCACTTGTGCACCGCCGCGGCCGCCACGGCGAGCGCCCCAAGCACCTGCGCATCCACCAACCTCGGGTACGTCTGCCCGCACACGCTCCACGTGCGCCCGGCCGGCCAGCCAAGCGCCTCGGCGAAGCGCCGCTCCAGCTCATCGACGCGCGCGGCATCGCCGCCGCAGAGCCCCAGGTACGACGCCTGCGTCCCCGTGGCCCCGCGCAGGCCCCGCAGCCGCAGGCCCTCCAGGCGCATCTCCACCTCGCCAAGGGCAATCGCGAAGTCCTGCGCCCACAGCGTGGCGCGCTTGCCCACCGTGGTGGGCTGCGCCGGCTGGTAGTGCGTGAACCCAAGCGTGGGCAGCGCGCGGTGCCGCGCGGCGAACGCCCCCGCGCGGTCCACGGCGCGCGCGAGCTTGCCGGCCACGATCGCCAGCGCATCGCGCAGGATGAGCGTGTCGGCGTTGCACACCACGTCCTGGCTGGTGGCCCCCAGGTGGATGATGGCCTTCGCCCCCGGCGCGGCATCGCCGTAGGCGTGCACGTGGGCCATCACGTCATGGCGAAGCCGCTTCTCGTGCGCGGCGGCCGCGGCCAGGTCGATGTCGTCCACCTTCGCGCGCAGCTCGGCCACCTGCGCCGCGGTCACGGGCAGGCCGATCGCCTGCTGCGACTGGGCCAGGGCCACCCAGATGCGACGCCAGGTGCCGAACTTCCGCCGCGCGCTCCATGCGGCGCGCATGGCCGCGCTCGCGTTGCGGGTCTCCAGCGGCGAGCGGTAGCCGGCGTCGGGGTCGCGGTCGGTGGGCACGGGGGGATCGTAGTTTGGGCGAAGGTAGGTGATTGGCACTCGAAACAACCGGCCCATCAAGGTCGAGCCAGGCGGGCGTTTGGGTTCGAGTCCCTCTCCGCCCACTGTGAAGAATCGCACGTGGTTGTGCCCGCTCGCAACGAGCGGCACAACCACGCTGCGTTTGGGGGGCACGGGGGGATCGTAGTTTGGGCGAAGGGCGTGCGTCCCGCGTCACCCCCGCCCCGGGGCAGCCGCAGTCGCTCAGACATGTTGCGCTTGGTGGGCGGTGGGGGCGGCGACGCGGGCTGGTGGTGCGCGCAACAACTCGCTTGGTGCGGCTGCCCCGGGGCGGGGGGCGGGCGATGTCTCAGGGCGCCGCCAGAACCATCGCCGCACCGATGCGCAGGCGACCAGCCACT
>CAYTYU010000113.1:0-7490 GCA_964440815.1 uncultured Chitinophaga sp.
CGAGCATGGCAGCGGCCGCCGCCGTCGTGAGCTTCATGGCGTCACGGTACCACGGTCGTGGGCGCGGTCAGGCGCAGGATCTCGCGGAAGTAGCGCTCCGCGCACCGTGATGGGTCCCACTCCGCGCGCATCCGCTCGATGCATGCGCGGGACATGTCCTCGCGCAGCGCCGGATCGTCGAGCAGCCGCTCGGTGGCCTGGATGAAGTCGTCGTCGGAGTCGCGCGCGCAGAGGAAGCCGGTGCGGCCGTGATCGATGCCGTCCGTCGCGATCCCTGACATGCGGGTCGACACGACGGGAACCCCGGCAGCTTGCGCCTCGAGCAGGACCCACGGCAGGCAGTCTTCCATTGTCGGCATGACCATGACATCCATCATTGGCAGAAGCTCGTTCACGAGTCGGTCGTGCATCACCGCTCCGTGGCGCACGACGCCCCGGAGATTCCCGGCGTCCTCCGGGGAATCTCCAAACAGATGCAGTTCTGCACGGTCGGCCCAGCGTGCTTGGTGCCAACGGAGAAGTCGGTCGCCCCCCTTCCTGCCCCAGTGATTGCCAATGAATGCGATGGAGAACCGGTGCGAAGCGCCGAGTTCGACATCCGAGACCGAGCGTCGTGGAGCTTGCGCCATCCCGAGTCTTGCCAGGAGGACGCGGCGCGAATCGACCCCGCAGTCTCGTTGAAGGGAGTCGCAGGCCCATCGGGTCATCCCGCTTGCGCCGGCGATCCGGCCCATCAGCCGCCGCTCCGCCGCGATCAGCGGCGCCCGGTCGACGATGCTGTAGCCGAACTCGCGGTGTTCCAGCGTGGACGTGGCGTCGACGCAAACGACCGTTCGGCTGCGGATGCCGGCGGGCTGCTCGACGAAGGCGGCGGCGCAGTACTGATTCGTCACGTGGATCGCGTCGAAGTCTGCGAGCGGGGTCCTTGCCAGCCATGTCTGGACGTAGCGCTTCCACAGCATCCAATGCCTCCAGGCGTGCCAGAAACCCCCCTTGGTCGGCGGGATCCAAGCCCCGAGCGCCTTGAGCATCTTCGGAGGCGGCAGATGAACATGGACGGCCTCGACGAAGTCACACGAGGCCGTGGCCGCCTCCAGCTGCCCAGCCCAGGTTCGGAACCCGAGCACATGCGAGTTCAGGAACAGAATCCGGCGCCGGTCGGGGTCCATCCGGCGCGGCCATTCCGTTGTGGCGAGGTCTTCCAGCCGTTGGACGACGAGCGTATTCACGTTGGGTTCGGCCGTTGCAAGCGCCTATCGTTGAATGATCGTATCGGCGACCGAAGTGGTCGACGCGGAGGCGATGGATGCTGCGCCGAAGACAACCGCATCTCGATGCCCCCTCGCTCTTCGGCGACTCACCCATCGACCGGGCGATGGCTCGGGTGCCGCCGGGGCCCGCTGCCGACGAGCTGCGTGCCCTCGGAGCCCGACTTCCCGGGTGGGTCCATCTCGGCACCAGCAGCTGGGCGTATGCGGGCTGGCGAGGACTCGTGTTCGGCGCGCGCGCGCCGGTCTCGAGCTTGGCTCGCGATGGGGTGGCCGCATACGCCGCGTGGCCCGTCGTCCGCACCGTTGGGCTCGATCGGTCGTTCTATTCAACACCGTCGGCGGACGACTACAGGGCGCTCCGGGACCTTGTTCCACCGGACTTCCGCTTTACCGTGAAGGCCGAGCAGCGATGCGTTCGCCCCGACCTTGGCCGGGACGGAACCACGTTCGGCAGCACGACCGCGCACCGCGATGCGGGCACGCCGAATCCGCACTTCCTCGATCCGGCGTTCGCCGTCGGGACGGTGCTCCGGCCGGCGATCGAGGGTCTCGGCGATCGACTCGGTCCCGTGGTCTTCCAGTTCCCGCCGCTCGACTTGTCGGCGCGCGGGGCGCTCGGCGGCATGCCGGGATTCCTCTCGCGGCTCGAGGCGTTCCTGTCCGCCGTGCGCGCATCGCTCCCCGCCGACGCCGCGGTGACGCTTGCGATCGAGGTGCGCAACCGCGAGTTCTTCACGGGTGATGGCGCGGCGCGCTACGCCGACTGCCTCATCGCCGGAGACGCCGTGCACAGCCACCTCGCGCACCCGACGGTGCCGGCGATCTCGGCGCAGCGACAGTCGCTCGAGGGCCGGCTTCCCAGGCGCGGTGCCATCGTGGTGCGGTGGATGCTGCGCGGCGACTTCTCCTACGACGGCGCCGCGGCGGCATTCGAGCCGTACGACGCGCTGCGAGCCCCCGATCCCGCCACGCGCGCGGAGATCGCCTCGCTGCTTGCGTGCGCGTCCGAGGACCGTCCCGCCTTCGTGGTCTGCAACAACAAGGCCGAGGGATGCGCCGCACTCTCCGTGCGGGCGCTCGCCGAGGAGGTGGTCGCTGCCGGCGCGGCTACGATTGCACCAGAAGGAGCCGACCCCCGATGATCACATGCATTGCCGTTGCGGCCTCGCTCGTCTTGATGGTCGCACAGGATGGTCCGGCACCCGCCGTGCGCGCCGCGGACGCCCCGAACGGCCCGGCAACGACGTCGTCGAAGCCCGGCAGCATCCCCCGCATCCGTCTGCAGCGAATCGCCCCGGAGATGACCTTCCGGCGCCCCGTGCAGGTGGTGTTCGAGCCGGGCGACGACCGGCGGATGTACGTGCTCGAGCAGGCGGGCCGCATCCTGCGGATCGATCCGGATGATCGCGATGCCAAGGAGCCGACGGTGTTCCTCGACATCAAGTCGCAGGTGAACAGCCGCGGCAACGAGGAAGGGCTTCTGTCGCTCGCCTTCCACCCGGACTTCGCGAAGAACGGCCGCTTCTTCACCTACTACACGGCGATCGATGCCGAGCGCCGCCGCTCGAACGTGCTCACGGCATGGACCGTCGACCGGGACACCGAGCTGCCCAAGGAGGGGTCCGAGCAGCGACTGCTGTCGGTCGCCGACCCGTACTCGAACCACAACGGCGGCACGGCGCTCTTCGGGCGCGACGGCATGCTGTACCTGAGCTGCGGCGACGGCGGCGCGGCCAACGACCCGCTGCAGGCGGGCCAGGACCTCGGGACCATGCTGGCGAAGGTTCTGCGCATCGATGTCGATCGCACCGAGGGCGACCGTCCGTACGGCATTCCGAAGGACAATCCGTTCATCGGCACCCCGGGGGCGCTCCCGGAGATCTGGGCCTACGGCCTGCGCAACGTCTGGCGGATGTCCTTCGACCGCAAGACCGGCGAACTCTGGGGCGGTGACGTCGGCCAGAACGCCTACGAGGAAGTGGACCTGATCGTGAAGGGCGGCAACTACGGCTGGAACCCGCGCGAGGGCCTGCACGCCTTCCCGGACGGACGGCCCGGCGCGTTCGGCAGCGAGTACATCGACCCGGTGGTCGAGTACCCGCACAGCCAGGGCGTGAGCATCACGGGTGGCTACGTATGGCGATCCGCGAAGGCGTCCGAGCACGACGGCGTCTACCTGTACGCCGACCTCGTGTCCTGCCGCATCTGGGGCATTCGCGCGCAGGACGGCAAGCTGGTGCAGGGGCCGGACCTCCTATTGACCACGCGTAACCAGCTGCCGACGAGCTTCGGCGAATCGGCCGACGGCACGCTCTACCTCACCACGTTCGAGGGGAGCCAGGATTCGCGCGCGAAGGGTGCGATCTGGCGCATCCTTCCGGCGGAGTGAGCGAGGTACGATTTCCCTTCATGAAGCGCGCGGCCCGCACCCTCGGCTGGATCGGACTGTCATGCCTGGCCGCCGCCATCGGCTGCGAGGACGACCAGGCCCTCTGGGGTGATGCCATGTCCCCCACGCAGATGCAGCGCGCGGAGATGGGCCCCGGCCCGAACCCGCCGATGATGGCCACGAGCGGCGGCGATTCGGAAGACCCCTTCGTCGACAACGCGAGCTACCCCTTCGTGGCGGGGCCGTGGTGGAGCAACCCGGCCTACAACGGCGGGTGAGCATGCCGACGCACCTGCTTCAGCTCGAGGGCATGGAGGCCGAGGGGCTGACGGCGCTCCTCGACCGTGCGCGGGCACACCTGCCGGCCGCCCGGGGCGAGGCAACTCCGGCGCGATCGATGGACGGGCGCCTGGTGGCGCAGCTCTTCTTCGAGGACTCGACCCGCACGCGGCTGAGCTTCGAGGCGGCCACGGCGCGGCTCGGCGGGCGGTCGATGGCCCTGCAGGGTGCGGGTTCGAGCGCAAGCAAGGGCGAGACCTTCCTGGACACTGCGCTCAACGTCGACGCGCTGGGGGTCGATGCGATGGTGGTGCGGACGTCGATCTCCGGCGGCGCGGCGCTGCTCGCACGCAACGTCCGCTGCGCCGTGATCAACGCCGGCGACGGCCGGCGCGAGCACCCGACGCAGGGACTGCTCGACTGCCTCACCATCCGCGAGGTGTTCGGCCGCTTCGACGGCCTGCGCGTGGCGATCGTCGGGGACATCGCCAACAGCCGCGTGGCGCGCAGCGCGCTGCACGCCTTGACCACGCTCGGGGCGCACGTGACGCTCGTCGGCCCGCCGACCCTGCTTCCGGCGTCGATGGGCGGCATCGCCCGGCACCCCGACCGCGTCTCGCTCTCCCATGACCTCGATGCGACGCTCGGCGGCCTCGACGTCATCATGATGCTCCGCGTGCAGCTCGAACGGGCCGCCGGGGGCGGCGTCGCGTCCGACTACCGCGAGCTGTTCGGCCTGACCCATGCCCGGGCCGCCCGGCTGCCGGGCCACTGCATCGTGATGCATCCCGGGCCGGTGAACCGTGGGGTCGAGGTGGACGACGACGTGGCCGACGACCTGCGCCGGAGCCAGATTCTCCGGCAGGTCACCCACGGGGTGGCCGTGCGGATGGCGGTGCTCGAGCACTGCCTCAACCGATAGAGATCGTTCGGGATCCGTTCGGATTCGTCTCGGGGAGTTTGGCCAAGAGGGGTGCAGGTACCCTCGGGGGCTTGCCGATAGCCCTCCATCCCTCGGGATGTCCGAGAGGCTGTGCACCCATGAGCTGCCACCCCCCGATGACCTTCGTCCCCCGCATTCCCCGGGCCCTGCGAACCGCGGTTCGTGCAGGCGCAACGTCGGTCGCCCTTCTCGGCGTGGCGTCCGCCATGACGGGCTGCGAGGTCGACAGCTGGATGGACCCCAGCCGCACGGGCTACTTCGAGCACACCCCGACCTCGATCCCGATCCTGCGCAAGCTGGACGTGATCGAGGTGGAACAGGACGCCTTCTTCACGGAGATCGGGCCGCCGACCTCCGCCGACCTGCTGCCGGCCTCCAGCGAATACACCTTCGCCGCGGGCGACGCGGTCGAGATCCAGATCAACGACCTGTTCCAGACCGACAAGGCCGAGCAGTTCCGGCGCGTCGTGGACCAGTCGGGCAAGGTCACCATCCCGATCGTGGGGCCCATCCAGCTCTCGGGAATGACCGAGACCCAGGCGATCGACGCGATCACCGAGAAGCTGCGCCCGATCATCCGCGATCCGCGCGTGTCGATCACGATCCTGGAAGGCCGCGCGTTCACGTTCGTGGTCGACGGGCAGTGCCGCAATACGGGCGTGTATTCGCTGTCGCGGCCGGACTTCAACATCATCCAGGCCGTGGCGCTTGCCGGCGGCGCGGTCGAGGGCGTGCGGCGCATCCGGATCGTGCGAGTGGTGGACGAGGCGCCTGCGGCGGCCGCCTCGACCGGTGACGCCGAGACCGCCCCCGCACCCGCAGGCGGTTCCTCGCCGCCGACCCAGCCTTCGGCACCCGCCGCGCCTGCCGCCCCCGCTGCTCCCAGCGTCGACGACCTCCTGAAGCAGATCGCGCCGTCGGAGCCGGCTGCGGAACCGGCGCCTTCCGCCGCGCCGACGAGTCCCGGAGCGCTTCGGACCATGGAACCCGTGGTCGACGTTGACCAGCTTGAGTCACCGAAGGTGGCCGAGCCGGGGGCCGTCCCGACCGGCGAGGCCGTGAAGGTCCCGGCGGCGGCGCGGCCGTCGCAGGTGGCCCGCTACGTCTTCGACACGGAGAAGCAGGAGTGGGTGTTCGTGGAGCCGGGGACGCCCGGTCCGGCCCCGACGGAAGGCTCGGTTGAACTGGTGGCACCGAACTCGCCCGAGGGTGCCATCACCGGCCCTGCCGCCGCCGAGGGCGGTGGCCGCTCGCTGGTGCAGCCGAAGGACTACCGCCTGCCCGACGGCCGCAAGACGCGCATCATCGTGATCGACTGGGTGAAGCTCCAGCAGGGCGACCTGACGCAGCTTGTGATCGTGCGACCGGGCGACCTGATCCACGTCGAGAGCGACCTCGGCGTCGTGTACATCGACGGCGAAATCTCGCGGCCCGGCGTCTACAACCTGCCGCCGATCGGGGAACTCACCCTGAGCCGCCTGGTGGCGGCGGCGGGCGGGTTCGGCCAGATCGCGATTCCCGAGCGCGTGGACCTGATCCGCAAGGTCGCCCCGGACCGCGAGGCCGTGGTGCGCGTCAACCTGAAGGCGATCCGCAACAAGGCGGAGCCCGACATCGTGATGCGCGGCGACGACCACATCATTATCGGCACAAACTTCTTCGCGACGCCGCTGGCAGTGATCCGCAACGGCTTCCGGATGACCTACGGCTTCGGCTTCCTGCTTGACCGGAACTGGGGCAACGACGTGTTCGGGGCGCCGCCGTTCCAGCCGATCTTCTGATTGGACGTCCGATGACAGCCGTGGGCCCCGAACCCGCCCCGTCGCTCGCGCGTAACGGGAACGGCCGCGCCATCTCCGTCCGATCTGGAGCCTGCGCATTGGGATGACAAGCAGTGCATCGAGTCGCCCTGCCACGCCTGCAGCCGTTTCCGCGGCTGGGCCGCTGTCGTCATGGCTTGAGGTCACGCCCCGCACCGCATGGATCGCCGGGGCTGTCTTCGCCGCCGGCTACCTGCTGACCTTCTGGGACTTCCTGCGCAACCAGGCGGTCCAGGCGGTCACGCAGCCCTCCGACTGGGGCCACACGCTCCTGATCCCGGCGATCTCCGGCTACTTCGTGTGGCTGAAGCGCGACCAGCTGCTCGCGGCGCCGTTCCGGCCGAGCTGGTGGGGGATCGCGGTCTTCCTGCTCGGGATGTCGATCTACATGCTGTCCGCGTTCGGTCCGCCGGCGGTGCAGCACCACAACGTGCGCGGACTGGGCGCGGCCATCGCGCTCCTTGGCGGTGCGCTCGCGATCTTCGGGCTCCGCTCGTTCCGCTCCCTCTGGTTTCCCTGGGCGTACTGGCTGGTGTTCGGGCAGACCATCTCCGAGCGACTGCTCTCGCGGGTCACCGAGCGCCTGCAGGACTGGAGCGCGATCGGCGCCGACATCCTGCTGAACACCTTCGGGATGGACGTCGACCGCGTGGGCAACGTGCTCACCATCCACTTTTCGGATGGCACGTCGCATCCCCTGAACGTGGCGGAGGCGTGCTCCGGGATGCGGACGCTGATGGCGTTCCTGGCGATCGGCGTGGCGATGGCGGCGCTCGGCCTCAGCACGT
>CAYTYU010000114.1:0-7377 GCA_964440815.1 uncultured Chitinophaga sp.
TGCCCCAGCCGCCCGAGGCGCCCTCCCCGCCCGCGCGCGACCCCGCCGACGCGCTCAAGGTGTTCCGCGACCGTCCGGGCGAGCAGTACGACATGTCCGAGCTGCTTGCCTGCGTGGTCGACGCAGGGAGCATGGACGAGTACCGCGCCGAGTACGGCCGCTCGCTCGTCTGCGCCTACGCGCGCATCGGCGGGTTCCCGGTGGGGATCGTGGCCAACCAGAAGAAGCTCACGCAGAAGAAGATGGCCGGCGGCAAGGCCGGGCCCTCCGTGGCCTCGAACATGCCCGCGGTGATCTACGACGACAGCGCCGACAAGGCCGCGCGCTTCATCATGGACTGCAACCAGCGGCGCATCCCGCTCCTCTTCGTGCACGACACCACCGGGTTCATGGTCGGCCGCGACAGCGAGCAGGGCGGCATCATCCGCGCCGGCGCGAAGATGGTGAACGCCATGTCCAACTGCGTGGTGCCGAAGGTGGTGCTGATCCTCGGGGGGAGCTTCGGCGCCGGCAACTACGCGATGTGCGGCCGCGCGTTCGACCCGCTCCTGACGCTCGCGTGGCCGGGCGCGCGCTGCAGCGTGATGGGTGCCGCGCAGGCGGCGAGCACGCTCCTGCAGATCGACCTCGCGGCGCGCGAGCGCAAGGGCGAGAAGGTCGACGAGGCGATGCGCAAGCAGCTGCTCGAGGCGATCACGAAGAGCTACTCCGAGCAGCAGGACATCCGCTGGGCGGCGAGCCGCGGCTGGGTGGACCGGATCATCGACCCCGCGCGCACCCGCGAGGAGCTTGTCGCCGCGGTGCGCGTCGCCTGGCAGGCGCCCGCCGACGCGCCGTTCCGCACCGGCGTCCTGCAGACCTGACCACCCCATGCGGATCGTCGTCGCCACCGGCAACCCGCACAAGGTCGAGGAGATCCGCGCCGTCCTCGCGCCGCTCGGCTTCACCGTGCTGTCGCTCGCCGAGACCGGGCGGCCCGTCCCGGCGGAGCCCGAGGAGCCGCACCCCACCTTCGAGCAGAATGCCCGCCTGAAGGCCGTGCACTACGCGCGCGCCGTCGGCGAGGCGGTGCTCGCCGACGACAGCGGGCTCGAGGTCGACGCGCTGCTCGGCGCCCCCGGCGTGCACAGCGCGCACTGGGCCGGCCGGGAGGGTTCGCGCGCCGAGCGCGACGCGCGCAACAACGCGCGGCTTGCCGAGGAGATGCGCGGCGTCCCCGCGCACCGGCGCACCGCGCGCTTCGTGTGCACGATGTGCATCGCGACGCCCGCGGGCGAGGTGCTGGTCGAGACGCGCGGCGAGATGGAGGGCGTCATCGGCGACGAGCCCCGCGGCGCGCACGGATTCGGCTACGACCCATGGCTCCACCTGCCCGGGCGCGGCGTGTCGAGCGCGGAGCTCCCGCCCGAGGAGAAGAACGCGATCAGCCACCGCGGGAATGCCGTGCGCCGGCTGGCGTACCTCGTGGTCCACAAGCGGATCCGCTGGTGAGCGTCGCGCGCCCGGCGATCCCGCTCGCGGTGCTGCGCCTGCCGGAGCAGCGCTATTCCTGCCACGGCTGCGGCGATTGCTGCCGCGACTTCACGGTGCAGCTCAGGCCGTCGGACCTCGAGCGCCTGCGCGCCCAGGGCTGGGAGGAGAAGCTCGGCCGGCCCGTGACGGCCGAGTTCCGAGGCGGGTCCTTCCTGGCGCAGCGCGATGACGGGGCGTGCGTCTTCCTCATGGAGGGCGGCCGCTGCCGCATCCATGCAGAGCATGGCCTGGAGGCGAAGCCGATCGCGTGCCAGCTCTTCCCGTGGATCCTCGCGCCCGACGCCCGCCGCGCGCACGTGGGCATCAGCTTCGCGTGCGCGAGCGTGCTCGGATCGCAGGGCGCGGAGCTCGGCACGCATGCGCGCGACGTGCGGCGCATGGCCGGCGAGATCCCCGAGGTGGTGCCGACCCGCACGTTCCTCGACGCGTCCACCGAGGCCACCCCCGACGAGGCCGATGCGGTCGCCGAGACGCTCGACGCATGGCTGCGCGACCGCTCGCGCACGCTCGCGCTGCGGCTCGACGGCCTGGCTTGGCTCGGGCAGCAGCTGGCGCGCGCCCGCTTCGCGAAGGTCCGCGGGCCCCGCCTGCGCGAGCTGATGGAGACCCTGGTCACGGCGCTGCCCGACGAGCTTCCGCTCCATCCGGTGGATCCCCCCACGCGCGCGCAGCGGGCCACGCTGCGGCAGGCCGCGTTCTTCCGCCTGGAGGACCCGAAGATCCCCGAGATCTCGCGCACCGGCCGCCTGCGCACGGTGGTCGGCCAGTACCTGCGCAGCAGGCGCTTCGCGCGGGCGCGCGGTCCGGTGCCTGCGATGGGCGGGCGGTGGCCGGGCGGGTTCGGCTTCGAGGCCGTGGACCGCGTGACGCGCATCGAGGCATCGCCCGATGCGGCCGCCATCGACGAGCTGCTCACGCGCTGGCTGCGCGCCACGGTGCTTGGGCACCGGGCGTGGGGCAGCGGCTACTACGGCTGGCCGGTGGTCGACGGGCTGCAGGCGCTCGCGCTGAACGCCGCGTGCGTGCGCTGGCTCGCGCAGCTGCATGCGGCCGGTGCGTCGCGCGCGGAGCCGGTGCTCGAGGACGTGCGTGCCGCGCTCGGCCGCGTCGACCGCGCGTCGGGGCGCGCCCCGTGGATCGGCAGCCGTGCCGAGCGCATGCGCCTCTCCTACCTGCGGATCGACGACGGACTGCGCCGCATCCTGCGCTGACCGCTCACGCCTCCGCGCGGCGGCGCCGCCACCACTTCACCAGGAACGGGATGGCCAGGATCCCCATCGGGATCGTGGCGAACATCTCGCCCAGGCTCTCCAGGAGCGCCAGCTGCGTGAAGCCCGCGTCGGCGTGTGCGACGTCCAGGCCGCCGCCCGCCATCCAGTTGGCGACCACCACGGTGGTGGCCTCCCGGAACCCGACGCGCCCGAGCGGGTTGAGCATCACCGCGATCGACGCGACGCCCAGCACCGTGACGGTGGCGAAGTCGAGGCCGAGGCCCAGGATCTCGCCCGCGCACCACATGCGCACGATCCAGAGGAGCACCTCCCCCGCGCGCAGCAGCGTCCCCACCCAGTAGGTGGACTGCGTGGTGAGCATCGGCGTCCACCTGCCCATCACGCGCTGCACGGGTGCGAGGCGTGCGATTCGGTGGAGCGCCAGCCCGCCGACGGCGAGCACGCCCACCACCAGGAGGCACCACACGAGGTCCGGGTGCGGATCGACCGCGGTGGCCACGACCACCGCGCCCAGGGACACCAGGATCACGACGGTGGTTGCCGCGAACCACGCGGTGCTCTCGGCGAAGGACATCCGGTTGGCAAGCATCGCGTAGGCGTACCGCGCGGGCAGCCCCAGGCGGACCGGGAAGAAGTTGCTCGTGGCCGCCGCGTAGGTGACCCACTGCATCTCCATGAATCCGAGGCGGCGCACCGGCAGGAGCACCAGCCAGAAGAGCGCCCCGTCGATCACCATGCTGAGCACCGTGGTGATCGCGATCCCCGCGACGAGCCACGGCCGCGACTGCCACGCCGCCGACACGCTCTCCATGATCCCGGCGCGGCCCGGTGCGTTCGCCGCCTCAAGCGCCCCCTTCACGATCCATGCGACGATCGCCACGCCGATCGCGAAGCCCACGACCTGGATCGCGATGCTGCGCGGGGTCATCGTCCGGCGCGCGATGTCGCGGAGCTGGCCGTCGGTCATCGGGGGCGCACCTTACCCGGGCGCGCGCCGCGCGCGCTCGCGCGCGATCACCCACAGCGCGCGCACGCCGTCGGTCCAGCGGATCTTCTTCCCCTCGGCGAAGCCGCGCGGCTCGTAGCGAACCGGCACCTCCGCCACCCGGACGCGCGCCCGTGCGAGCGCCGCCGCCACCTGCGGCTCGATGCCGAAGCGCTCCTCGGTGAGCCACGGCCGGACCTCGCGCAGCACCGGCACGCGCAGCAGCTTGTAGCAGCACTCCATGTCATGGACGCCCAGGCCCGTGGCCAGGTCGCTCGCCCAGGTGAGGAACCCGTTCGCCGCCGCATGCAGCCGCCGCCATGCGCCCCCGGGGCGCGCGCCGGCCCAGCGGTTGCCGAACACCGCGCCGGTCCCGGGCGCAAGCGCGCCGAGCAGCGCCGGGTAGTCCGCGGGGTCGTACTCGAGGTCTGCGTCCTGGACGAGCACCGCGTCGGCGTCCGCCGCGCCGGCAAGCACGTGGTCGAAGGCGGTCATGAGGGCCGCACCCTTGCCGCGGTTGCTCGGATGGACCAGGAGCTCGGCCGAGCTGCCGCCGCGCTCGCGGGCCTCGCGTGCCACGCGCGCGGCCTCCGGGCGGCTGCCGTCGTCGACCATCACCAGCCGCAGCGACCAGCCGGGCGGCAGCGGCGCGCCCATCACCCGGTCGACGATGCGCGACAGCGTCGGCCCCTCGTCGAACACGGGCATGGCCACGTGCAGCACCGGCATGGGCCGCGCGGGCCGACGCCGTGCGTCAGCCCTGCTGCTCCGGCTTCCCGAGCGACGCGCGCATCGACGTGTCGGCCATCACGTTCTGCATGCGGTAGTAGTCCATCAGGCCCATGTTGCCCTTGCGCAGGGCCTCGCTGATGGCCTTGGGGACGTCGGCCTCGGCCAGCACCACCAGCGCGCGGTTCTTCTGCTCCTCGGCCTGGAACTCCGCCTCCTGCGCCACGGCCAGCGCGCGGCGCTGCTCGGCCTGCGCCTGGAAGCGCTTGGTGTCGGCCTCGGCCTGCGCGGTCTGCAGGTTGGCGCCGATGTTCTCGCCGACGTCGATGTCGGCGATGTCGATCGAGAGGATCTCGAACGCGGTGCCGCTGTCGAGGCCCTTGGCGAGCACGGTCTTGGAGATCTTGTCGGGGTTCTCGAGCACGCTCTTGTGGTCCTCGGCGCTGCCGATCGTCGAGATGATGCCCTCGCCGACGCGGGCGATGATCGTCTCCTCGGTGGCGCCGCCGACCAGGCGCGAGATGTTGGTGCGCACCGTGACGCGCGCGCGCGCCTTCAGCTGGATGCCGTCCTTCGCCACCGCGTCGATCGTCTGCCGGCCGCTCTGGACGCTCGGGCAGTCGATCACCTTCGGGTCGACGCTCGTCTTCACGGCGTCGAGGATGTCGCGGCCGGCGAGGTCGATCGCGGTCGCACGGTCCCAGGGGAGCTCGATCTTCGCCTTGTCGGCCGCGATCATGGCGCGCACCACGCGCTCGATGTCGCCGCCGGCGAGGTAGTGGCTCTCCAGCTGGTCGGTGTCGATGTGCAGGCCGGCCTTCTTCGCCGAGATTCGGTTGAAGACGATCTCGCTCGGCGCCACCTTGCGCAGGCGCATCATGACGAGCTTCAGGAGGCTCACGGGCGCGCCCGAGAGCCACGCCTGCACGGCCAGCTGGATGTACTGGCTGATGACGATGAGCATCACCAGCCCGATCAGGCCGACGACGGCGAGGATCACCCAGAACACGACGCTGGCACCCCCGGCGGGCGCCTGCGCAAGCTGCGGCAGGACGTAGGTCTGGTCGTTCATGGTGGTGGGATGTTAGCCGTGCGCCCGCACCGTCACCCGGTCGCCGCTCACCGCCGTCACCTCGACCTCGGCGCCCGCGTCCACGAGCCCGAATTCGGCCGTCACCTCGATGCGCGCCTCGCCGATGCGCGCGAATCCGACGGGCCGCAGGCCGGTGAGCGCGACGCCGCGGTCGCCCGGGCGCACGCCCGCCTCCGCCGCGGCCGTGGCCGCCGGTGCGCCGTCCTCCCCGGGTTCGGACGTCCCGCCGAGCACCATCCGCCGCGCGATCGGCGAGCGCGACCACACCTTGAACCCGATGACGAGCGCGAACGGCGCGCCCGCCGAGTACGCAAGCAGCGCCGCGAACCCCCACACCGCGCTGTGCATGAAGAACACGACGACCGACGCGACGAGGCACACCGCGGTTCCCACGGCGAGCACGCCTGCCGTCGGCACGAAGAGCTCGGCGAAGCCCATGACGAGCGCGACCGCGAGCAGCACGAAGCCGGCGGCGAGCAGCGCCGACGACTGCGCCGCCGCGGCCTGCGGCGAGGCGGCGTCCTGGGCGAGCAGGGCAAGCGATGCGAGTGCGTCGGTCACGTGGCCTCCACCTCGATGGAATACCCGCTCGCGCGCACCACCGTCACCTCGGCGCCCGCCTCGACCATCGCGCCCACCGCCTGCACGTCGTGGATCCGGCCGCCGAACTCGGCCTTGCCCGAGGGCCTGAGCGGCGTCAGTGCGCGTCCCCGCGCGCCTCGCGCGGGGAGCGCCGCGTCGCGCGGCGCCTCCGCCACCGGCGCGCCGCCCGCGGTCGCCTGCAGCGTGATCCCGCGCACCACGCGCCACTGCGGCACCACGCGCAGGAGGAGCCACGCCGCCCCGATCGCGACGATCAGCCCGCCGGCCACGGTCCCGATGCCGGTGGCAAGGTCGCTGCGGCCCTGCGGCGTGTCGAGCGGCGCGCCCA
Organism: uncultured Chitinophaga sp.; assembly: GCA_964440815.1. Lineage (GTDB taxonomy): Bacteria > Planctomycetota > Phycisphaerae > Phycisphaerales > SM1A02 > UBA966. The sequence goes on from CAYTYU010000114.1 coordinate 6,504, forward strand.
GGAAGCTGCCGACGAGCCCGACCAGCACGCACGCGACGCCGAGCACCCCGGCGATGCCGATCCCCGGCACCACGAACACCTCGACCAGCACCAGCCCGATCCCGGCGAGCACGACGAGGAACGGCCACCACTCCGCGACGCCCGCGAGCGCGGGGGCACCGACCAGGAGCGCGAAGGCGATCGCGGCGGTGATCCCGGGCCAGCTCACGCCCGGTGCCATCATCTCGAGGAGGAACCCGCCGAGGAGCAGCACGACCAGCACGATCCGCACCGGCCAGCTCGTCAGGAACCGCACGAGCGCATCGCCCGCGTGCTCGTCGAGGCGGTCCACCGACGTGGCGCCGAACCAGGCGGCCAGCTCGCGCTCGTCCGCCACGGTGCGCAGTGCGAGGCCGAAGGCCGCGGCTTCCTGCGCCTGCACCACGAGGAGCTCCTCGGCACCGTCCACCTGCGTGACGACCGTCCATCCGGCGGCATCCTGCGGCCCGAGCCGTGCGCGCACCGGCGGGCGCACCTGCTGCTCCTCGACGAGCGCGTCGCGCTCCTCGGGCGTGGACGGACCGTCCTCGCCGCCGCGGCCCGCGCGCATCGAGCGGTCGACGAGGGCGAGCATCGGCACGTCGCCCTCGACCGCCGCGCGCACCGGCGCGCCCCCGCCGCGCGTGACGGGCGGGTCGCTGCCGAAGGCGTCGCGGTACTCCGCACGGCCGACGAAGATGCGCTCGCCGCCGCCCGCGCGCTCGAGCATCCACACCTCGTCCGGGGCGCTCACGAAGGCGCGCACCACCGTCTCGTCGTAGCCGTTGCGCCGCGCGCTGTCGACCACGTCGGAGAGGACGGGCGCCTCGAGCTTGGCGCGCTCGGCCACCGGCAG
>CAYTYU010000115.1:0-7349 GCA_964440815.1 uncultured Chitinophaga sp.
TTTCCGTTCCTTCCGCCCCTTCCTCCCCCCGCTCACCTTTTCGGCGCTGCTCGCGGCGGTCTATTTCGCAACGGGGCCGGCCGTCCTCCACCTCCCCCGGCCGGCCCCGGCCACCGCGCCTCCGGGCGGCGCTCGCGGCGGCATTCGCCGTGGCGACGGCCGCGGCGGCCTCCGCCTCGGACGCGGTGCGAAGGAAGGTCATGTTCACCCACGCCTCGGCCGAGCCGGGCACGCGCACCTTGTAGACGGTCTCGCGCTCGCCCTTCACGTCGCCGAGGACCGAGAGCGTCGCGCCCTGGTCGACGGAGCCGATCTGCTTCCAGCTCTTGTCGGGCGAGCCGCCCGCCTCCATGTTCGGCGCGCGCAGCTCCGTGCGCGCGGTCACGGTGGCGGTCTTGCCGTCGGCGGAGAGCGAGACGCGCCGGTCCGCCGGCACGTACGCGAAGACGTCGCCGAACGCGGTGCCCTCGGGCGCGATGCGCGCCCATCCGAACTCCTCGCGCACGACGCGCACCACGTCGCCCTGGCGCAGCTTGCCGAACGCATAGGCGCTCTGCGCGCTCGGGCCCGAGCGCACGTTCACCGCGTTGCCGGTGACGACGGCCCACGACGGCGACGTCGATGCCGCCTGCGCCAGCGACGGCGAAGCGATGAAGAGAGGCGAGAGGGTGAGCAGGGTCGCCGAAGCCAGCATCGTGCCAGCGGCGCCCCGCATCCTTGCGGGTGTGCGTCCATGCAGCATGGCGGGGAGTGTACAGGTCCGGGGATACACTTGGGCGATGCCGAGCCGCCCGGCCCGTTTCCCGGCCCTGACGATCGCCGCCGCCCTTGCCGTCCTGGCCGCGGCGGGGTGCCAGGACGCCCTCCGTCGGGATGCCGATGCCGAGCTGCAGCGGTCGCTCGATGCGACCCTTGCCCGCGAGGCGAGCGAGGCCACCCTGGCCGCCCCCCGGACCGAGGTGGTCGCGGAGCGGAGCTCGGTCTTCGAGAGCCTGAAGGGGCGCCGCGAGGCGCTCGACGCCCTCGGGCCGCAGGCCACGGATGCCGGAATCGGGCTGGACGTCGGCCCGGACCTCGACGGGAAGGCCCCCCGGGAGGTCGTCCTGACCCTCCAGCAGGCCATTTCGTCGGCCGTGCGCAACAACCTCGGGGTGCAGCAGGCCCGTCTGGACGAGGCCATCGTCCAGACCGAGATCGTCAAGGCCGAGGCCGTCTTCGACTCGGTGCTCTTCGCCAGCGGCGGCTACCGGCGCAGCAACATCCCCCAGCCCACCCTGACCCTCGGGGGCGGGGGCGGCGGGTTCCTGCTCAACCCCACCGCCGACCAGAGCATCTGGAACATGGAGGCGGGCTTCGAGCAGCGCTTCTCGACCGGCGCGAACCTGTCCGTGTCCTCGCGGATGCAGGGGCAGAACTTCTCCGACCCGCAGGACCGGATCTCGCCGAACCCGTCCTACCTCAACTCGGTCAACCTGACGCTGAGCCAGCCGCTCCTGCGCAACTTCGGCACCGACGTCAACCTGGCGAACCTGCGCATCGCGCGCAACCAGGACCGGCGCGGCCTGCAGGAGATGCGTCGGTCGCTGATCGACACCGTCGCGCGCACCGAGGCCCTCTACTGGCAGGTGTACGTGGCGCGGCAGCGGCTGGTCAGCGCGCGGTGGCTGCTCGACGTGGGCGAGGGCGTGCGCGCCGTGCTCGAGCGCCGGCGCGAGTACGACACCTCGCTCGCCCAGTACGCCGACGCGGTCGCCAAGGTCGAGGACCGCCGCGCCGCGGTGATCCGCGCCGAGCGCGACCTGCAGCGCGCGGTCAACGAGCTGAAGCGCGCCATGAACGACCCGCGGCTGCCGGTCGGCGGCAGCGAGACGCTGGTCACGATCGACACGCCCGTGGACCAGGCGCTCAGCTACAGCACGGCCGACGCCATGGGCACGCTCATGGCGCAGAACCCGTCCATCGCTGCGGCGCTCCTCTCGATCGACGACGCATCGATCGGCGTCGACGTCGCCGACAACGGGCGGCTGCCGGTGCTCGACCTCCTCGCGAGCGGCGCGCTGTACGGCCTCGACGGGACCCTCGGCGACTCGTGGCAGAACCTCGGCGACAGCGACCAGATCGAGTGGGCGCTGGGCGCCACCTTCCGCCAGCCGATCGGGAACCGCGCCGCCGAGGCCGACTTCCGCCGCGCGCGCCTGGCGCGCTCGCGCGCGGTCATCGTCTACAAGACGGCCATCCAGGGCGCGGTGCTCGACGTGCGCAACGCGCTGCAGGACGCCGCCGCCGCGTATCGCCTCATCTCGCAGACGCGCGCGCAGCGGCTCGCCGCCGCCGAGAACATGCGCGCCCTCGCCGTCGACGAGGAGAGCATCCCGCAGCTGACGCCCGAGTTCCTGGCGCTCAAGTTCTTCCGCCAGGACGGCCTGGCCATCGCGCAGGTGGCCGAGGCCGCCGCGCTCGCCGACTACAACGTGTCGATCGCCAACCTGCACGCGGCGATGGGCACGGCGCTCGAGCGCAACCGCATCGAGCTGCGCGTGGTCGACGCGGCGCCGCCCGGCTGAGCCCGATGCCGACGATCCTCGAGCCCACCGACACGTCCATCGAGATCGCCACGGAGGCGATGCGGTCCGGGTACGCCGTGGCGTTCCCCACCGAGACGGTGTACGGGCTGGGCGCGCTGACCCTCGACCCGGGCGGCATCTCCGAGGTCTACCGCCTGAAGCGCCGTCCGGCGGGCAATCCGCTGATCGCGCACGTGCTCGACGCCGCCAGCGCGCGGACCGTGGTCGAGAGCTGGTGCCCGCGCTGCGACGAGCTCGCCTCGCGCCTGTGGCCGGGTCCGCTGACGCTGGTGGTGCCGCGCCGAGCCGTGGTGCCGCCCGCCGCGGTCGGCGGGCTGGACACCATCGCGGTGCGTTCGCCGAGCCATCCCGTCGCGCGCCGGCTGCTCGAGGAGCTCGGCGGCGCGTCCGTCAGCGCCCCGAGCGCCAACCGCTCCGGGCACGTGAGCCCGACGCTTGCGCGCCACGTCGCCGAGGACTTCGCCGGCGAGGACGACCTCATCATCCTCGACGGCGGACGCAGCGAGTTCGGGCTCGAGAGCACCGTGATCGACCTGTCCGGTCGCGTGCCGCGCCTCTTGCGGCCCGGCACGGTGACGCTCGAGTCGCTGCGGGCGATCCTGGGCGAGGTGGAGGCGCCGGTGATCGACGCGCAGGACGCAAGCCCCGGCACCGCGGTGCGGCACTACGCCCCCCGCACGCCTGCCGCGCTCGCCCCGGTCGGCGGCGTCCGCGGCGCGCTCGCGGAGGCGAACGTCCCCTGCGCGGTGCTCTGCTTCGATGCCACCCACGTGCCGGGACCGCACACGGCGATCTCGATGCCGCGCGACGCGCGGCTCTACGCGGGGGCCCTCTACGACGCGCTGCGATCGGCCGACGCCCTCGGCTGCGCGCGCATCGTCATCGAGAGCCCGCCGTCCGCCGACGGCCTGTGGCGCGCGGTGGTCGACCGCCTGCGCCGCGCGACGGCGTGACGCCTAGCGCCACTCCTCGGCCACCCACGGCGTCGGACGCACGTGGCGCGTCAGCTTGATGCTGCGGCCCGCGATCGCGTCGGGTGGGTTCGGGTGCCCGTGGAAGACCACGATGCGCGCGCCGGGCGGCTTGCGCGGCGTGGTCCACCAGCATGCGGGGAAGCGCGCCATGCAGCCGTACTTGAAGCTCACGCACCACTCCTTCGGCCAGTAGGAGAGCTTGCCGGCCCGGTGCAGCTCGCGGGAGATGTACTCCTGCTCGTTGCGCACCTCGCGCCGGACCTGCGCGTGCTCGCGCATGAAGCGGTCGAGGATCTCCGGGTGCGCGCCCGCGTCGAAGCGGTAGACCGACGAGTTGCCCGTCGGCCGCCATGGGCGCTTCCAGTCCTTGATGATGAGGAACTCGCCCGGATGGTCGAAGAAGGCGTCGAGGGAGCCCACCACCACCACGTCGAGGTCGATGAAGAGGGTGGGGCCCTCGAGGTCGAAGAGCGGCCGCCGGAAGGTCGAGATCTTGCGCCAGCCGCGCTCGGGGCCGCCCGGATCGTCGAAGTCAGGCAGGGGGCGCGCGTCGATCCCCGCGTCGAGCCCCGACGGGTCGTCGGTCATGCACACGAACCGGTGCGGGCGCTTCAGGTGGCGCCGGACCATCGAGGCCAGCCGGTTGGCGTACTCGGGGCCGTACTTCTTCCCCCACTTCATGCAGATCACGTTGGCCATCGGTCAGGCCATCGGGACCTTGACGCCGAGCCGCGTCGCGCAGTCGCGCGCGAGGTCGTAGCCGGCGTCGGCGTGGCGGAACACGCCCATCATCGGGTCGTTCGTGAGGACGCGCTCCAGGCGCTTCGCAGCCTCCGGCGTGCCGTCGGCCACGATCACCTGGCCCGCGTGCTGGCTGAAGCCGATGCCCACGCCGCCGCCGTGGTGGAAGCTCGTCCAGCTGGCGCCGCTTGCGATGTTGACCGCGAAGTTGAGGATCGCCCAGTCGCTGACGGCGTCGGTGCCGTCCTTCATGGCCTCGGTCTCGCGGTTGGGGCTTGCGACGCTGCCGCAGTCGAGGTGGTCGCGGCCGATCACGATCGGCGCCTTGACCTTGCCCTGCGCGACCAGCTCGTTGAAGCGCAGGCCCGCGCGGTGGCGCTCGCCGAGGCCCAGCCAGCAGATGCGCGCCGGCAGCCCCTGGAACGCGACGCGCTTCTGGGCCATGCGGATCCAGCGGTGCAGGCCCTCGTCCTTCGGGAAGAGCTCGAGCACCGCCTCGTCGGTGACGCGGATGTCCTCGGGGTCGCCGGAGAGCGCCACCCATCGGAACGGCCCGCGTCCCGTGCAGAACTGCGGGCGGATGTAGGCCGGCACGAAGCCGGGGAACGCGAACGCGTCCTGGAAGCCCTGGTCGAGCGCGCGCTGGCGGATGTTGTTTCCGTAGTCGAAGGTCTTCGAGCCCGCGCGCATGAACTGCACCATGAGGCGCACGTGCTGCTCCATGCTCTTCATGGAGAGGCGCTGGTACTCCGCCGGGTCGCGCTCGCGCAGGGCATCGGCCGCCTCGCGCGTCATGCCCACGGGGTAGTAGCCCTCGAGCGGGTCGTGGGCGCTGGTCTGGTCGGTCAGCGTGTCTGGCACGATGCGGCGGTCGTGCAGCCGCTGCAGCATGTCGACGGCGTTCGCGAGCACGCCCACCGAGATGGCCTCGCCGCGGCGCTTGAGGTCGAGCGCGCGGTCGATCGCGGCGTCGAGGTCCTCGTGCACCTCGTCGAGGTAGCGGTCGTGGACGCGCTTCTCCAGGCGCTCGCGGCAGACGTCGGCCACCAGCGCGGTGCCCTCGTTCATGGTGATCGCCAGGGGCTGCGCGCCGCCCATGCCGCCGCAGCCGGCGGTCACGTTCAGGGTTCCCTTCAGCGAGCCGCCGAAGTGCTGGCGGGCGCACTCGGCGAAGGTCTCGTAGGTGCCCTGCAGGATGCCCTGGGTGCCGATGTAGATCCAGCTGCCCGCGGTCATCTGCCCGAACATCATCAGCCCACGCGCGCACAGGTCGTCGAAGTGCTGCTGCGTGGCCCAGTGGGGCACCAGGTTCGAGTTGGCGATCATCACGCGCGGCGCATCGGCGTGCGTGCGGACGATGCCCACCGGCTTGCCGCTCTGCACCAGCAGCGTCTCGTCGGCTTCCAGCCGCTTCAGGCTCTCGACGATGGCGTCGAAGCACTCCCAGCTGCGCGCCGCCTGCCCGCGGCCGCCGTAGACCACCAGGTCCCCGGGCCGCTCGGCGACCTCGGGGTCGAGGTTGTTCATCAGCATGCGCATGGCCGCCTCGGCGGCCCACGTCTTGCAGGTGCGCGTGGCGCCGCGAGGGGCGCGGATGGTGCGGGCGGCGGTGGTCATCGGACGGGCAGTTTAGGCCCGTCGACGCCGTCCAACTCCCGCGAGGCCCACGAGCGCCAGCGCGATGGTGCCCGGCGCTGGAACGGCCACGAGGGCGCCGATCGCTCCCAGGCCCGAGGCGTAGGTGCTGACGAGGGTGCCGTTGGCGTCGAAGCGATAGATGCTCCCCGTATTGGCGCTGCCGACCAGGAGGCCCCCGTCCGACAGGGCCGCCAGCGTCGACGCCTCGTACGGCGAGCCGGTGCTGGCGAATGCGCTCGTGATGCCGGTGCCCAGGTTCGTGCGCAACACGGTGCCGGTCATGATGCTGGCCGTGAAGAGCGAGTTGCCTGCGATGGCGAGACCCGTCGGTCCGTAGAGGCCGGTGCTCGCGCCGTCGGCGATGAATTCGCTGTCGTAGCTGCCGGACGCATCGAACTTCATCACGGGTCCGGATGACACGCCGCTCACGCCGTTGTAGGTCTGGCTGCTCACGTAGAGCGAGCCGTCGGCCGCGAGCGCGAGCCCCGGGCTGCTCGCCAGCGCGCCGCCCGAGGTGTAGTCGGAGACCGTCACCGGGCCAGACACGGCGTTCGCGAGCCGGACCACCGGGCCGCCGAGACCGAAGTTCGGGTTGCGCCCGACGAGCAGGTCGTTGCCGCGGAACGCCAGCGACCCCGGGAACACCTCGGAGGACGCGAAGGTGTGGACGGTGGTCCTCGTGTTGGTCGTCAGGTTGAAGCGGCTGACCGACGGCTTGATCGTCGAGCCGTTGCCTCCCTCGCCGATGTACAGGTGCCCATCCGGGCCCATCACCATGCCAGCCGGCTGGGCCAGCGCTCCGGCGGTCGTGAGCGCGGTGCGGGTGCCCGCGGGATCGGACGTGTCGAACCGGACCAGCTGCCCGTCGGTGAAGCTGAGCGCGTAGACGATGTCCGCGGCCGCGCGGCCGCCGATCGAGGCGGCGGCGATCGCGGCGACCGCGGTGGCGCGGTACATGAGGCGCTGGATCCTGGCTGAACTCGGCATGTCGCACGCTCCTGGTCGTGGGATGCTCGCCCCGCGCGCCGCAGTCGGCCCGGGGGTGGTGGCCCACCCTTCCTAACGAGAACCGCCCGGTCGGGCCATCACGCACCGCGCCAGATTGATCGAAATTTCGCTCACTCGCCCCGGATCACCGCCCCGACCGCCGCGATGTCCCCCGCGGGCGGGCGGTCGCCGGCGAGCCGGGGCACCCGCGTGCGCACCTTCGCGTGCAGCGCCTCCACCCCCGCCCCCGACCGCAGCGGCCGCTGGGCCTCGAGCCCCTCGGCCATCACCAGGAGCTCGATGGCGATGACGTCGGTGGCCAGCCGCACGGCGGCGCGCAGGTGGTTGGCGCTGGTGGCACCCATCGAGTTGATGTCCTCGATGCCGGCGCTCGTGGGCACGTTGTGCGCGCTCGCCGGGTGCG
>CAYTYU010000116.1:0-7273 GCA_964440815.1 uncultured Chitinophaga sp.
TCGTGGGCTGCGGCTACGTCGGACGGCGGGTCGCCTCGCTGCACCTGGCGCGCGGCGAGCCCGTCGTAGGGCTGGTCCGCAGCGCCGCGAGCGTAGCGGCGCTCGAGCGCGGGGCCGGAGAGGAACTGCTCCAGGCACCCCAGGCGCCCGCAGTAGCACGGATGGGCCGCGGCCTCGGCGTCCGCGAGCGCCGGCAGGCGGTTGTGCCCCCATTCGCCGGCGATGCCGTTGCGGCCGTCCACCACGTCGCCGCGGACGACGAGGCCGCCGCCGACCCCGGTGCCGAGGATCACCCCGAACACGACGTCGCCCTGCCCCGCGGCCGCGCCGTCGATCGCCTCGCTGAGGGCGAGGCAGTTGGCGTCGTTCGTGACGCGCACCGGGCGCGCGAGGCGTGCCGCGAGGTCGGCCGCGAAGGGCCGGCCGTTCATGCACGTGAGGTTCGAGTTGCGGTGCAGGCCGGTGCGCGGGTTCGGCGAACCGGGTGCACCGAGGCCGACGGGCGAGGCATGCGCGGGCGAGCCGAGCGCCTTGTCCGCCGCGTCGACGAGCCCGGCGATCGCGTCGAGCAGGGGCGCGTACTCGCGCGGGCTGGCGACCCGCGTGCGCAGCGCCTCCGAGCCGTCCGCGCGCAGCGCGAGGACCTCGACCTTCGTGCCGCCGAGGTCGATCCCGATGCGGCTCACGTCGGGTCGGCGGCCCGGGTGGTGCCGATCAGCTGGAAGAACTCCGCGCGCGCCGCCGGGTTGGTGAGGAACGTGCCGTACAGCTTGCTCGTGGTCGTGATCGCGTTGGGCTGCTGCACGCCGCGGTAGCACATGCAGAAGTGGCGGGCCTGGACCACGACGCCCACCGCATGCGGGCGGAGCGTGTCGTTGATGGCGGCCGCGATCTGCGCGGTCAGCTTCTCCTGCACCTGCAGGCGCTTGGAGAAGATGTCGACCACGCGCGCGAGCTTCGAGAGCCCCACCACGCGGCCGTTGGGGATGTAGCCCACGTGGGCCACGCCCACGAACGGCACCATGTGGTGCTCGCAGTGGCTGTGCACCTGGATGTTCGAGAGGAGGACGAGCTCGTCGTAGCCCTCGACCTCGGAGAACGTGCGCGAGAGCGGCTCGATCGGGTCGGCCCCGTAGCCCCAGAAGTGCTCGCCCATCGCCTTGACGACGCGCTTGGGGGTGTCGAGCAGGCCCTCGCGGCCCGCGTCCTCGCCGATGAAGCGCAGGAGCGCGCGGACGTGCTCCATGGCCTGTTCCGGCGTCGGTCGCGAATCGCTCATCCCGCAATCATAAATAGGTGCCAGGAACCCCTGTCCCCATTTTCCTTCGGAAAATGGGGACAGGGGTTCCTGGCACCTATTTCATCCACCGCGCCCACCACGCGAGGATCTCGCGCAGGCGGTGGATGCGCAGGTCCGGCGGCCCCGCGCGGCTCATGCCGTGGCTCGACTCGCGCGGGTAGCGCACGAAGCGCGCCGGCACGCCGAGCGTGCAGAGCGCGGTGAACACCTGCTCGCCCTGCTCGACGTTGCAGCGCAGGTCGCCCTCGGAGTGGATGACGAGCATCGGCGTGCGGACCTTCGCGAAGTGCGCGATCGGGCTTGCCTGCCACAGCGCGCGCGGGTCCGTGAATGGGCCTCCCTTCCACTCCGCGCCCGGGAAGTCCACCAAGTCGCTGTTGCCGGCCATGCTGACCATGTTGCTGACGCAGCGATCGGTGATCGCCGCGCGGAAACCGCGATCGTGCGCCACGGCCCAGTTGGTCATGTAGCCGCCGTAGCTTCCGCCCATGATGCCGATGCGGTCGCGCCGGATGCCGGGATCCCGCCGCATCGCGGCGGCCACGGCCTGCACGTCCATCCAGTCCTTCGTGCCCCAGGCGCCGCGGATCGCCGCGGCGTGGCGCTCGCCGTAGCCCTTGGATCCGCGTGGGTTCGGGAACCACACCTCGTACCCCTGCGCACAGAGCAGCTGGAGCTCGTGGAAGAACGTGAGCCCGTACTGCGCGTGCGGGCCGCCGTGGATCTCGAGGATTGCGGGGATGCGTCCACGTGCGCCGCGCGGACGCATGCTCCAGCACTGCACGCGGTGGCCGTCCTTCGCCTTCACCCATCGCTCGCGCGGCTCGACCAGGTCGAGCTCCTCGAGCAGCGCATCGTTGAACCCCGTGACCTTCCGGGCTGCGAAAGTGGTGCGCTCGACCTCGAGCACGTAGACCTCGCCGGGCTGCGTCGGCGTCGAGCGAACGCACGCAAGCCGCCATCCGTCGGCACTGAAGGTGCCGATCGCGTGCTCCGCGCCGGGCTCGGCATGGAAGGCCACCGGGCCGCCGTGCGCGGGGACGCTCGCGACCAGGCCGCTTCCGTGCCATCCGGCGCGGAAGAAGATCGCCGTCCCATCGGGGAACCAGCGCACCTGCGCATCGAAGGCGGGCTCGCCCGAGTCGCTGAGGGTCGCGGCCTGCATGCAGAGATCGCTGCCCTCCGTGAGGCACGTCGTGCACCTGGCCGCGAAGTCATGCACGAAGAGATCCACGTTGCGCGTGCCGTACATCGCGCCCGTCCCGGCGCGGCCCACGAACGCCACGCGCAGCCCGTCGGGGCTCCAGCGCGGGCAGGACTTCGGGCCCTTCGGGAGCCCCGGGACGCGCGAGACCACGTGCCGGCCGCGCGCGCCCGGCGAGACGACGAAGAGCTCCGCCTCGGCCGGTTCCCAGGGAGCGCGCAGGTGCGGGTTTGCCGCCACCGCGAGCGCGCTGCCGTCGGGCGCCCAGTCGTACGAGAAGGTGCCAAGCCGGTCGCGGTCGAAGACGCAGTCGACGGTCGCGCGCTCGACGTCAAGCACCCAGAGCGCGTAGCGCTGCGCGCCGAAGTAGCCGTCGCCGTCGAGGCGGTACCAGACGTCGTCGATCTCCCATGGGGGCTCCGAGAGCCCCCGTGCCCCACGTGCCTTGGCGGCCTCCGGAGTGCGGCCGTCCGCGGCCGGGCGGAACGCGAACGCCATCCGGCGTCCGCACGGGCTCCACGTGAAGTCGCGCACGCTGCCGTGCGGCATCTCGACCAGCTCGCGGACGGTGCCGCCCTTCGCGGGAACCACCATGACGCGCGGCGGCTTCCTGAGGTCGAGCCGAACGAACGCCACGCGCATGCCGTCGGGGCTCCAGCGCGGCATCATGTCCCTGGGGCCTGCGGTCAGCGCGCGCGGCCCGCGGCAGCCGTCTGCATCGGCCGTCCAGACCGAGGTGTCGTACGCGTTCCTCGCGTTCACGACCTTGCGCACGAACAGCACGCTGCGGCCGTCCGGAGACATGCGCGCGTCCGACACTCCCACCATGCACAGCAGGTCATCCGGCTCCGGCTTGCGGCGCGCGCGTGGCGGCGAGGTGCGCCCCGCGCGCAATGGGCGACCGGTCCGAGACGACGTGCGCCGGGCGGCTGGCATGGCGGGCGATCGTAACGCGGCGTCGAGGGCGCCGGCAGGCCATCCATACAATGCCCGCCCCATGGCAGACGCCTCCGCCCCGAGCTCGCCCGACGCCACCAAGAGCATGGACCAGATCGTGGCCCTGTGTCGTCGCCGCGGCTTCGTGTTCCAGTCGAGCGAGATCTACGGCGGCATCAACGGTTTCTGGGACTACGGCCCGCTCGGCACGGAGCTGAAGCGCAACCTGAAGAACGCGTGGTGGCAGGACGTGGTGCAGCGGGAGCTCGTCGGGCCGATGGGCGAGCCGGTCGACATCGTCGGCGTCGACTGCACGATCATCATGAACCCGAAGGTGTGGGAGGCATCGGGGCACGTCGGCGGGTTCGCCGACCTCATGAGCACGTGCAGGCACTGCAAGAAGCTCATGCGCACGGACCACGTCTGGGACATGCTGACCGAGACCGAGTGGTTCAAGGCGCTTGCCGAGCTGTACGCGGACGGCGCCGCGGTCGACAGCATGCAGCTCAAGCGCTGGGCCGACACGAAGGGGAAGAAGCTCGCGCCGAACCTCGCGCTCGTGCGAAATCCGCAGGTCACGCTCAGCTGGCTGGTCGAGCGCATGGCGGGGCAGCCCATCGCCATGCCGCTCCGAGAGTTCCTGATGCACCTCGCGTCCGAGCAGGTCGCGGCGCGCGGGCTGAGCCTGCCCTGCCCCCACTGCGGCGGCGAGCTCACCGAGCCGAAGCCGTTCAACCTGATGTTCAAGACCCTGGTCGGCGCCGTCGAGGACCCCGCGAACGTCGCCTACCTCCGCCCCGAGACCGCCCAGGGCATCTTCGTCAACTTCCAGAACGTGGTGGACTCCACGCGCGTCAAGGTCCCCTTCGGCATCGCGCAGGTCGGCAAGGCCTTCCGCAACGAGGTGACGCCTCGGAACTTCACCTTCCGCAGCCGCGAGTTCGAGCAGATGGAGATCGAGTTCTTCATCCACCCGAGCGAGGCGGACGCCTGGTACCGCTGGTGGCGCGACTGGCGCTTCTCGTGGTGGCAGTCGATCGGGCTCACGAGCTCGAACCTGCAGCTTCGCGAGCACGACCGCGACGAGCTGGCCCACTATGCCAAGGAAGGCGCCGGCACGAGCGACATCGAGTACCGCTTCCCGTTCACCGCACCCGGATTCGGCAAGCTCGAAGGCGTCGCGCACCGCGCCGACTTCGACCTGCGCGCGCACGCGACGCACAGCGGCAAGAACGACAAGGCCCGGTACTTCGACCAGGCGCGGAACGAGCGCTACTTCCCGCACGTGATCGAGCCGTCCGCCGGCGCCGACCGCGGCACGCTCGCCCTGATCTGCGAGGCGTACACGCCGGACGCAAGCCGCCCCAGCGGCGTCTTCATGAAGTTCCACCCGCGCATGGCGCCGGTCAAGGCCGGCATCTTCCCGCTGGTCAACAAGGACGGCATGCCCGAGGTCGGCGAGCGCCTCTACCGCCAGCTGAGGAAGAAGCACGCCGTCGAGTTCGACGAGAAGCAGTCGATCGGCAAGCGCTACGCCCGCATGGACGAGGCCGGCACGCCCTTCTGCATCACGATCGACACCGACACGCTGTCCGCGCAGACCGTGACCATCCGCCACCGCGACACTCAGCAGCAGGAGCGCATGGCGATCGACGCGGTGCCGGCGTGGCTTGATCGGCAGATCGGAATCGACGACTGACCTTGGGCGCGGCGGACCGCTTCCCTCGGCTCACACGTCGACCGGCTTCCCCTCGCGCTCCCCGTCGTACCAGAACCCCAGCCGATCCCGGGAACGGAGCGGGCGTCGATAGCCCGCGAGGAACATCGCGGTCAGCCCCATCATCCGCAGCAGCATGCCGAGGCCGAGGCCGGCCCGCTGCTTGCGCGCGCTGGTCACCACCTCCTCGTGCAGGAACGCGAAGCGCCCGCGCGCCTTGAGCGCACGGCTCAGCCAGTACTCCTCGCCCGCGAACCACCGCTCATCGAAGCCGCCGACCGCCTCGAAGGCGTCGCGGCGCGCGAACACGAAGCAGCCCGCCGCGAGTTCCTGGGAGTACCAGATGACCTTGAACGCCTCGACGAACGACTCCGCGAGCGGGTGCCCGCGCCCGTCGAAGGCAACGCGCGAGCCGCCGCCGATCGCCCCCGCGTCGAGCTCGAGCAGCGCATGGCGCAGCACCGTCTCCGGCACCCACGTGTCGGCGTCCGCGAACACCAGGTACGGCGCCGTGGTGGCACGCGCCCCCGCATTGCGGACGGCCGCGATCTGCCGCTTCTCGACCCGCACCACGCGCGCACCCGCGGCCGACGCGACCTCCGCGGTGCGGTCGGCGCTCGCGTCGTCGACCACCACCAGCTCGTAGGGGCGACCGAGGGCGTCGGCCACCTCGCGCAGCTGCGCGACGGTCTGGCCGATCACCGCCTCCTCGTTCCAGGCGGGAACGACGATCGCCAGCTGGGGTCGGACGGCAGCCGCGGGATCCATCGGTCCCTGGCCTTCGCCGCTCAGACGCGTTCGGGTGCGGTCATTCCGGGTGGAATCGTCACGCCGTCCCCGGATTCGACCATCGAGGCGACCGGCAGCGCGCAGGCGTCGATCATGGCCGCCCCGGCCGGCCGCAGGTTCCCCGAGCGGCCCAGACCCCCGAAGGGAAGCTTCCCGCTCGCGCCGGCCGTGCCGCAATTGACGTTGATGCACCCTGCCCGCAGCCCGGCCATGGCGCGCCGCACCGACTCGTCGCTGCGGGTGAAGACGCTCGCGGCGAGCCCGAACTCGGTGGCGTTCGCCTGGACGATGGCGTCGTCGAGATCCCGGACCACGGCCACCTGGACGACCGGCCCGAACACCTCGCGGTCGGTCGCGACCTCGAAGGCGTCGACCTGCAGGACGCCGGGCGTCGCGAACCAGCCCTCGCCGGGCGGGGCGCGGCCCTCGAGCAGCACGCGCGCGCCGCGGTCGGACGCCTCCTGCTGGAAGCGGAACGCGGCCTCGCGCGCCTCGCGGGACACGAGCGGGCCCATGAACGGCGCGGGATCGGCATCGCCCGCTCCGACGGTCAGCGACCGCGCGCACTCGAGGAACGCCGCGATGAACCGGTCGGCCACACGCTCGTGCACCACGATTCGGCGCGTGCACGTGCAGCGCTGCCCGGTCGTGAGGAAGGCGCACCGCACGCACTCGATCACCGCCTGGCGCAGGTCGGCGTCGTCCAGGACGATCGCGGGGTTGCTGCCGCCCATTTCGAGGGCCACCATGCGGCCCGGACGGTCGAGGTTCGCCTCCAGGATCCGCCGCCCCACCGGCCAGCTGCCGGTGAACAGCACACCGTCGACCTCGGGGTGAGCAACGAGCGATGCCGCCACGTCCCCGCGCCCCTGGACCAGCCCGAACACGCCGGGCGGCATGCCGGCCTCGGCCATCAGTTCGGCCATGAGCGCGCCGGTCGCCGGCACCTTCTCGCTTGGCTTGAACACGACGGTGTTGCCGGCAAGGAGCGCCGGTACCCAGTGCCCGTTCGGCAGGTGCGCCGGGAAGTTGAACGGCCCGACCACCGCCATCACGCCGACGGGCCGGTGCCAGCAGCGGTTGACGCGCGTTGGGCCGGCGGGGATGTCGTAGTCCTCGATGCGCGCGCGCACGCGCGGCTCGAGCGTCACCGCGACCTTCTCGGCAAGCAGCGCCGCTTCCTGGCGGCTCTCCGCGAGGGTCTTCCCCATCTCGGCGGTGATGAGCGGCGCGATGCGTTCCGCGTGGCGCTTGGTCACCTCCGCCCACGCTCGCAGGCGGTCGGCGCGGGCCTCCGGCGCGAGCGCCGCCCAGGCCGGGAGCGCCG
>CAYTYU010000117.1:0-7224 GCA_964440815.1 uncultured Chitinophaga sp.
GGCAAGACCACCGTCTCCGAGCGCATCCTCTACTACACGGGCAAGATCCACAAGGTCGGCGAGGTGCACGAGGGCACGGCCACGATGGACAGCCTGCAGGAAGAGCAGGAGCGCGGCATCACCATCCAGAGCGCCGCGACCACCTGCCCGTGGGAGTTCGGCGGCCAGGAGTACAAGATCAACCTGATCGACACCCCGGGCCACGTCGACTTCACCATCGAGGTGGAGCGCTCGCTGCGCGTCCTCGACGGCGCGGTGGCGGTGTTCGACGGCAAGGAAGGCGTGGAGGCGCAGTCCGAGACGGTGTGGCGCCAGGCCGACCGCTACGGCGTGCCCCGCCTCTGCCTGATCAACAAGATGGACAAGCTCGGCGCCGACTTCGACTACAGCTTCAAGTCGATCCGCGCGCGCCTCGGCGCGAACGCGGTGGCGATCCAGCTGCCGATCGGCTTCGGCAACGACTTCAAGGGCATCATCGACCTGATGGAGATGAAGGCCATGTACTGGTCGGCCGACGACCAGGGCGCCACCATCACCTACGGCCCGATCCCCGAGGACATGAAGGACGCCGCCGAGCTGTGGCGCGCCGAGATGGTCGAGAAGATCTGCGAGCTCGACGACGCGCTCGCCGAGAAGTTCCTCACCGACGCCTCGACGATCACCGTCGCCGAGCTGAAGGCCTCGCTGCGCAAGAGCGTGTGCGCGCTGAAGATCTACCCGGTGCTGTGCGGCTCGGCCCTGAAGTACGTCGGCGTCCAGAAGGTGCTCGACTCCGTCATCCAGTACCTGCCGAACCCGACCGAGTGCCCGGACGTCGAGGGCGTGGACCCGAAGGACCCGTCGGTCAAGCTCAGCCGCCCGCACCGCGATGACGCGCCGTTCAGCGCGCTGGTCTTCAAGGTCGTGGCCGACGTGGCCGGCACCCTGACCTACATCCGCGTCTACTCGGGCAAGCTCGAGAAGGGCATGCGCGTCCTCAACCCCGGCAACGGCAAGCGCGAGAACGTCAGCCGCCTGTACGAGATGCACGCGCAGAACCGCACCGCCCTCGACTCGACCGGCCCCGGCCAGATCGTGACCGTGGTCGGCCTGAAGGAGTCGTTCACGGGCGACACCCTCTGCGACCAGGACGACCCGATCATCCTGGAGCGCATGACCTTCCCCGAGCCCGTCATCAGCATGTCGATCGAGCCGCAGACGGCCGACGACAAGAAGAAGCTCGGCGAGGCGCTCACCACCATCCGCCGCGAGGACCCCTCGTTCCGCTCGAACTACAACGACGAGACGGGCGAGACGATCATCAGCGGCATGGGCGAGCTGCACCTGGAGATCATCAAGAACAAGCTCGTGCGCGACATGAAGATCGGCGTCAACGTCGGCAAGCCGCGCGTCAGCTACCGCGAGACGATCACCGGCATGGCAAAGGACGTCCGCGGCCTGTTCAAGAAGCAGACCGGCGGCCGCGGCCAGTACGGCGACGCCGTGGTCACCATCATGCCCATCACGCCCGAGGATGCCGAGGCCGAGGGCCTGGAGATGGAGAACGGCGTGGTGTTCGAGGACAAGGTGCAGGGCGGCGTGATCCCGCGCGAGTTCATCCCGAGCGTCGAGTACGGCATCCGCCAGGCGGCCGCGAGCGGCGTCATCGGCGGCTACCCGGTCATCAACTGCCGCGTGCAGCTGGTGTTCGGCTCGTACCACGACGTCGACTCGAACCAGATCGCCTTCGAGCAGGCGGGCGCCCTCGCCTTCCGCGAGGCGTTCACCAAGGCCGGTCCGGCGCTCCTGGAGCCGATCATGAAGGTCGTGATCACCACCCCCGACGAGTTCTTCGGCAACGTGTCGGGCGACGTGGCGAGCCGCCGCGGGCAGATCATCGACAGCGAGATGCGCGGCAACACCCGCCAGATCACGGCGGAGGTGCCGCTCAGCGAGCTGTTCGGCTACACGACCGCGCTGCGCTCGATGACGCAGGGCCGCGCGGCCGCCAGCATGGAGCCGCTGACCTACCGGCAGATGCCCGAGCGCCTCAAGCAGGAAGTGCTCGCGAAGCAGTGAGCGAGACGGGCCGATCCAGGCACGAACCGCACAGGGGCCCGTCCGAGCGACGGGCCCCTTTCCTTCCACGGATACCCTGACGCCATGGTCGAGGCAGCAGACGGCACGCTGTTCAAGGCCGAGTACGAGCGGGAGCTGGAGGCGTGGCTGCGCCGACGGTTCGGGTGGCTGCTCGGGGTCACGATCGGCTACCAGGTGCTGGTGCTGGTGGCCCTCGCGGTGAGCGTCGTGGCGGAGCGGATCCTGCGCGACCGGCCGCCCGAGCCGGCGTACCTGGGCGTCTCGTTCCTGGTGACGGTGTTCATGCTGGCGGTCGCGGCGCGCGCCTTCGCCTTCGTGCGGCCGAAGCTCGAGAACCGCGAGCAGACGCTGCGCGCCGCGAACTGGTTCCTGCTCCAGATCGGCCTGATGTCGCTGGTCGGCGACCTGCTGCTCCAGTACGTCCTTCCCGAGGGAGCGGGCACCGCACCCGCGGCCAGCGGCACCGCGAACATCCTCTTCCTGCACCTCTTCGCCAGCGTCTTCCTGCCCTGGACGCCGCGCGAGAGCCTGCGGCCCATGTACCCGCTGATCTCGGTGTTCATCCTGGAGCTGGCGCTCCTCAAGGTGATGGGACGGGTCGACGCATCCGACACCGTGCTCGGGCTCCTCGGCGCGCCGCTGGCGCTTGTGCCGGGGCTGGCGATCAGCTCGTGGCGCCTGCGGACGCACCGGCGCCGCTTCGACCGCTCGATGGTGGCCAAGGGCTTCTTCGCGATGCGGCGCGAGCTGTCCCAGGCGCGGTCCGTGCAGATGGCGCTGTTCCCCGCAGCGGTGCACCGCCCCGACCTCGACTTCGACTACGCCTACCAGCCGGCCAACGAGGTGGGCGGCGACTTCATCCACGCGAGCCTCGACGGCAAGGGACGCCTCGACATCGTGCTCATGGACGTCACCGGGCACGGACTCGCGAGCGCGCTCACCGTCGCGCGGCTCTCGGGCGAGATCGAGCGCCTGCTCGCCGAGGACCCGGACATCGCGCCGGGCGCGGTGCTGCGCGCGCTCAACCGCTACGTGTCGCTCACGCTCTCCAAGCACAGCGTCTACCTGACCGCGCTCGCCATCCAGGTGGATCCCGTTCACGGGACCGTGCGGTACGTGAACGCCGGGCACCCGCCGGCGTGGGTGCGGCGCGGCGACGGCAGCGTCGAGCGCTTCGACTCGACGACCTTCCTGCTGGGCGTGGTGCCGGACGACGAGTTCGACGCCGAGGAACGCGAGATCGCGCTCGGCCCCGCGGACACGCTGGTGCTCGTCACCGACGGCGTGCACGAGGCCCCCGACCGGGCCGGCCGGCAGTTCGGGCTCGAGCGGATCCGCGACGCGATCGCGCGCATGCCGGCCGGCGTGCGCATGGCACAGCAGCTCTCGACGGCGGTGGAACAGTGGCGTGGACGCGTCGGCGACGACGACGTCCTCGTCGCCACGGTGCGCGTGCCGCAGGCGGTGCCGGTGGCGCCCGGAGCGCTCGACCGTGCCACGGAGATCGAGGCCCAGGTGACGCTCGGCGAGCCCGCCGGGGCGCCGGCGTGAACCGCGCCGACGCGGCGCGCTGGATGGCGCACGCGGCGCGCATCGCCTGGCGCGGCCACGGCGGCGCCGAGCCGAACCCGATGGTGGGCTGCGTGATCGTCGCGCCCGGCGGCGAACTTGTCTCCGAGGGCTACCACCGCCGCTGCGGCGGGCCGCACGCCGAGATCGAGGCGCTGCGGCGCGCGGGCACGGCGGCGCGCGGGGCCACGGCGATCGTCACGCTGGAACCCTGCACCCACCACGGGCGCACCGGGCCGTGCAGCGTGGCGCTGCGCGAGGCAGGCGTGTCGCGCGTCCTCTACGGCTGCGCCGACCCGAGTCCGTCCGCGGCCGGCGGGGCCGAGGCGCTCCGCCGAGACGGCATCGACGCCGAGCACCTGCCGCACCCCGACGCCGCGCGCGTCACCGCGCCCTTCCTGCACCGCGTGCGCACGGGGCGGCCGTGGGTGATCGCGAAGTGGGCGGAGTCCGCCGACGGACGCATCGCCACGCGACCGGGCGAGCCGCGCTGGATCAGCGGCGAGCAGAGCCGCGCCATGGTGCACCGCGAGCGGGCGCGCGTCGACGCGGTGCTCACCGGCATGGGAACGGTCATGGCCGACGATCCGCTCCTCACCGTGCGCGGCACGCGCGCGCGGCGCACGCCGCTGCGCGTGGTGTGGGCACCGCGGCTCGGCGTCCCGGCCGACCGAGCGATCGTGCGCACTGCACGCGAGGTGCCGACCGTGGTCGCGGCGCCGCCGGAAGCGATCGCCGCGCGTGCGCGCGAGGCAGAGGAGCTCCGCTCGCACGGCATCGAGGTGCTGGGGGCGGCCGACGAGGGCGCGATGCTCTCCGAGCTGGGCCGGCGCGGCGTGGCAACCGTGCTGGTCGAGGCCGGCGGCGGCCTGGTTCGGCCGATGTTGGCGCGCGGACTGGTAAATGCCGCGTGGGTGTTCTCCGCGCCGCACGCCCTCGGCGACTCCGGGCCGCGCAGCGCGGCGCCGATGACGGCCGCCGAGCTGTCGCGCCTGGAACGCGCGTGGACGGGCCGGCGCGGCGAGGACCGCGTCTCGCTCTACCTGTTCCCGGCGTAGGCGGCCGGATCGGTCGCGACGTCGAAGCCCGCGGGGTGGACGCGCAGCACGCCGTCGAGGCCGTCGAGCGCCCACTGGCCCGCCTGCTCGCGCGCGACGCGGACTTCGGCGATCGGAAGGTCGCCGGCACCGACGAGGCGGAACGTGCCGAGGACGAGCTCCTTCGGGGCCTGCTGGAACGCGATCGCCGGCGCACGCGCCTCGCACAGCTGGGCGAGCAGCCGGCGCACGCGCTCGCGGTCGGCCGGGACGGCGCCCGTCGCATCGGCCGCGCCGCCGACGCCGAGCGTCCACGCGTCGAGCGAGCGCTCCACCGCCCACGGGATGGCCGCGGACCCTTCCGGCGGCGTGAACTCGATGCGTCGGACGTCGGCCGGAACAGCTGCACAGCCGCGCGCGTCGATGAAGAATGCCGGCGGCGGGAACAGGGCCGCGAGCGCGCGGGGCCCGAGCTGCACGACCGCGGGGCGCCCGTCGATGCGGCCGAATCGCTCCTGCGCGCCCTCGGCGACCGGCACGCCGACCTCGACCAGCCCGACGCCGGGCGCCGGGTCGCCGGAGGCGCGCAGCCGCACCGACCGCTCCGGCGACGCCAGGCCGAACGCCGCAAGGTCCTGCGGCTCGTCGGCGACGAATGCGTCGGCGTTCGCACGCAGCAGCGCATCCAGGTAGCCGCGCACCGCCTCGGCGTCGATCCGCGTCGCGAACGGCGTCTCGGATCGCCACGCGCCACCCGTGCGCGCGAGCACGAGCTGCTGCCCGGGCGCGGGGCCGTAGCGCAGCTCGAGCCGCGCGACGTCGGCGCTGGCCGCGTCGTGCAGGCGCGAGGAACGCCACTGCCGCGGGTCGTCCTCGAGCGCGATCGCGTGCAGGCCGGCATCGACGCTCGCGGCGTCGGCGCGGCCGTCGACGCGCGCCCACGCACGGCCCGCGACCGTCCGGCGGCCGAGGACCACGGTGCGCGACCCGCCCGGCCACGCGACGGTCACGCGCGCACGCGCCGGATCCATCCCGAGGGCCACGCGCGCCTCGGGGTCGAGCGACGAGGGATCGACCGCGCGCGTCGACTCGAGCGATGCGAATGCGTCGATCACCATGCGGATCGCCGCCGCGTCGGCCGGGTGCGCGAACGGCGCCGACTGCGACCAGCCGTCGGCCGAGCGCACGAACGCGAGCGTGGGCGCACCGGGGCGCTCGAGCTCGAGGCGATCGACCTGCTCGACGGGAATCTCGTCCACCGCGAAGAGCGGCTGGCGGACCACCCGGCCATCGGACGCCGCCGGGCGCGCACGCACGGCAATCCATGCGCCCACCGCCAAAGCGGCCAGCACGAGCGCGACGAGAAGCGCGCGTCCACTCATGTGCGGAGCCTCCGACGGACGACGACGAAGGCGCCCATCGCCGCCAGGGCAGCCGGCAGCGCGAACGCCTCGATCGTGCCGACCGCGGCCACGGTGGCACGCGGGAGGCGCGGCAGCCGCGCAATCTCGCCGCCCGCTCCCGAGCCCGCCACCTGGTCGTCGAGGCCGGCCAGCCACATCACGGCGTTCACCAGGAGGTCGCGGTTGCCCGGGTGGCGCAGCGCGACGCGGCCGCCGCCGAGCGGGTCGGCGGCGTCAGCCACGGCGGTCGTGAGCCAGGTGGGCGAGCCGACGAGCACCGCGCGCGCCCCGCCCTCGCCCTCACTTGCGGCGACGACCGGTACCGGGCCCGCGAGCCGCTGCTCGTCGGGGACGCCGGTGCGTGCGCGCACGTCGCGCCGCCAGTCGCGCTCGATCCAGCGCTCCGGCGACGGCTCGATCTCGCTCGCCGCCGTGCATCCCGCGCACCCAACGTCGATCTCGAGCGGAACCGGACGCTCGAGCCACAGACGCTGCCCATCGACCGCGCGCCCAAGCGCACCCGCGGTCACGCCGTCGACGATCGACTGCGCCGCGCGCGTCTCCGTGCGCCCGGGCCCGACAGGCACGGCCTCGAGCACGGTGCGCCCGGTCTGCGCGGTGAGCCCGCGCGGCGCGAGCAGGGTGGCCCACGGATCCTGCTGCCCGAGCATCGGCAGCAGGCTCGGGCCCACGGTCAGGAGGACCGGCTGCGACTGCGTCACCAGGCGGCGCGTGGCGGCGAGCAGCTCCCGTTCGCGCGGGCTCTCGACCGTCGCGTCGCGATCGATCGGTGCCAGCACCACCCAGACGACCGGGCGACCGGCGGGAACCGCCGGCTGCGGCGACTCGCCGGGGATCCACTCGCGCACCTCGACGCGCGCGGTGCGCAGCGCATCCGCGGCGGCCGCGAGGTCGCTTCGGTCGGGCGCGGGGCGAAGGATGCCGGGCGCGCCCGAATGGACGACGACCGCGACGGGCGCGGCACCCGAACGAAGCGCCCGGATCGCCGAGGCGATCGAGTGCTCGCCCCGGAAGCGGCGGTCGAGCGCGGCGCCGCCCGCGCCCGCGGTGCCGGCGACGAGCTGCCACCCGGGCACGGTGACGATCCCGGACGGGCCCACGACGATCGCGCAGTC
>CAYTYU010000118.1:0-7198 GCA_964440815.1 uncultured Chitinophaga sp.
CGTGGTCAGCAACGTCTTCACGCCGATTCCGGACGCGGTCGCCGAGGCGCGCGCGGCACTCGCGCGTCTGCGTGCGGGCGCGATGCCGCAGGAAGTCGCCGTGGCGGAGGCCGCGGTGCGCCAGGCCGAGGCGCGCGTTGGCGCGATGAAGACCGAGCTCGCGCGGCTTGAGGTCCGCGCGCCGGTCGATGCCACGGTGCTTGACGTCAACGTCCGGCCCGGGGAGTTCACCACGAGCGGCCCCGGCATCGAGGCGGCGGTGGTGCTTGGCGACGTGGACACGATGCATGTGCGCATCGACATCGACGAGAACGACGCCTGGCGGTTCCGGCCCGGCTCCAAGGCGCGCGCCACGCTGCGCGGCAACAGCGCCATCAGCACCGACCTGTCCTTCGTGCGCGTCGATCCGTACGTGGTGCCGAAGCGGAGTTTGACTGGCGCCAGCATGGAACGCGTCGACACACGCGTGCTGCAGGTCATCTACTCGTATCCTGCCACCGCCCTCCCGGCGTATGCGGGTCAGCAGGTGGACGTCTTCGTCGAGGCGCCGCCGCGCTTCCAGCCGCCGGCAGGGGAACCGCCGGCGACGCCGGCCCCCGGCGCGTGACGATCTACGACCGACTCCAGCCCCTCGAGCCGTTCTTCGCCGGTCCGTGGCGATGGGTGACGTATGCGGTGATCGGCGTGGGGCTTTCGCTTGCCGTCTGGGCGGCGTGCACGAGGCGTTGGCGCACGGATGGCGTTCGTCGCTGCGTTCGGTGCCGGCATCCGTTCGATCCGAAGGCGTCGTTCGGCGACGGCCTCCGCTGCAGCGAGTGCGGGCACGTGACGGCGACGGAACGACAGGCGCTGCGCCGGCGCGGCCGTGGCTGGGTGGCTGCGTGCGGGGTGATGGTCGCGCTGGCGGCGGCGATTCCGCTTGGACTCTGGAACGCGGTGCACCTGTGGGTGGCACGGACCGTCCTTCCCCGATGGGTGATGGTCGAGTCGGCCACGTTCGCCGATGGATCGACGGTGGTGCTCGAAGGCGATCCGTTGCAGGCGTGGCTCGAGTGGGAGCCGAACCCATTGTCGGACGCCGCGTGGGACGGCATGTTCTTCGAGTGGATCGAAGGCAGCGATCCACCGGTACGGCTTGAGTGGCCGCGGCCCTGGCGGATGACGGTGCGCGGTCCCGGTGGAACCATCTTGCTCGACCCGAATGCGGTGGGCTTCGTGCGACCGATGTTCGGTGCCGTGGGCGAATGGTCGATGCCGCCGGTCGGGTCTCCCGGCTTCGGCGGCGCGCTGGCACCGGGCGGTGCGTGCGCCGTCGTGATCGGACAGCCGAATCCCGGCTCCGGCGGCGGCGTCGAGTGGCATGAGATCCGCGTCGCGCAGGGCGTGCCGACCGTGGTGCCGATTGGATGGGGGTGGTGGGAGCGGTCCGACACGACCGGGGCGTGGACCTTCGAGCGGCGGTGCCACGGCTTCCGCTACGAGGTGGTGCCGGGCGTGCATCTCTCGGACTGGAACATCACGTGTTCGTGGGATGCGGCGACCGGGACGTGGGCCGCGGATCCGGCGCTGATGCGGCGGCCGGTGCGCGCGGACATCCTTGCGGAATTGGCGAGCGAGGCCGCGTCAGGCTTCCGCCAGTGCGTCGGCGATGGGATGGCGATGGGCGAGGATGGCGTCACCTTCGATGCCAGCCGCCGCACGAGCGGGTTTCTCCCGTGCCCGGAGATGGTGGGGGCGATGGCACGGGGCGTCATCGAGCACGTCTTCACCGGCAACGCCGCCGCGTGGAGGGCCTGGGTCGATTCGGCGTGGCCGGCGGAGGCGGGCATCCCGCTCCGGGAGGCGTTCGCGGCGCGCATGCAGGGGATGGTCGACCAGTGCGAGTGCGCGGACGCGCTTCGTGCGCTCAACGCGCCGGCTGGGGAGTATGCGCCGGTCGAGGCGGACTCGCCGTGATGGACGTTGCCCTGGTCGCGATCTTCGGCGGCGTCGGTTGCGCGCTCCGCGTCCTGGTGCGCGATGCGATGCAGCGGCGCGGACATCATCCGTGGGTCGCGGTGGCGGCGATCAACCTGCTGGGATCGCTCGTGATCGGTGCGGTGCTGGCGGGGGCACGCGTGGCGGGCGATGCGATTTCGGCCCACGCCTTGACCGCGGCGACCGGCATGCTGGCGGGGTGGACCACCTACTCGGCATTTGCGATGGACGTGGTGCAGCTCTGGTGGCGCGGCGAGCGTGGGCACGCGGCCGCGCTCTGGGCAGTGACGCTCGCGGGGTCGCCCGTGCTGGCGTGGCTCGGGGCGATGGCGGTGCGTGCGGCGTTCGGAGGTGGGGCATGAGTGCGCAGGTCGATCCGCCGGCGCATCCGGGCGCGACGCCCCTCTCGCCGTGGGCGCTCGCGCTCCTTGCCGCGGTCGGAGGCATGCTTGGCAGCGCGGCGCGTGCCGCGGTCCACGTGGCATTCGAGACCGCAGGCTGGCCGGTCTGGGGTGCGCACCTGGCCGTGAACGTCGCCGGGGCGTCCATGATCGGCGTGCTGTTTGCGCGGCTGTCGTCGCGCGACACGCGTGGCGTGCCGCTCGGCATCCAGCATGGACTGCGCGGGCGCGAGCACCTGCTGGGTGCGGGCTTCCTCGGCGGGTTCACCACGGTGAGCGGGTTCGCGTGGGACGTCGCGGACCTGGCGCAGGGCGGGAGTCCGGCATCCGCGGCGCTCGTGCTCGGCATCAACGCGATCGTCGGGATCGCGGCCTGTGCCGCGGGGTATCGCCTGGCGATCCACGTCGTGCCGCAGGTTTCCGATCCGGGCGCGGCGCGCTGAATCGCGGCTACCTTGCATGGCGGTGAAGGACTTCGACTGCGAGCACCTGGTGGCCGACGTGGTGTCGGGCATCGTTCGTCCGGCGCGCGTGGTCGTGCGCGGCGGACGCATCGCCGCGATCGAGGCGCCGACGGGTGCGATTCGGCCCGGGGTGCTGGTGCCGGGCTTCGTGGATGCGCACGTCCACGTCGAGAGCAGCATGCTCCCGCCGTGGGAGTTCGCGCGCGTCGCCATGCGCCACGGAACCGTGGCGAGTGTCAGCGATCCGCACGAGATCGCGAACGTCCTCGGCGAGCCGGGCGTCCGCTTCATGCTGGAGGACATCGCCGGCAGCCCGTTCACGTGCTGGTTCGGCTGTCCGTCGTGCGTGCCGGCCACGGCGTTCGAGACCGCAGGTGCGCGGCTGGACGCGGCAGCCTGCGCTCGGATCCTTGAGGATCCATGCATCCGCTACCTGGGCGAGATGATGGACTGGCCGGGGGCGATCTCGGGCGATCCGCAGGTGCTCGCGAAGATCGCGGCCGCGCATGCGCTCGGCAAGCCGGTCGATGGGCATGCTCCGGGGCTTCGCGGCTCGGACGCGGAGGCCTACTTCGCGCGCGGCATCTCCACGGACCATGAGTGCTTCGCGCTGGACGAGGCGATCGGGAAGGCGGTGCTCGGCGTCCGGATCCTGATTCGCGAGGGCAGCGCCGCGCGCAACTTCGAGGCGCTGTGGCCCATGCTGCGGACGCACCCCGACCAGTGCATGTTCTGCACCGACGATTCGCATCCTGACGAACTGCTGGCGGGGCACGTCGACCGACTGCTGGCGCGCGCGGTGGGGAAGGGGATCGCCCCGATGGTGGCGCTGCGGGCGGCGACGCTGAGTCCGATCCGCCATTACGCACTGCCATGCGGCCTGCTGCAGGTCGGAGACCGCGCCGACATGGTGCTGGTCGAGGACCTGCAGTCGTTCCGGCCGCGCACGACCTGGATCGCGGGCATGCAGGTGGCGAAAGATGGCCGGTCGCTCGTCCCGCCGCGTGCCTCGCGCACGCCGAATGCGTTCATCGCGCGGACCTGCGTGCCCGAGGACTTCGTGGTGCGCGCGCCGGCCGGGTCGCCGGACGGCGCCCGCGTCACCGTGCATGCGATCGTGGCGACGGACGGGCAGATCATCACGGGACGCGAGGACGTTCCGGCCATCGCTCGCCGCGGGGCGGTCGAACCGGACCCGTCGCAGGACCTCCTGGCCATCGCGGTCGTCAATCGCTACGCCCCCGCACCGGTCGCCGTCGCCATGGTGCGCGGCTTCGGGCTGCGCGCGGGTGCCATCGCCTCGAGCGTCGCGCACGACTGCCACAACGTGGTGGCAGTGGGCGCGTCCCCTGCGGCGCTCGCCGAGGCGGTGAACGCGGTGTTCGCGGCGCGCGGCGGGCTCTCGGTCGTCGGCGGGGACGGTGCACCCGCCGAGGTCCTTCCGCTTCCGATCGCCGGGCTGATGTCCGACCGGCCGGCGGAGGAGGTGGCGGCTGCCTACGGCCGGCTCACGGCACGCGCGCAATCGCTCGGATCCCCGCTCCGCGCACCGTACATGACGCTTGGGTTCATGTCGCTCCTGGTGATTCCGGCACTGAAGCTCGGCGACCGCGGCCTCTTCGACGCCGAGCGCTTCGCGTTCGTGCCCGCGGTCAGCGCGTGATGCCGGCGGCGGGGCGCGCGGCCACGGCCGTGGCCATGTCGCGCACCACCTCGGCCACGAACTTGCCGAGCATCTCGTCGGGCCACGGGCCACGGCCCGGCGCGGCTTCCGCCACGTGCACGGCGTGCAGGTCGACGGCGGACGCCACCTGCATCGCGATCGCACGGAACTCGGCGGCAGAGAAGCCGCTCGCCGCCGCCGCGCTCGCGGGCGCCTGTGCAACGGCGTCGACGTCGAGCTCGAGCGTGCATGGCATGCCGGCCACGTGCGCCGCGCCGGCGGCGGCCATGGACGCGGACGTGCATGCGCCGCGCAGCATCGACTCGAAGGTGACGGCAAGCGTGGCGGCATCCGAGTCGATCGCCTCGCAGATGGCCTGGGTCGCCGAAGCCTCGGACATGCCGAGCACGGCGTAGCGGGCAAGATGCCCGTCGTGGCGCGCGTACGAGAAGGCGTTGCCGCTGTGCCGGCCCTCGCGGGGGCGCAGGTCGGCGTGCAGGTCGACGTTGACGCAGCCAAGCGGCCTGCCTGCGGCGCGCGCGCAGCCGGCGAGGATGCCGTAGGCGTTGTTGTGCCCGCCGCCCACGACGATCGGCACGCAGCCGGCGCGGCGCAGGTGCTCGACCACCGCGGTGACGCGCGCGTCGAGTTCGGCGGTGGCCTGCCGCAGCCGTTCGAGCGCATCGGCGCGGGCGCGCGGCCCGCCGATCGTCGCGTCGAGCCCGCGCGTGGCCTTGCGCAGGTCGCGCACCTCGACGGTGCCGGCGATGGCGATCTCGGCGCCGTCGAGGAAGCGGTTCGACTGCATGGCGAGGAACCGCGGCAGGAAGGCGCGCCACGCGCGGCGTGCGCCGGGCCGGCCGAGGTTCGCACGCACGCCGAAGTCCTCGGCCACGCCGAGGACCGCGATGCGCGCCCCATCCGGCAGCGCGCCGTCCGGGCCGACGGGCCGCGCGCGCTGGCCGAGCCGCACCTCGCCCGCACGTGCGGTGAAGAGCGTGTTCAGGACGGGAGCGCCGATGGTCCGCAGGTGTTCCACGATGGGGGCCGAGTGTACGGATGCCCCCTGCGATTGGCGGTAGAACGTGTCCCCATGCACGACGAACGAATCGCCCGCGCCCATGTCGACCGCCGCTCCTTCCTGGCCACCGCGGCGTGCGGCGCCGGCGCGCTGGCCCTTGGCCGCGCGTCCGGTGCGCAGTCGCCTGCCGCCGCCGCGGCGCCGACCGCCGGTGGCGATGCCGCACGCACGACCATCCGCCTTGCGCATCTCACCGACATCCACGTCCAGCCCGAGCGCGGCGCGGAAGCCGGCATGGCCGCGGCGCTGGCACATGCACAGGCATGGAAGCCGGACCTCCTGATCACCGGCGGCGACTCGGTGATGGACGTGTTCGAGGCCAAGCGCGGCCGCGCCGACGAGCTGCGGACGCTCTTCCGCCAGACGCTGGCCCGCGAGTGCTCGGTGCCCGTGCAGCACGTGACGGGAAACCACGACATCTTCGGCTGGCAGCGGGCGCGCAGCGGCACCACCGGCACCGAGGCCGACTGGGGGAAGAAGTTCGCGTGCGACCTGTTCGGCGTGCCTCGCACCTTCCACAGCTTCGACCGCGGCGCGTGGCGCTTCGTGTGCCTCGACAGCGTGCAGCCGAAGGACGACGGCTACACGGCCTGCCTCGACGACGAGCAGTTCGACTGGCTCACCAAGCTCCTGGCCGAGACGCCGAAGTCGACCCACGTCTGCGTGGTGTCGCACATCCCCATCCTGTCGATCACCGCGCTCACCTACGGCGCCCCGCGGCCGCGCGCCCAGAACGGCACCGACACCGTGATCACCCACGCCGAGATGCACACCGACGCCACGGTGCTGCACGACCTGTTCAAGGCTTCGGGCAACGTGAAGCTGTGCCTCGGCGGGCACACGCACCTCCTCGACCGGTGCGACGTGGACGGCGTGTCCTACGTCTGCGACGGGGCGGTGAGCGGCGCGTGGTGGAAGGGGTCGGTCGAGGGCATCGACCCCGGCTATGGCCGCATCGAGCTCCGGCCCGACGGGACGTTCGCGCACGCCTACGCGACCTACGGCTGGACCGCGCGCGCCTGACGCCGCCGGCGGGCGCGGCCCCGCGGTGCGTTACGATGCGGCGGCCGAAGCCATGGATGGCGAGGACCACATGTTCCGCGACCGCGCGGTCGACTCCGTCGCCGCGTCCGACCGCATCAACCAGGTGGCGCCGATCGTCTCCGCGCGCCTCTGGCTGCTCGTTGCAGGCGGCGGCGTGCTGTGCGCCGCGCTCCTCGCCTGGGGATTCCTCGGGCGCGTGCCGCTGACCGTCCGCGGGACCGGGATCCTGATCGAGGGCACGATGGTGGTGGCGGCCGAGAGCCCCGCCGACGGCCGCATCGCCGAGGTACGCGTGAAGCCCGGGGACGTGGTGCAGCAGGGCGACGTCATCGCGGTGATCGCGAATCCCGCGCTTGAGGCGCAGCGCGCCGATGCCGAGGCGGCGGTCGTGCGCCTGAAGGAGCAGCACCTCGCGATGCTGAAGGCCGAGGACGGCGCGATCCGCGCCGCCGAGGCATCGCTCGGCGTGCGCGAGGACGAGGCGCGCCGCCGCGTGGAGTTCGCGCAGGCGGCCTACGCCGAGTACGAGCGGTCGGTCGAGGGCAAGCGAGGCCTGGTGGCGCAGGGG
>CAYTYU010000119.1:0-7183 GCA_964440815.1 uncultured Chitinophaga sp.
CGCCGGCCACGTCAGGCCCCTCCCGCCCCGGCGACGGCCGGGACCGCGATGGCGGCGACGGCGGCGGGGGCCGCCTCGGGCTTCGGCTCCGCCGCGGGGCGCGCCGCGGCGCGTCCCTCGATCAGGAGCTTCAGCTGCTCGCCCGCCGCGAGGAGCTCAGTCTCGATTCCCTCGATGCGGTTGTTCAGGTAGTTGAAGGGGATGAGGCACACGATCGCGATGATCAGGCCGAACGCCGTGGCGATGAGCGCCTCGGCGATGCCGCCGGTGATCGCGCCCGGCGAGCTCAGGTCGCCGCCGATCACGGCGAACGAGCCCATCATGCCGGTCACCGTGCCCAGGAGGCCCAGGAGCGGCGCCAGCGTGATCACCGTGTCCAGCACCGCGATGCCGCGGCGGTAGCGCTTGACGGCGCGCGTCTCGGCATAGGTGAGCGCGTGCGAGAGCGACTGGTCGCGGTGCTCGAGCGCGAAGCCCATGGTGGTGACCACGGCGTCCTTCGACTGCTTCGAGATCGCGATCGCGCCGTCGATGTTCCCCTTCGACACCTCGGTGAAGAAGCGCATCACCGTCTTCGGGCTGCGCCGGGCCTGGTCGATCACCAGGAACAGGACGCGCTCGATGACCACCGCGAGGGCGATCACCGAGGCGAGCAGCATCGGCCACATGATCGGGCCGCCCTTGATGAAGATGTGGACGAGGTTCGCCTTCTGGACCAGGGCCTTCAGCGCGCCGCCACGCGACGGGTCGAGCGGGAGGGTGCCCTCGCCCGACTCCACCAGCTCGCCGATCGCGCCTTCCATCGAGCCCTCGAGCGGCCGCACCAGCGGGTTCGCCGACCCGACCTGGGGCACCGCCACGCCGCCCACCCCGCTGTCGGAGCGGAAGAGCGACACCGGGCCGATCATGGCGAACTGCCCCTGCATCACGGAGCCGAGCGTGTCCACGCCCACGCCCGCGAAGCGGTTGCCGCCCACCATGTCGAAGAGGCGCTTCAGGGTCAGGCTGACGAACGCCGTCTGGCGCGAGGTGCGCTCGGTGGGGGTGAGCGTCTTGTTCTCGACGGCCTGCTTGGCGGTCTCGATCTGGTCGCCGAGGACCTGCAGCTCGCCGGTGCCGATCTTGGTCTCGAAGGTGCGCACGTACTCGTCGAGCAGGTTCTGGACGTAGCTGAGCTCGTCCTGGCGGCCCTTGATGCGCGCCTGGATCGTGGCGATCTCGAGCGCGCCGGCGTCGACGAGGCGCTGCACCCGGTCGCTCTCGCGCCGCAGCTGCACCACCGACTCCTCGAGCTCTGTGAGCTTCTGGGCCATCGGCAGCTTCTCCTCGGCGATGCGCGCGCGCATCCCGTTGAGCTCGGCGACGCTCTTGGCGAGCTCGGCCTCGGCGTTGCGCGAGGCGCGACCCATGACGCCGGGGCCGGCGTCGCCGGGCGCGGCATCCTGCATGGCCGACGCGCACGGGACGGCCGCGAGGATCGCGACCACGGTGAGGGCGATGGCGGGTCGGATGTTCATCGGATCTTGATGGGAAGCGGGACGAAGGTCGGGACGTGCTTGCCCTCGATCACCTCGAGCGCGAGCAGGATCTGGTTGGCGGCGCCGGGCGCGGGCTCCCACTTCCAGCCGTCCTCGGTGGGGCGGCCGATGCCGGCCTCGCCCTTGGGGCTCAGGAAATAGGCCTGCGCGAGGCCGAGGTAGATCACCTGCACCTCGCTCGACGAGCCGTCGGCAAGCATTCGGATCTCGTAGGCGACCGAGATCTCGGAGTTCGCCTTGTTGACCTCGTTCAGGATGCCCAGCACGTTCTGGAAGCGCTCGGCGGGCGTCACCCGCGTCGCGGCCGGGTCGGCCGGCATGCGCTCGACGAGCGGCGCGATGCGCCCCTTCACCGGTTCGGGCAGCTGCTTCAGGAGCGCGCGGACCTGCTCCTCCATCACGGTCGCGGCATTGGCGAGCTGCTCGCCGAGCGCCTTCAGCTCGGTGTCCTGGGCGACCAGCTCGTCACGCTTGCGGTCGGACTGCGCCACGGCCTCCTCGGACTGGCGGATGCGCTCCTTGAGGACGCCGACCTCCTTGCCCACGAGGTCGATGCGCCCCTGCAGGATCTCCTTGCCCTGCTGCCAGTCGTTTCGTTCCTTGCCGATGATCTGCTGCGTCTCGATCCACTTGGCGAGCGTGAGCCGCGTTTCCTCGAGCGTGGGCTGGCGCGTGCCGTCGGTCGCGGCGGCGGGCGGTGCGCCCTGGGGCGCGCCGATCGAGAGCGCCGCGAGCGCCGGGGCAAGCACGCCGGCAGCGGCGGCACGGGCAGGCACGCGGGCGCCGAACACGTTCAGGATTCGTTGCATGGCGAGGCGCAAGGTAGGGACGCGCCACAAGCGAATTGCTCGGAATGCGTTCAGATCGTGTTAGTCCCGCAGGCGGGGGCGACGGCGGGCGGTCCCAACCGAATGCTCACACGCCCCTCATACGATCCCGCCCCCATGCGCCACGCCGCCCGTGCTGCCGCCCTCGTCCTTGCGGTCCCGCTGGTCGCCGGCTGCGCCTCGACGGCGCCGCTGGCCGAACCATCGCCCGGCGTGATGCAGGTGTCGTCGGCCGTCACGGTGCTGTTCGAGCGCCCGGATGCGCGCTCGAAGCCCCTGGCGCGACTGCCCGAGGGCGCGTGCGTGCGCGTGGTGGAACGCGGCGCCACGGTCCGCGTCCCTGACGGCGCGATGATGAACGAGGCGTTCCCCGGCGACGAGATCCCCGCATGGGTCCGCGTCGAGGCCGGGCGCACCTCCGGCTGGATGCCGGCCCGCTCGCTGATCGATCCCGTGCTGCGCGCGCAGGGCGGCGATGCGCTTGCGCTCGAGCGCCGGTCGATCCTCGCCACGACCGAGGCGCCGAAGCCCGGCTCGTCGCGCGCCATCGACGGCGCGCCCGCGCTCGCCGCCTCCGACGAGGCGGCGGCGGACGCCGTGATCGCGATCGCCGCCGTGCCGCCGCGATTCGTCCGTCCGTCGGGGGACCCGTTCGCGGGCCCGGTGCGCGACGCAACGCTCGCGGCCGCGAGCACCCCGGCGCTCGAGTCGCTCGACCCCGCGCTCGCCGCGCGCGTGGCCGAGGCGCGCACCGAGGCCGCCGACATCATCGCGCCCGAGTTCAACGGCAAGGGCCCCGGGCACCTCTGGGGCGCGCTGACGATCGGCGTCGGCGATTCGGCCGGCATCACCATGGCCGTCGACGCGCTGGTGGAGGACGCCTCGCGCCCGCGGCCGTTCACCCCGGCCGACGAGCGGGTCCTCGGGCGCGCGTGCCTCGCCGCGTGCCTGCACGGGACGGCGTCGCTTCCGCCCGAGGATGCGCGCGTTGCGTACGTCTCGTGGGTCGGCAACCGCGTCGCCGCGCAGTCGACCGCGCCCTTCCCGTCGATCGGGCTCGCCTTCGTGGTGGTCGAGGGCGATGCCCCCTCGCAGGCGATCGCCATCCCCGGCGGGCCCGTGGTCGTCTCGGACGGCCAGCTGCGCACGCTGCGCAACGAGCACGAGCTCGCCATCGTCCTTGCGCGCGCGGTGGCGCGCGTCGAGGCCCGTCACGGCCGGCGTGCGGCGCTCGCGGCCGGCGGCGACCGCTTCAACCCGATGCTCCAGGTGCTCCACCTCGAGGCCGCCGGCGCGCTCGACGCGACGATCGGGGCCGCGCTCTCGGAGGTCCCCGAGGACCTGCTGGCGGACGCCATGGCGCGTGCGCGCACCCGGCTCCTCGACTTCGCCAACGACGGCTACGCCTCGGTGGTGCGCGCGACGCTCGACTCGGTGCGCTCGCCGTCGGCCGAGGACGTCGCGTCGGCCGACCTGCGCGCGCGCGAACTGGTGGCCGCCGCGGGGTGGAACCCGCGTGCCTTCGACGTGCCCGTGCCCGGTGCGCCCGGCGGCCGGTGGAGCCGGCTGCAGGCGCTCCTGGTCAGCCCGCCTTCTGCGCCTCGGGCTGCATCACGTACGGGCTCGGCGGCGGGTAGTCCGCCAGGTTGATCGAGCGGAACCACTCGATGGTGCGCACGATGCCCTCGGCGAGCGGCACCGTCGGCTGCCATCCGAGCTCCTTCTTCGCCAGCGCGATGTCCGGCTGGCGACGAGTCGGGTCGTCCTTCGGAAGCGCGCGGTGCTCGAGCGTGACGTGCCGGCCGGCATGTCGCTCGACGAGCTTGGCGAGCTCGAGCATCGTGAATTCCCCGGGGTTTCCGAGGTTCATCGGGCCCGTGAAGTCCTCGCGCGAGTCCATCAGCCGGCGGAAGCCGTCGATCAGGTCCGACACGTAGCAGAAGGACCGCGTCTGCATGCCGTCGCCGTAGATCGTGAGCGGCTCGCCGCACACGGCCTGGCGGATGAAGTTGCTCACGACGCGCCCGTCGTAGGGGTGCATGCGCGGGCCGTAGGTGTTGAAGATGCGCACCACCTTGATGGACGTGCCGTGCATGCGCCGGTGGTCGAAGCAGAGCGTCTCGGCGCAGCGCTTGCCCTCGTCGTAGCAGGCGCGCGGGCCGATCGGGTTGACGCAGCCGCGGTAGGACTCGGGCTGCGGGTGCACCTCGGGGTCGCCGTACACCTCGCTGGTGGAGGCGTGGAACACGCGCGCGCCGGTGCGGCGGCCGAGCTCGAGGCAGTTGAGCGTGCCCATCACCGAGGTCATCGTGGTGCTGACGGGCTTGTAGCGGTAGTGGCCGGGCGCGGCCGGGCACGCGAGGTTCCAGATGAAGTCCACCTTGAAGTCGAAAGGCTCGACCACGTCGGCCTCGACGAAGGTGAAGTCCTTCCGCCCCTGCAGGTGCCTGACGTTGTCCCGGTGCCCGGTGAACAGGTTGTCGAGGCAGATCACCTCGTGGCCGGACGCAAGGAGCGAGTCGCAGAGGTGGGAACCGAGGAAGCCGGCGCCGCCGGTGACGAGGGAACGGGGCATGGGACGCGCAGTCTACGCCCGGGCCCCCTGCACCCGCCCCGGCTGCTTGACCCCGGACCCCGCGACGGCGAGGATCCCGCCCATGGAACGGACCCGGCTCGTCCTCGGCGCGATGACCGGCACGAGCATCGACGGCATCGACCTCGCGCTCGTGCGGATCGAGGGCTCGGGCCTCTCGATGCGCGCCGAGACGATCGCCACGCGGTCGGCGGGACTGGGAGACCTCGCCCCGCGGCTGCGCGCCGCGGCGACGCAGGCGCCGATGACGGCCGGCGACTTCGCGCGCCTCGCGCTCGGGCTCGGCGAGCTGCACGCGCGCGAGGCGCGCGTCCTGCTCGACGCGGCAGGCGTGTCGAGCATCGACCTCGCCGCCGTGCACGGCCAGACGGTCTTCCACCAGCCGCCCGCGAGCTGGCAGCTCATCAATCCGCACCCGGTCGCGCGTGCGCTCGGATGCGCCGTCGCATTCGACCTGCGCGGCACGGACCTCGCGCACGGCGGCCAGGGCGCGCCGCTCACGCCGCTCGCCGACTGGGTGCTGTTCCGCGCCGCGCACGCGCGGGCGGTCGTGAACCTCGGCGGCTTCGCGAACGCCACCGTGCTGCCGCCCTGCGGCCCCGACCCCGAGGCAGACGTCGCGCGCGTGCGCGGCGCCGACCTGTGCGCGTGCAACCAGCTGCTCGACCACGCGGCGCGCCGTGCGCTCGGCCGGGACTTCGACGCCGACGGCGCGGCGGCCGCGCGCGGCACGCCCGATGAATCGACCGTCGCTGCCCTGCGCACCGCCCTCGCCCCGGGCAACCGGCCGCGAAGCCTCGGCACCGGCGACGAGCAATTCGCGATCGTCGACCATGCGGCGGCGGGACTCGCGCCCGAGGACCTGCTTGCGAGCGTCGCCGCCGCGGTCGGTGCGGCGATCGGGGCGGCGATCGCCGCGGGCGGCGTGTCCGATGCGGTGATTGCGGGGGGCGGCACGCGTCACCGGCCGCTGGTCGCCGCGATCGCCCGCGCCGCGATGGTGCCCGTGTCCATGTCCGATTCGGCCGGGATCCCCGCATCCCACCGCGAGGCCATCGGCTGGGCCGTGCTCGGGGCGCTCGCGCAGGACGGCGTGCCGGCCTCTCTCCCCGTCGTCACCGGGGCCTCCGGACACCCGCACCTCCGCTCCGGTGCGTGGATTTCCGCGGGAATCACCCCGGCCTGACCATCCTTGAACCCAACCTTTACGATCGCAGGGGAGACTCCTGACTCGTCCAGGCCACGGTCGGCCAGGAATGATCCGTAGATCGCGCCCGAGAACTGACGATGGCAAACACCAGGGTCCTCATCGTCGAGGACGAGCCCGACATCGCCGAACTCGTGAAGTTCCACTGCGAACGCGAGGGCCTCGACGCCCAGACCGTCCCGTCGGGGCGCCTCGCACTCGACCTCGTCCGCAAGGACCCGCCGGAGCTCGTGATCCTCGACCTCATGCTGCCGGACGTCGGCGGCATCGAGGTGTGCCGGCGCATGAAGCAGTGGCCGGAGACGAAGGACGTCAGCATCGTGATGGTGACAGCCAAGGGCGAGGAGTCCGACGTGGTCGCGGGCCTGGAGACGGGCGCCGACGACTACGTCGTGAAGCCCTTCAGCCCGAAGATCCTGATGGCGCGCGTGAAGGCCGTGCTGCGCCGCGCGGTCGAGCTGCCCCCGCAGGAAGGGTCCGACCGCTACTCGCGCCTGGAGGGCGCGCTGGTGGTCGACAACGACCGCCACGTCGTCATCGTGCACGGCAAGCAGGTCGACCTGACGGTCACCGAGTACGGCATCCTCAACCATCTCGCGCAGCGTCCCGGGTTCGTGCGCACGCGCGACCAGATCATCGCCGCCGTGCACGGGCGCAACGTGGTGCTCTCGAGCCGGACGATCGACGTCCACGTCACGGCACTTCGCAAGAAGCTCGGCGACCTCGCCGGCTGCGTCGAGACGGTGCGCGGCATCGGCTACCGGTTCGCCGAGAGCCTCGTGGCGGCGGAGTAGCCTGCCCACGATGGCGCAGGAGACGGAGGCTGCCGGCTGGTTCATGCCCTTCATCGGGGCGGCGGCGGTCGCCGTGGGCGCGATGGCCTTCGCGGCGTTCATGGCCTACACGCGCGGCGCCGAGCGCCGCCGCATCTCCGCCGCGCTCGGCGCCCTGGGCGGGCACGACCAGGACCCGGTGCGCGGGGCGCGCGCGGCCGCCGGCGAGGCCGTGCGCACCGGGT
>CAYTYU010000120.1:0-7168 GCA_964440815.1 uncultured Chitinophaga sp.
CCAAGTCCAGCACCAGCTCGCGCATGCCCTGCGCTGGCAGCTGCGCCTCGAGCGTTGGGGCGGTGGTTGCGTCCAGATGGCCGTGCAGTACAACGACCAGGGTGTCGTCGCTCGTCTGAGTGGTGACATGCATGGTGTGGTGTCCTGTTCGGCGAACCGCGCCGACGCGCATCGTCTCAGGTCCAGTACTTGTTCGCCGCGGCGATGGTGGCGAACTCCAGGGCCACGGTGTGGCCGATGGCGATCAGCATGGCCGGGTCATCCGCGTAGACGGGGCGCAGTCGCTCGCGCGCCGCCGCATCGGGCTGCGTCGCCTTGATCACCAGGCGCGCCATCTTGATGGCCAACTGGCGGCCTTCTTCCGGCGTCTCGGTGATCAGCGAGTTGCCTGGAACCAACTGGACCGGGGGTGCGCTGGGGTCGGTCATGGAGCGGGCCTTTCGATGGTGGTTCGTGGATGACCGCGGAATTGCCGGACTGCGGCCCTTGAGGAACCGATTGTACGGAGTGCAACGAGGTCACCCTCCGATCCGCAACCCCGTCCCCGACGCGCTGAAGTGGTATCTCGCTCTCTAAGCGATTCGAAACCCAACTCGCCTGTTCGAGACCCGTTTCGCTCTCCCTACTTCACGACGCGACCGCGAAAGCGGCGCGCCCTCAGCCGCACACCCAGCGCATCAGCGCCTCGAAGCCGAAGGTCCGGCGTGACCCGATGGTGCGCAGGACCAGGAAGCACGCCACGAGGAACCCGCCCCCGAGGGCGAGCGACATGCCTGCGGGCAAGGCGAGCATCCAGTACGCGGTTGGCTCCCCCGTCGCGGTGAACCCGTAGATCCACAGCGGCCAGAGGTGGACCACGTGATGGACCACGTAGATGGTCAGCGAGTACTGGCTGAAGGTCCTGGCGACGCCGAACGCCCCCGCCAGGCGTCCCGATGCCGCGATTGGGTCCACGAAGCGGTGCCCGAGCGCAAGCGACGCCATCGCCACGCCGAGCATGCCGGTCACGTACTCCGTGGTCGGAGGGAACATCGTCCACCCCCCGAGCATCCCGGCGGCGACCGGCCCGGCCAGGAACGGCCGCGCCAGGAGGAGCACCGCGGAGACGGCGACCAAGCCCATGCCGATCGCGGCGATTCGGAGCGGATCGGCCCCGGGTCCGCTGCCGCCGGCTCGGCGCGAGAAGAGCCAGGATGCGGTGGCGTACCCGGCCAGCGAGAGCGTGATCCACGGCAGGAGCGGGAAGTACCCCGTGGCCAGGTACCCGACCAGCACGTCCGACAGGGTCAGGTCACACTCGAAGTAGCCGTTCTCCCAGTACTCGGCGTAGCCCGCCATGCCGCGGAGGATCGGCGCGACCAGCAGCGACACCGCGGCGACCAGCACCAGCACTTCCCGGGGCAGCCGACGCATGAAGGCGAGCATCACGAGCGCGGAGCCGATGAAGGTGAGGACGTCCCAGTTGAAGATGTCCTCGGGAAGCCAGACGAAGAGGTTGAAGGCGAACCCCGCCCCGAAGATGAAGAGCCCGCGCCGGACGGAGACGCGCGCGATGGCGTCATCGGACAGGTCACGGGCCACGAGGGCATCGGACCACAGGAAGTAGCTCGTCCCCGAGAGGAACACGAAGAGCGGCGCACCGAGCCCGGCGAGCGGCGGCGTGTATCCCGAGAGATTCTCGGAGAAGTGCACGAGCACCATCGTGACGATCGCGATGGTGCGCAGCAGGTCGATGGAGGCAAGCCGCGTCGTCATCCGCCGGCCATCGCCAGGTACTCGAAGGCCCAGAGCAGGAGCTGCGCCGCCAGCAGCACGATGATCACCCACTCGAGCCGGTGGCCGGTCCGCGCCAGCATGAAGTCGCTGGCGCGCTGCCCGCACATGTCGTACGTGTCGCGGAAGACGTCGGCCTGGATGGACGCGGCTTCGTGGCGCGCGACGATGCGCAGGCGCTCCCGCAGGCGATCGGCGACCTGGCTGGCCAAGGTCGGCGGGTAGATCGGCGGCGCGAGCACGGCGGGCGCGATGCGGGCAAGCCGGGCCCTGAGGTGGAGCACCCGCTTCAGCCGGTCGCGCAGCTCATCCCGGCGCCCGACGGAGCGTTCCTCGAACTCGAAGGCGAGCGGTGCATCGGTGTCGAGCTCGGGCCATGCGGCCTCCAGGGTCCGTTCCACCTGCCGGAGCATGCGGTCATGCGCCGAGACCTCGATGACGGCGCGCCGGATCGCGGCCAGGCGTTCCGCCGGCGCGAGGATCGCGCATCGGCTGGGCGACCACCGGATCCGCGACCCCTGGAACGCCATCCAGAACGCAGGGCCGGCGTCGGAATCGGCAGCCGCGTCGATCCACGCATCGACGGCAGGAGGAACCTCGGCATGTTCCCCGGGCATCGAGAGGATCTCCATGGCGTCCTGGTTCAGGTGGTCGTCGAACGCCCGTTCCACCGTGGCCGTTGCGGGCAACCCCTCGATCGAACCGCCACGAGCCGTCGATCCACCGACATCCGATCGTGCATCCTCATGCATCTCGGGCACTCCTCTCTGCGTGCCGCCGGGGCAGCCGTCCTTCGGCGAGATCCGCGGCGATCCAACCGGCAACGCGCTCCGCCGAGTCGAGCACCCCGTTCAGGGTCGAGTCGTAGAGATAGTCGCCCACCATGAAGAGGCCGGGGTGGCCGTCCGGGTCGGGGCAGTGGCGTCGTTCGATCGGTATCGGCGCCCATCCCCCGGGCAACGCGCTCACCGCGCCGGTCCAGCGGTGAACGCGTGCCTCGATCATCCGTGCGCTTCCCGCGGACAGCTGCGCCGAGAGGAACGCGGGCAGCGAATCCAGCACGGCACGCACGATCTCGTCATCGGTATCCATCGCCAGCGTGCGTGCGGCGTCACCGCCGATGAGCCAGCCGAGGATGCCATGGGTGGTCAGGGGATTGCGAGAGGACTCGTCGTACATGCAGCAGCCATCGAACCGGTCCAGCATCCAGAACGACTCTTCCATGGATTCCTTCCAGAATGGCCGGTCGAACAGGACGGTTGCCCGCAGGTAGTGCGCGGGATGGTCGTGGTGCGCGCGGTGCCGCTCGGCCGCCTCGCGCAGCCGATCGCCGCCGAACGTCACCTTGTGGAGCTGGTCGTGCGGAAGCGCCACCACGACCAGGTCATGCCGATCCTGCGCGTGGCCGGTCGCCGACGAGTGGCGGAGCACGAAGCCGCCGGACGGGGATGCTCCCACCGACTCGACCCGGTGCCCGACTCGTACCGTGCATGCCAGCCGCGCCGCGACCTCGTCCACCAGACGCTGGTTTCCGCCCTCGATGCCGTAGAGCCGCATGTAGGACGGGTCGTTCATCAGGTAGTTCTGCAGCCCATAGGCCTCGTTGGTCCGCGCCGGCTCGGTCGCGAGGTCACTGTGGATCAGGTGCTCGACGTAACGCCTGGCCGAGGCGCTGTCGACCGTCCCGAGGACGGTGCCGAATGCCGCCGCGGTGATTCCGGCGATCGCCTGGTCGTCGTCGCCGGACGCGTAGAACTCGTGCGGGGTCATCCGGTCGCGCGCGAGGCGATCGAAGGCAAGCAGCGATGCATGGGCGTGTGCGCCCATGTGATGGCGGACGTCGTCGGTGTTGGCGATGACGGCCCCGTCGGCGATCATCGCCGACCCACCCATGGCACGGACCGGCAGCCCCAGTTCCGCCACCAGCTCTCGCAGCGGATCGTGCCCGAAGTGCGAGTAGTCGTAGATCTCCGCGGCGCCCGCCTCGTAGCGCACGTCGGCGGACCGGAATCTCATCGACTGGACCTTGCCGCCGAGCCGGTCGGACGCCTCGTACAGCGTGACCTCCAGCGGCCGGTCCGCGAGTCGCTGCAGTTCGTACGCCGTGAAGAGGCCTCCCGGCCCGCCGCCGACGATGGCGACGCGAGGCGCTGCACCCGATGATCGGGGCGGGGGAGCGGGGCTGCAGTCTCGGTCCGGCGTCATCCGTGCGCATCGGTGCGTGCGCAGCGGAACAACGCCGGCCGCAACCCCGGATTGCCTCCAGGCCGTCGGATTGACGTATCCCGACGACTGGAGTCCGCCGAGGTCGCTGCGCAACGCTTCCTGGAGGTCGCGCAGACCCGCCGGAGCGTTCGCTTCTCCCTCGGCGCTCACCCGCCCGCGGGACGGACCGCGGAGATGCCGCACTTGGCCGGGTTCGACTCCCCCAGCGCCTCCGCCACCGCGCGCTGGAACACCGCTTCCTCGGCACGGATGCCCGTCCATTCCTCGAAGATCTGCATCGCCAGCTGCACCAGCATCTCGACGCCGTCGACCACCGGGCAGCCGCGCTCGCGCGCCGCTCGCAGGAACGGCGTGATGCGCGGGTTCGTGATGACGTCGACGGCCAGGCATCCGGCGGGGACCGAGTCCCAGTCGACGGGAAGCGGCTCGAGGTCCGGCGCGCAGCCGAGGTGCGTCGCGTTCATGAGCATCGTCGTGCCGGCCGGCAATCGCACGGGCGCGCGCCACGGCTGCCACTCGCACGCCACGCCGGAGCCCTGATGCACGCGGCCCGCCACCTCTCGGCCCTGCTCCTCGCGGCGCGTGACGAGCGTCAGGTGCGCGGCGCCGGCCCATGCGATCTCCATCGCCATCGCGCGGCCCGCGCCGCCGGCCCCCAGCATCACCACGCGCTGGCCCTTCAGCGGCGCGACCTTCGCGATCGCCTTCACCACGCCCTTGCCGTCGTTGTTGTGGCCGACGAGGCGGCCGTCGCGGATGGTCATGTAGTTGGCGGCGCCGATGGCGCACACGTCCGCATCGACCTCGTCGAGCAGGGGGATGACCGCCACCTTCCACGGGACGGTGATGCACATGCCGCGGTAGCCGAGCGGCCGAAGCGCCCTGACGGCCAGCGCGAGGTCGGCCTCGGTGGCGATGTCGTTCTTCCAGAACTGCCAGTGGAGCCCGTGGTGTGCGTAGACCGCGTCGAACATGCGGTCGATGGGGTTCTCCGCCACGGGGTGGCCGAGCATCCCGGTCATCTGCTTCTGCGGGGCGATCATCGGGCGGCGATGGTAGGCGCGCGCAGCATCGCCGCGCCGCACGACAGCGGCTTGGTCTGCGGCCCCGCGTGCCGGCGCGAGCCAATTAGCGCCGGCGTCGGCCGCCCAGGCAATTGCTGCCCCACAGGTAGCCGGGCGACTCCGTGAACGTGACGCTCCCCACCGTGACCGTCTGGGCCGGGGCACTGGGAAACACGTATGACGCGAACGTCACGGTGTTGACGGTGGCCGAGGACACGCCGGACGCGCCGACGTTGTACGCGTACAGCAGCGCGGCGATGAGCACGGCACCGGGGCTGTCGCCCGCGTCCCTCCCGAACAGCCACCTACCATCCCGTCATGCTCACCTGCAACATCGACCAACGCGGCAGGAAGGTGCGCCTCGTGATCGGGGCCGTGATCGAGTCCACCGGGCTCATGCTCGGCGTGCTCTGGTATCTCGGGATGGTTCCGCCGGAGACGATCTGGGCGGCCGCGGGCCTGTGGGCCGGCGGCATGTTCATGGTCATCGAGGGGCTCCTCGGCTGGTGCGCGCTGCGCGCGCTGGGCGTGAAGACGCCGATCTAGGCCACGTGGGTCCCTGATCGCCGCCTCACCGCAGCCGGATCGACGCGGTGACGGCAAGCGTCCCCAGCAGGCCGATGACGACGCCGAGCATGGCCAGCTCGCGCGGGCGGACGAATCCGGTGGCGTGAGCCAGGAGCATCGGCGGCGTCGACACCGGCAGGCCCACGGCCAGCGACGACCCGAGCGCCGACGCCAGCGCGCACGGCA
Source organism: uncultured Chitinophaga sp. (assembly GCA_964440815.1). Taxonomy (GTDB): domain Bacteria; phylum Planctomycetota; class Phycisphaerae; order Phycisphaerales; family SM1A02; genus UBA966. The sequence goes on from CAYTYU010000120.1 coordinate 5,817, forward strand.
GCGCCAGCGCCGGGTCGCCCAGGGCGAGCGCCATCGGGACGAGGAGATTCGCGGTGGCAGTGTTCGACATGAAGGTGGACAGCACGACCGACACCGCGCAGAACGAGGCCACCACGACCGCGTCCGGCGCCGCGGCGGGGACCGACCACCCGACCATCCACGCCGCGACGCCCGTGCGTCCCATCGCCGCGCCGAGAACGAGGCCGGCGAAGAGGAGCAGCAGGGTCCGCCAGTCGATCGCCCGCAGCTCCGGGGCGCGCACCAGTCCCAGCGCCGGGAGCGCGACGATGGGAAGCAGCGACGCACGTTCGATCGGGATCGCCGTCCAAGGCTGCGTGGACCACAGCACGACCGTCGCCAGGAACACCGCGCACCAGGTCCATCCCGCCAGTCCCGGGCGCGGAAGCCTCCGGGCGCGTGCCGGCGGTGTCCATGCGCGGAACCCGTCGGCGAGCGACCTCAGCACGAGGGCGCCGCACAGCAGGACCGCCACGGCGACCGGCAGGCCGACGGCCGCCCACTGCAGGAATCCGACCTGCAGTCCGGCTTCGCGGATCAGGCCGTAGGCGATGACGTTCGGGCTGGTGCCGATTGGGGTCGCCAGCCCTCCGACCGCGGCACCAAGCGCGGCCGCGAGCACCACGGCGCGTGCCGCCGGCGACTCGCGCCCCATCGGCGCCACGATCGGCACGACGATGGCCAGGAGCAGCACGGCCGTCGCGGTGTTGCTCATGAACATGCTGAGGAGTGCGCCCGAGGCGAGCACCGAGGCCAGCAGTGCCGCGGGCCGGTGGAGCGTCGGGCCAAGCAGCCGCTCGGCGATCACCCGGTCCATGCCGGTCCGCGCGGCGGCGAGCGCGAGCATCATGCCCGCGAGCGTCATCACCACCGCGGGCGAGACGGCCTGCCGCACGACCTCCATCCATGGCACGCTCGGCGCCGAGTCAGCGGCAAGAAGCCCGGTGGGGATCGCGGCGGACAGGATGGCGGCGCCGGCAACGCCGGCCACGTACGGCGGGATGGCGCCGCTCACCCAGAGCAGCCCCGTCATCAGGAAGGTGCCGAACGTCACGCTGCCTTCCGGGGACAGTTGGCCCGACATCCAGCATCCGGCCGCGCCGACGATGCCGATCGCCGCCGCAACGGCCACCGCAATCGGTGGCGTCGGTCCGTTGCGGTCGGTGGAGATCCGCGCCATCAAGGGCCCGCCGACGCTATCTGAACCCCGTTTGCTGCTCAACCGCGGGGCATGCTGATAGAGTCCCGGTCGATGGACTTTCCCTGGGGAAAGTGCAGCGCCTGAGCAACCCGGAGCACTCCATGAATCACCGTCTGGCCACGTTCGTCACCTG
>CAYTYU010000121.1:0-7095 GCA_964440815.1 uncultured Chitinophaga sp.
CGGACGCGGGCGCGCGTGCATCGGTCACCTCGACGGCGAGGCCGCGGGTGGCGAGTGCGCGCGCGGCGGCGGCGCCGGCGAGGCCTGCGCCGATGACGACGGCGCGCATGCGCGGTGCGTCGGTTGCAGTCGTCGCAGCCGGCATCGAAAACCACGCAGGAAGCGCCCGAATCGCGGCCCGTTCCGGCGTGCGCACGAGCCGCGCCGCGATCATCTCGCGCTTGCCGTGCGCGCCGGGCAGACGCTTCACCCCGAAGCCGTGCGCATCGAGCCGGTTGCCCAACGCCGATGCGGCGGCGTAGGTGGCGGCGGTCGTCCCGATGCGCGCGTGGGCCGCCACCTGGGCGACCGCCTCGTCCGACCACATCGCCGGATTGCGGTCCGGCGCGAAGCCGTCGAGGCACCACGCGTCCGCCGCGAACTCGACTTCCGGCAGCAGTTCCAGCACGTCGCCGAGGAGGAGCGTGAGCCGAACGCGCCCGCCTTCGAGCGCGCGGCGGTGGATGCCGGGCACGCGCGGCGGGAGCGCGGCGCACAGCTCGTCGACGAACGTCGCAAGCGGCGCCATCGCCGGGTCCGCCAGCGCGACGCGCCGCAGGTCGTCGCCGTCGAGCGGCGCCAGTTCCACGCTCACCCAGTCAAGCTGCGCACCCGCGGCCGCGTGCCGCCGAAACGCCGCCCACGCGCAGAGGAACGACACCGCGCCGCCGAAACCCAGCTCGCCGATCGTCCACCGCCGTCGGTCGTGCCAGCGACCCGGGTCGGCATCGTCCGCCGCACCGAACCCCTGCCCGCGCAGGAACACGTGCTCCCGCTCGGCGCGCGCGCCATGCCGCGACCAGTACGCGTCCCCGAACGCCCGCGACCACGGCACGCCGTCGCGCCACTCGAGATCGGCAGGCGGCAGCGGGGCGGGCATGCGGGCATTGTGCCGCAGGCCCGCCCCGCGCGTTCGGTGCGATGGGGGTCGTCAGCGTCCTGCCGACCCGCTCACGGCGGGCAGCTTCCCCAGCGGCTCAGGATGAACCCGAGGTCGAGGCCATCGGTCACCCCGTCCTGGTTGAAGTCGGTCGGGCAGTCGCTGGAGACGCATGGCCCCCATGCCGCCAGGAAGATCCCGAGGTCGTTGCCGTTGACCGCCTGGTCGTCGTTCAGGTCACCCGCGCACACGCAGACGGTGTTGCCGCCCAGGTTTGTCCATGCCCCCGAGATGTTCGGGCGCGGGACGTTGTTGCAGACCGTGGTCCCGGCAAGCGAGATCTTCACCGACGCCCCGTCGGACTGGATGCCGATCCCGCCCTGGACGATGGCCGCGGTGTTGCCGGTGACCTGGCTCTCCTGGATCGTCATGAAGGCCGTCGGCGATCCGAACGGCACCCATGACAGCCCGCCGACGACGTTGCTGCTCTGGTTGTTGCGGATGATCGTGCGCAGGAGGGTCGGCCGCCCGTCCACGGCATGCATGCCGCCGCCGCGGCTGTTGCAGGCGTTGTTCTCGATGACCGTGTCCGTCACCGTGACCGAGCCGCCGAACAGCTGGATGCCGCCCCCGTCTGACCCCGAGCCGTTGGCGCGGAACGTGCAGCGCTCGATGCGCCCCGTCGATGCCAGCCAGTAGCCGCCTCCGCCGAACGACGCGAAGTTCTGCTCGATGACGCAGTCGCGCACGCTCGCCGCGCTCTGATAGCTCTGGATGCCGCCGCCGACGAGGAACTGCGGGCTGCCGGGAAGCGGCGATCCCGTCGTCCCGCCCCGCACCGTGACGCGCTCGAGTGCCGCGATCGCCGGTTCGCCGCCCGAGAAGCGGACCACGGAGGCGGTGGCACCGCCGGTTCCCTGGATCACGGTCGTCGCCGCCGACTCGCCGCGCACGATCACCGGCTTGCCGAGGAAGTCGATCGGGCCCGGATGCGTCCCGGGCGCGACGAGGACGATCCGCATCTCCGTCGTCGGCGCCGAGGCGATCGCCGCCTGGATGGTCGGGAACTGCCCCGGCACCGTCACCGTCTGGCAGTCGTCCGGCTTGCCGTTGCCGTCGATGTCCGGGCTCCCGGCAGCGAGGTCGCAGCTGTCCAGGATGCCGTTGCCATTGCAGTCGAGCGACGGGTTCCCCGCGAGCTCGCAGGAGTCCGGGATGCCGTCGGAATCGCAGTCGACCGCCTCGCCCGACGCGATGTCGCAGTTGTCCGGCCGGCCGTTGCCGTTGCAGTCCGCGGCACCGCCGGAGGCGATCTCGCACCGGTCTCGGATCCGGTCGTTGTCGCAGTCGCTTCCCGGGCCGATCCCGAAGTACTCGAGCGAGAACCGCGTGAGGCCGTTCTTGCCGCATTCCGAACCGTCGACCGTCGGCGGGCAGGCCAGTCGGATGGCGACGCGGCCATCGCCGCCGAACGCCGCGTTGAACTCCGCGGCGGGCACGGTCACCACGGCCACGTCCGGGGTCGCCGGGCAGTCATTGCCCTCGGGACCGAACACCCGGCGCGGAGTTCCGCTTCCGACGATGACGTCCCCGTATTCGCTCGCCTGGTTCAGGTCGCCCCGCGCCTCGACGCGGATGGTGACCGGCCCGGTTGCGAACGGCAGTCCCTCGAACGCGTGGACCCTTTCCTGGGATCCGGAGGGGGCACCGAGGTCCGGCGACGTCGCCTCCACCTCCACCGCGCCCTGGCATGTGTCCGGGATTCCGTCGTTGTCGCAGTCCGGCACCCGTCCGGTCGCGATCTCCCAGCCGTCCGGAAGGCCGTTGTCGTTGCAGTCGGGCTTGCACTCGTCCGGCACGCCGTTGGCGTCGATGTCGCTGCTTGTTCCCGAGGCGATGTCGCAAGAATCGGGAAGCCCGTTGCCGTTGCAGTCGGCGAAGGATTCGCACGCCTCGCCTATGCCGTTGCCGTTGCAATCGGCCTGGCCGGGATTGGCGACCGTGGGGCAGTTGTCGATGCAGTCCGGCACCGCATCGCCGTCGGCGTCGGGGGCGGGGCCGCAGGTCCCGCAGACATTCGGCGGGCAGCCGTTGCACGCCGCCGTGCCCGGGACGTCCGGGCACTGGTCGTCGCAGTCGAGGAGGCCGTCGTTGTCCATGTCCGTGACGCAGGGGTTCACGGGGATGACGAACTCGAACGTTCCCTGGCTCAGCGAGCCGTCGGGGCGACGCATGCTGGCACCCAGGCGCCACGACACCGTGCGGTTCCATGCGGTGTCGGTGACGTAGAGCTGTGCCACGAGCATGCCGTGCGTGGCGGCGGCCGCCGCCGGTCCGGTGCTGGCGACCCGGTTCGCGAGGCTCGCGAGGCTCCGTGCCTCCGCGGTGATGCCGCCGATGTACCAGCCCGCCGCAGGCGGAATCGCGCTCAGGTACGGGTTCGTGAATCCCGTGGAGTTCGACGGCGTCGAGAAGGCGTTGACCGTCTCGGTGCTGCCGAGCGCGGTGTCGAAGTAGGAGACCGACCACGTCGGGTCTCCGGCGGTCGCCGGATTCGCGGTCCACTCCGCGCCGCCGACGAGCGCTCCACCGACCGTGAGGAAGCTGTCGAGGCTGGTCCAGCCCTGGTTGCCCGCAGGCGCGAACGTCGCCTGCGCACCCGTGCCATGGCGGAAGCCTCCGGCGGCGTTCGTCACGATGTACCCGGCCGAGGGGCCGGCGAGGCCGCCGTAGCGATTCAGCAGCACGTCGCCGGGGTTGTCCGTGGCGGCGAAGACGTTGATGAGGAAGCCGCCCGTCACCGGGCGGACGTTCGCGGTCCACCCGACGAAGTCGGCGGCGGCGCTGCCGGCGAAGGTCGTGGCGATCGAGGCGGCGAGGATCGTGTGCTTCATGGCGTGTCGCTCCGGAGTTCTTCGAGGATGTGCGGTCACGGGCAGCCCGCCCAGTCGTTGAGCAGGATGCCCAGGTCCATGCCGGTGACGGCGCCGTCCTGGTTCAGGTCGGCCGGGCATGCCCCCGCACCGCAAGTTCCCCATGCGCCGAGCAGGATGCCGAGGTCGACGCCGTTCACCACGCCGTCCTGGTTCAGGTCCCCGGCACAGTCGCAGACCGTGTTGCCGCCGAGGTTCGTGTAGGGGCCGGCGAGGTTCGGTCGCGGCGAGTTGGAGCACGCGACGGACCCCTGCAGCGAGCACTTGCCGTTGGCACCGTCGGGCGTGATCCCGATGCCGCCCGGGCCCGTGGTCGCCGCATTCAGCCGTACCTGCGCATCCCGGATCGTGAGCTGGGCGGCGGCATCCCCGAACGGCACCCATGACAGGCCGGCTGCCGTCGGTGCGGCGTTGTCGGTGATGGCGGTGCGCAGGACCACGTGGCCGCTCCCGCCAACCGCATGCACGCCGCCGCCTTGCACGTTCGCGGTGTTCGACGTCACGGTGCAGTCGATGAGCTGGCACGCGCCTCGGAAGAAGTTGACGCCGCCGCCGAACTCCGCGGCGACGTTGTCCCGGAAGGTGCAGCGCTCGAACACGGTGGTCGACTGGAAGGCGTAGGCGCCGCCGCCGAAGCCCGCGGCATTCGACTCGAACACCACGTCACGGACCCGGGCCGCGCTGTTCGAGGCGAACAGCCCGCCGCCCACGAGGAACGGGGATCCGGGAACCACGGGCGATCCGGTGGTGCCGCCCCGCACGGTGACGCGTTCGAGCGCTGCGGTGGCCGGTTCGCCGCCGGAGAACGTGACGACGCTCGCCGCCGTCACGCCCGGCGCCTGCCGGATGATGGTCTGGCCGGCGCCCGCGCCCTTCAGCACGATGCGCTTGCCGAGGAAGTCGATCGGCCCGTCGAACGTGCCGGCGCCGACGATGATGATCCTCATCTCGGCCTGGGGCGCGGCGGCGATGGCCGCCTGGATGGTCTGGAAGCTGCCCGGAACGGTGACGGTCTGGCACTCGTCGGGCTTGCCGTTGCCGTCCACGTCCAGGCTGGTGCCGGATGCGAGGTCGCAGCTGTCGGGCCTGCCGTTGGCGTTGCAGTCGATGGATGGCTGCTCGAACACCTGGCAGCTGTCGAGACGGCCGTTGCCGTCGCAGTCGACCGCCGACCCGCCCGCCGCGACGTCGCACGTGTCGAGGATGCCGTTGCCGTTGCAGTCGAGCGACGGGTTCGACGTGAGTTCGCAGGAATCCGGGACGCCGTTCGAGTTGCAGTCGGCCTCCTTGCCCAGCGCGATGTCGCAGCTGTCCGGGACGAGGTTCCCGTTGCAGTCGGGCACGCCGCCGGAGACGTCGCAGATGTCGAGCACCCGGTTGTCGTCGCAGTCGGCCGCCTGCCCGACGCCGATGTAGTTGAGCGCCACGGTCAGCAGGCCGGCGGTGCCGCACTCGGAGCCGTCCACCGTGCTCGGGCTGGTGCATCGGACGAACAGCGTGTCCGAGGCGGAGATCGCCGCGTTGAACTCCGCGGGCGTGAGCGTGAAGGTGGCGCGGTTCGGCGTCGCCGGGCAGTCGGCCGCGCCCGTCACGAAGAGCCGCCGGGCCGCCAGCGGCCCGACCGCGACGTCCACGTACTCGAGCGTCGTGTTCAGGTCGCCGACCGCATCGACCGTCACGGTCACGGGGCCGACGGCGCCCTCCACGACGACGAAGGTGTGCGTGCGGGGTTCCGCTCCCGACGGCGCGCCGAGGTTCGGGCTCGTGCGGGCGACGACGACCGCGCCCTGGCACGTGTCCGGGATGCCGTCGGCATTGCAGTCGGTCACGCGCCCGGTGGCGATCTCCCAGCGATCCGGGAGGTCGTTTCGGTTGCAGTCGGGCTTGCAGTCGTCGGGGATGCCGTCGTTGTCGATGTCGGCGGCGGTGCCCGAGGCGATCTCGCAGGGGTCCGGGATGCCGTTGGAATTGCAGTCCGGAAGCGTCTCGCACGCGTCACCGATGCCGTTGGAGTTGCAGTCCGACTGGTTCGGGTTGGCGACGGACGGGCAGTTGTCTGCGCAGTCGGTGATGCCGTCGCCGTCCGAGTCGATGGTGCAGCGGTTGATCTGCAGCTGGAACGAACCCTGGCTCAGGGTTCCGTTCAGCCGCTTCAGCGTGGCGGATGCCTTCCACTCCACCGTGCGCAGTGGCTGCGTCGACGCCAGGTCGCTGACGAAGAGCTGTCCGACCAGCATGCCGTGCTGGGCAGCGGCCGACGCGGCGTTCGAACTCACGAACCGGCCGGCGAGGCCAGACAGGCTGCGGGCGGGAGTCGTGGATCCGACGATGTACCAGCCGCCGGTCTCGGGAACCGAATTGACGAACGGGTTCGTGAAGCCCGTCGAGTTCGACGGCGTGTTGAACGCATTGACGGTGGTGTTCTCGCCGATCACAGTGTCGAAGTAGGTGACGTTCCACGGCGGGTCGCCCTGCGAGGGGGCGTTGGCGGTCCAGTTTCCCGACGAGAATCCGCCGCCCACGGTCAGGAAGCTGTCGAGCGTGGTCCAGCTCTGGCTGCCGTTCGGCGCGAAGAGCGACAGCGGGCCCGCGCCCTGAAGGAACCCGCCCGTGCAGTTGGTCCGCACGTAACCGGCATTCGGCAGGCCGGTGCTGCCGCCCGAGATGTTGAGCAGGACGTCGGTGGCCGAGTCGGTGGTCGCGTAGACGTTGACGATCTGCCCCCCCGGCACGTTCCGGATGGTGGCTGTCCACCCCAGGAAGTCTGCGTGCGCGGCATTGGCCGCAAAGGCCGTCGCGGCGACGGCGATGAATGCCCTGGTCATGGCGAGATGAGCTCCAGAAGTGGCGACCGGAATGCCCCGACTCGGCTTCGCGCACTGCCCGGAAGCCCCCTGTCCCCGACCGACGTGGCGAGGCTACCCCGGCGTACCGGGTGCTCCAAGCTCGATCTTCCAGGAAGCCCGTTTAGCCTGACTTCGTGCCGTCCCGCCTCCTCTCCACCCTCCGCCACGCCTTCGCCGTCGAGCCCGCCGGCCCCGCGGTGCCGACCCCGGAGGAACGCGCCGCCCTCGACCCGCTCCTGGCCGAGATCCGCCGCCGCGGCCTCGCAGGCGCCGCGGCGCTCTTTCTCGAGGGCCTCACCCCGCTCAACGGCATCGGTGCGCAGGCGCTCCACTTCATGCAGCCGTTCGCGACGGCGGTGCTTGACCCGGTGCGCTACGCGACGCTGACGCGCTACCT
>CAYTYU010000122.1:0-6989 GCA_964440815.1 uncultured Chitinophaga sp.
GCGCGATTTACCCCGTTTACGCGACCAGCTCCCGCACCGACCGCCGCGCCAGCGCCCGCACCGCCGGGGCCGCGCTGGCGATCGTCATCGCCAGGAGCACCAGCCAGCCGATGGCGATCGGGCCGACCGGCGGCGAGAAGCCGATCTCCTGCCCGCCGAGGTCCTGGTGCCAGAGGACGCCCATACGCGCCAGGTGCAGCCCGAGGCCCGTGCCGACGATGGCGCCGGCGAGGGTGAGCAGCACCACCTCCGCGAGCACGAGCCGCACCAGGAGCCCGGGCGTCGCGCCGGTCGCGCGCAGCACGCCGTACTCGAACCGCCGCGCACCGATGTTCGCCGCCACCACGTTGCCGACGCCAAAGCACGCGAGGGCGAGCGCGGCGAAGGCGATCGAGCTCGTGATCGCGAGGATGCGGTCCCCGACCTGCACGATGGCCTCGCGGATCGCGCGGCCGCTTGCGAACACCGCGCCGGGCACCGCGTCGGTGACCGCGTCGCCGAGGCGCCGGTCCTCCTCCGCGCCGCTGCCTTCCGGCATGTCGACCTGCAGGATGAAGGCGTCGCGGCCGCCGAAGCTGCGCGCCACCTCGTCGAAGTCCATGAAGACGCAGCTCACCGCGTTCTCGGTGTAGACGCTGCGGATGCCGAAGAACTGGACGGCGACGTCAAGCCCCGCCGCGCCCACCACGCCGACGATCTCGTAGTCCTTCTCGGTCTTGCCGCCGCCGAGGCGGATGCGGTCGCCCGGCTTCTTGCCGCGGGCCACCAGGAACTCCTTCGCCACCAGCACCGCGTCGCCGGCCTCGAGCCGCGGGAGCGCCTCCTCGGGCGAGCCCGCGATCCAGTCGAGCCGGTTCAGCTCCAGGAACTGCCGCGGGGGGAACCCGATGCACACGACGTTGGGCGTCGCGATCCCCTCGACGCCGAAGACCGTCTCGCCGATCACCTGGAGCGGCAGGTAGCCGATCGGCACCGTGCGCTCGATGCCGGGGATCGCCTTGATGCGTTCCTGCTCGGCGACGGTCATGCCGTTGGTCTTGAAGACGAAGCCATCGGAGAAGCGCACCCGCTCGCGGATGTCGCCGACGACCGCGGTGCCGTTGGTCCAGGTGCTGGTCAGGATGGAGACGCCCACCATCAGCGCCCCGGCGGTGAAGCCGAGCCGGAAGGGCGCCTGCCGCACCGCGCCCGAGAGCAGCCCGCGCGGGATCGCGAGGACGCGCTCGAGGGCTGGCGCCATCGGCTGCGCCACGATCCACAGCACCGGCACGGCAAGCATGAACCACCCCGCGTGGATCAGGGGCAGCCCGACGGTGGCGTAGCTCCAGAACCGTGCCTCGACCCCGGACACCGCGAAGAGGAGCGCCACCTGCGCCAGGATGCACCCAACGCCCGCGACCGCCAGCCACGCCACGCCCGAGAGCCGCGGCGCGCGCACCTGCGGGGCGAGCGCCGCCAGCGGGCTCGTGCGCGACGCCTGCCACGCCGGCCACAGCGCACCGGCGACGCCGGCCACCAGGCTTCCGGCAAGGGACAGCCCCACGCCCCAGCCGCTCAGGAAGAAGCCGTCGGAGAGGAAGTCGCGGAACCACCACCGAAGCGCGGCCGCGAGCCCGATGCCCACCGGCACGCCGGCCGCGCCGGACACGCCGCAGAGCACCGCGCCCGCCCACACCTGGCTCATGAATACCTGCGCACGGCTTGCGCCCACGCAGCGCGCGATCGCCAGCTCCTTCTGCTGCTCGGCGACCGCGGTGGTCATGCCCGTGCCCACGATGAACGCGCAGCTCATGAAGGCCACGAGGCTCACCAAGACGAATCCCAGGCGCATCGCCTGCACCTGGCGGTCGAAGCCGGTGGTGAAGAGCTCGCTCGGCTCCAGCGCCAGGGGCTCCTCGAACGCGGGCGCGTGCGCCGCCACCCACTCGAGCACCGGCGTCCCCTCCTCGAGCGCCACCAGCACGGTCGAGGCATCGTCGCTGCCGCTTGCCTCGACGAGCGTCGCGCGCTCGACCACCACGTACGGCCGCTGCAGCGCGCCGAGCGTGGCGCGGTCGATGATGCCGGTGACCTCGAGCGCGATCGGCTCGCCGAACCGCTGCACCTCGAGCTTCGCGCCCATGCCGCAGTCGAGGGCCTTCGCGGTCATCGGGTCGATGGCGATCTCGCCCGCGCGCTCCGGCAGGCGGCCCTCGCGCATCTCCTGCATGCGGAAGCGCGGGTCGCCGCCCGACTCGAGCCCGCGCGCCTGTGCCACCACGCGCCGCGGCCGGCCGTCGGCATCCGGCGCGCCGTCCGCACGCACCAGGCTCAGGCTCCCGGCGAGGCTGATCCCCACCGCGTCCACCCCGGGCAGCGCGCGCACGCGCTCGGCCTCCGCCGCCGCGAACGGCGCGCCGAAGCGGTTCACGAGCCGCGCGTCGGTGGCGCCGATCGCGCGGCGCAGGCTCGCCTCGGCGTTGCCGCGCGCGCTCTCCAGGCCGCATGCGACAGCCGTCACGAGCGCGCTCGCGAGCATCACCGCCAGGGCCAGCAGCACGGTCCTACCGCGCCGCGCCGCCAGTCCCTGCAGCGCGAACCACCAGGTCGCCCGCATCCATTCCTCTCGTGTCGAAGCCGCCCGCGACGACGCCGTCGCGGATCACGAAGACATGGCGGCAGTGCGCCGCCGCGGCCGGCTCGTGCGTGACCATCAGGACCACCATGCGCCGCTCTCGCGCCAGCCCGTCGAGCATCTTCCACATGCGCTCGCTGTTGGCGCTGTCGAGGGCGCCCGTGGGCTCGTCGGCGAAGAGCACCGGCGGCTCGAAGAGGAGCGCGCGCGCGATGGCCACGCGCTGCTGCTCGCCGCCGGAAAGCGCCTCGGGCCGGTGCGTGGCACGCTCGGCGATGCCCAGCATCCCGAGCAGCTCGTGTGCCCGGGACTCGAGCCCGGCGCGCGGGCGGCCGTCGAGCACGCCCGGCAGCATGGCATTCTCGAGCGCGGTGAGCGTGGGCAGCAGGTTGTACTGCTGGAAGACGATGCCGATCCGCGTGCGGCGGTGCACGGTGAGCGCGCGCTCGTCCATGAGGTCGACGCGCGCGCCGGACACCTCGATTTCGCCCGAGTCGGAGCGGTCGAGCCCCGCGAGCAGGTGGAGCAGGGTGCTCTTGCCGCTCCCCGACGATCCCATGATGGCGTAGAAGCCGGGCTCGGCGATCTCCAGGTCGGCGCCGCGCAGCGCCTCGACGGCGCGCGTTCCCGTGCGGTAGGTCTTGCGGACGCCGCGGGCGCGGACGAAGGCGGCCTCAGTGGCCATTGGCGCGGTCGTACCCGGCCGCGTCCATCAGGCCCGTGGCCTTCGAGAGGTCGCAGCCGGAGAGCCGCACCAGCCAGCCCTTCCCGTACGGGTCGGAGTTGAGGAGCGACGGGTCCTTGTGCGCGGCGTCGTTGACGGCGGCAACCGTCGCGCCGACCGGAACGTAGATCTCGCTGCTCGTCTTCACGCTCTCCACCTCGCCGACGCTGCCGCCCGCGGTGACCGCCGACCCGGCCGGCTTCATCTGCACGAAGGTGATGTCCGTGAGCGCGTCCGCGGCGTGCTGGGTGATCCCCATGGTCACGGTGCCGTCGGGCTCGGGGCGGAACCACTCGTGCGTCTCGCTGAAGCGGCAGTTGGCGGGGGTCGGCATCTCGTTCGTCTCCTGTGCGAGGGGAGGATGATAGCCCGGCAGGTAGCATCCATGACGCCGTCGTCCCCGGAGTTCCCCGCTTCATGCTCCTCACGCTCACGACCCGGTCCCTCCAGCACGTCAAGCTCCGCGACCGCGGGCCACTGAAGCCGATCGAGGTCCCCGACTTCGTCGCCGAGCACCTGGGCATCAAGGGGCTGAACGTGAACGCATCCTTCCTGAAGGGGATGGCGGTCAAGGACCTCGAGCTGCTGCGCGACCGCGCCGACCGGGCGCGCTGCCCGATCCTGGTGCTGGTCGAGGAGCGCGTGCTCGACTTCGAGAAGTCGCCGCAGGACTGCATCGCGCGCGTCGAGCGACTTGGGCTCGCCGCCAGCAAGCTGGGCGCGCCCGCAGTGGCCGTCGAGCTGGCATCGATTCCCGTCGAGGGCTTCGACGCCGTGGCCGCGAACGTGAAGCGGTCGCTCGCCGCGATCGACCGCTTCGACACGCACCTCCTGGTCCGTCCCGGCGCGGGCGCGGCCGGCGATCCCGGCCGCATCGCCGAGCTCATCAAGAAGATCGGCGGCTTCCGGATCGGCAGCATGCCGACCTTCGCGCAGGCGTCGACCCAGAAGGACCCGGTCGACGCGCTGCGGCGCCTCGCGCCCTACGCGCAGGCGGTCGAGGCGAGCGTGAAGGCGTTCGCCAAGTCCGGCCGCCACGAGGCCTGGGACATCGGCGCGTTCTTCGGCGCCATCCAGGCGGTGGGCTACCAGAGCACCATCTCCATCGACTACGCCGCGAAGACCGACCCGCTGGGGAACATCGAGTCGGCGCGCGACCTGATCGCCGGCCTGATCGAGCCCGCCGAGGCCGAGGAGGAAGAGGTGGGCGCGGAGGAAGGCGATTGACCGCCCCCGCGGGCGTCATCGTCACGATGGACGGTCCCGCGGGGACCGGGAAGAGCTCGGTGGCCCTCATGCTCGCCGAGCGCCTGGGGCTCGAGATGCTCGACACCGGCGCCATGTACCGGGCTGCGGCGGTGGTGGCGATCGACGAGGGCGTGTCGGCCGACGACGGGGACGCGCTCGCCGCGCGCATCGCCGAGGAAGGCCTTGCCTTCGACTGGTCCCGCAAGCCCCCGCGCCTCCTGCTCGGCGGCCGCGACCTCACCGAGCGCATCCGCGATGCGGACGTGAACACCGTGGTCAGCATCGTGGCGCGGCAGGCGCCGCTGCGCGCGGCGATGGTGCGCGCGCAGCGCGAGATCGGCGGCGCGCACCCGCGCCTGGTGACCGAGGGCCGCGACCAGGGCTCGGTGGTCTTCCCCGACGCGGCGGTGCGCTTCTACCTCGACGCGCATCCGGAGGTGCGTGCGCGCCGCCGCGTCGAGCAGATGCGCGCCCAGGGCCGCCCCGCCGACTACGAGGCCGTGCTGCGCGCGATCCAGCAGCGCGACCGCCTCGACGAGACGCGCACCGACGGCCCGCTCGTCTGCCCGTCGGAGGCCCAGCGCGTCGATACGAGCGGACTCACGCTCCGCCAGGTGGTCGACGAGCTCGAGCGCCGCGTGCGCGCGTGCGTCGCCGCCGGGCTGCTCTCGCCGCCGCGCACGGCGCAGCCGGCATGACCGCCTTCCTCGATGCAGCGCGCCGCGCGCCCGGGCGCGGGAACCTGAGCGTCGCGTGGTTCACCGCGTGCGCGTCGACGCTGCTGGCGGGCTTCCGCGCCGCGTACCGCCTGGGGATCACGGGCCGCGAGCGCCTGCCGCGCGCGGGCGGGATCCTGGTGGTGAGCAACCACCAGAGCTACCTCGACCCGCCGGTGTGCGGCAGCGTCATCCTGGACCGTCCGTACACGATCATCGCGCGCGAGAGCCTGTTCCGCTTCGCGCCCTTCGGCGCGCTGATCCGCAGCTTCGGCGCCGTGCCGATCGAGCGCGGCTCGGGCGACATGGCCGCGCTGCGCACCGCGCTCAAGCACCTTGGCGCCGGGCGCGCCGTCTTCATGTTCCCCGAGGGCACCCGCAACGAGGACGGCCGCACCAAGGCGTTCAAGCCCGGGATCGCGCTGCTGGCGCGCAAGGCGAACGTGCCCATCGTTCCGATGGCGATCGAGGGTGCGGGCGACCTGTGGCCGAAGGGCCGTTCGCTTCCGCGCCTGCGCGGATGGCTCGAGGTCGAGGTCGGCGAGCCGATCCCCCCCGAGACGATCCGCGCATGGGCCGAGGAAGGCAGCGACGTGCTCCTCGACCGCCTGCGCCGGCGCATCGAGGAGCTGCGCATGAACTGCCGCGCGCGCCTGCGCGCACGCAGCGGCGGCCTCTTCCCGCCCCCGAGCCCCGGCGACCGCCCGTCGTGGGAGGGCGCACCGTGAGCGGCGAGCCGGTCCTGCCGCGCGACGCGGCCGCGTGGGTGGCGCGCCGCCTGCGCGAGGCGGGCTTCCGCGCGCTCTTCGCCGGCGGCTGCGTGCGCGACCGGCTGATGGGGCTCGACCCCGCCGACCACGACGTGGCCACCGACGCCACGCCCGAGGACATCCGGCGCGTGTTCCCGCGCGCGATCGGCGTGGGCGAGGCCTTCGGCGTGATGCTCGTCCGCCACGGCGGGCGCACCGTGGAGGTGGCCACCTTCCGCGCCGACGCGCACTACGAGGACGGCGGCCGCCCGACCTCCGTCCGCTTCAGCGACGACCGCGAGGACGCCTTGCGGCGCGACTTCACCATCAACGGGCTCTTCGAGGATCCCGAGAGCGGCGAGGTGATCGACCATGTCGGCGGGAAGGCGGACCTCGAGGCCCGCGTCCTTCGCGCGATCGGCGACCCGGCCGCACGCCTTGCCGAGGATCGCCTGCGCACCTTGCGCGCCGTGCGCTTCGCGGCGCGGTACGCGCTGCAGGTCGACCCGGCCACCGATGCCTCGGTGCGCGCGGTGGCGCACGACCTCGGCGGCGTGAGCCGCGAGCGGATCGGGAACGAACTTCGCCGCATGCTGTCGCACCCGACGCGCGCGCGCGCGGCCGCGCTGATGGAGTCGATGGGCCTCGCGGGCCCCGCGCTCGGCGAGGCGGCGGATCCCTCGCCCGACCTCTCGCGGCTGTCGGCGCTTCCGCCCGGCGCACCCTTCGAGGAGGCGCTCGCCGCGTGGATGCTCGGCCGCGGGGCGGGGGGCGCGTTCGCACCGAGCGGCCCCGGCGACCGGCCGCATGCCGACGACTCGCCCGCGCGCTGCCGCCGCTGGCGCGAGGCGCTCGTCCTCTCCAACGACGAATCCGCCGCGCTCGAGGCGTCGCTTGCGCTGCGGCCGCGGCTCATCGCCGAGTGGCCGGCGGCCGAC
>CAYTYU010000123.1:0-6844 GCA_964440815.1 uncultured Chitinophaga sp.
CCGGCGACGGCCGCCGCGGCGGCGGCGGCACGAGGCGCGCTGCCGCGCTTGCCGGGGGTGAACGCCGACCGCGCGGCCAGCGCACCGATCGCAAGCACGGTGGCGCCGACGAGGACGGCGAACTGCTTCGGCTGCACGCCGAGCCGCTCGCACGCCTCGGTCCACCGCTTGGTGAGTGCGATGGTCATCGGCGCGCCCCTTCCGCCGCTCCGGGCTTCTTCACGGGTGCGGTGGCCTCGCTCCACTCGTCGAAGACGAAGGTGGCCCGCACGGCCGAGGTGCCGAGGATCGCCTGCTCGTCCGAACCGGCGGCGCTCGAGAACTCGATCACGCGTGGGGTCACCAGCCGGCCGGTCGATTCGGCGGCGTCGAGCACGCCGAAGGCGGCATCGAACGACCCCGTCATCTCGACCGTCACCTCGCGGCGCACCAGGCGCATGCCGCAGATGGCCTCCGGGTGGGCGGACTGGCTGCCGGTGCGGATCGACTGCGTCCGCACGCCGGCACCGTCGGTGGTCCGGGTCACGGCGGCAAGGAGCGCCTCGCGCTCGTCGGCGGCGGCCGGCGGCGGGCATCGGTCGGCGCATTCGCGGCGCATGCCCACCACGGCCGACTCGAGGCGAAGGAGGTTGTTCCGCTGCGCGATGTTCTCGCCCGCGACGGCCTCGAGCCGCTGCGTCTCGTCGCGCAGGCTGCCGGCGCGGACGTAGTTCGGCACCGCGAACAGCGCGGTGGCGACGGCGGCGGCCGCCGCCGGAACGATGCCCATGGCGATCGCATCGCGGTCGATGCGTGCGCGGACCTCGCGGAAGGCGGCGTCCAGTCGGATGCGGAGCCCACTCATCGGGTGGCTTCCTCCGCCGTCGGGCGCTCGATCCGCAGGTCCATCGGGACGCGGCAGGTCAGCGTGAACTGCTGGACGCGCATGCCCGGCAGGTCCACGTGCTGGTTCTCGGAGACGGTGACCGAGTCGAACGGCGCGGTCGCGGCCAGCCGACGCTCGAAGTCGTAGAGCTCGGCGTTGCTGCGCGCGCTGCCGCGGATCGTGACCGCGATCCAGCGCTCGGGGCGAACCTCCATGCGCAGGAGCGACAGGCTCGCCTGCGCAGGGAGCAGGTGGGTGACTGTCGCCGCCAGGTCGCTCGCCTGCGCGGGCAGCGCCAGGCGGTCGCTCAGCGCGATGCGGGCCGCGAGGTCGCGCTGCTCGGCGGCCAGGCGCTCGATCAACTCGTCGACCTTGCCGCTGTTGGCGGCGAGCGCCAGCGAGACGCCGCGGCGCTGCTCGGCCGCGCGGATGCTGTTCCACGAGTGGGCGCACACGCCCACCACGCAGAGGCCCAGGAGCGACACCAGCAGCATGCTGCGGCGCCGGGCGCCGAGCGCCGCGCCGCGGCGGCGCAGGTCCGTGGGCAGGAAATCGACGACGAACTCGTTCACGCCGCGGCCACCTTGCTCTTGGCTCGGGATGCCGGGGACGCGGCCGTCGTGGACGACCGGCTGGACGGGCGCAGCGCGGGCAGCCCCGCGCAGGCGGCGCCGATCGCCGCCACCCACGCATTGCCGTGGATGCACGCGTCCGGGGTTTCAAGCAGGCGGATCGGCACGGCAAGCGACGTCGGTGCGCCGCAGACGCTCTCGACGGTGGCCGCGGCCTGCGGGTCGACCGCGGCGGGCCCCGTGAGGACGATCGCCCGCGGCCACCAGTTGGATGCGGCGCGCTGGAAGTGGCGCAGGCACCGAAGCGATTCCTCGGCGAGCGAGCACCACCGCCAGCCGGCCGGGCCGGCGTCGGTGTCCTCGAGCGGGATCGGCTCGTCGGCGAGCCGCAGCATGGTGGTCATGGAACCCGAGGGTCGGGATGGGCCCGCGGAATCGGTCGGCGCCCAGTCGCCGCGCACCGTGCGGAAGAAGGCCAGGTTGCCGTCGCGCACCATGGCGAGCGTCGCGGCACGGTCCTCCAGGTGCAGCATGCACCAGTCGCGCGCGTCGGCGGGATCGGCGCACTCCGCGGAGCGCTGCCGCGAGAGCGCGCGCAGCGCCGCGAGCCCGGCGTGCTCGACGCGGACCGGGGCGAGGCCGGCGCGGGTGAGCGTGCGCGTTGCGCGGTCGACCGCGTCGCGCGCCACCGAGAGCATCAGCACCTCGATGCTGCCGCCGGCGGTGGCGCCGAGGCGGACGTGGCCGATGCACGAGGACTCCGCGGACACCGAGAAGCGGTCCATCGCCTCGAAGCGGATGCTCTCGGCAAGCTCGCCGTCCGGCATGGCCGGCAGGCGGGCGATGTCGGACTGGAAGAGCTCGGCCGGCAGGGTGACCGCGGCGCGGTTCCCGGAGAACGGCAGGGCGCGCAGCTCGTCGGCGGCCGTCGCACCGATCACGGTCGGCCGGGCCGCCACGGCGGTGGCGTCCTCGAGTGGCGTGCCCGCGACCTCGGCGGCGGCGCGGCACTCGTAGCCGCGTGCACCGCCCGAGAGCTGGAGCAGCCGCAGCGTGGTGCGCCCGAAGTCCGCGGCGAGTGCGGTGCCGCTTCCGGACATCCAGGCGGCGGTGCGGTTGAGGGACTTGGAACCGAACATCATTGCCTCCTTCATCCCGTTCGTCGGAAAGGTGGCGCCGGCCCTTCAGCCGGCGCCACCGGATTTCGTGCCCTGCGGCCTACGCGGCGCAGGGGAGCGTCGCCGCTCAGTTCTCCGGCGTGAAGCGGCGGGTGCTGGCGGTCCAGACCCAGCCGCTCGACGAGCTGACCTGGTTCACCAGGTCGTCGGCCGAGCAGTAGCCGGCGGTGACGAGCGGTGCGAGGTCGGTCGACGTGTAGACGGTGCCGTCGGTCAGCGTGATCGACGCGCCGCCGGGCTGGAACTGGTTGAGGCGGGTCACCATGGTGGTGATCTGGCCGCCGCGGGCCTCGGCGGCCTCGATGTTGGCGTCGTCGAGCGCGCCGGTCACCGAGGGCACCACGAGCGCCGCGAGCACGCCCAGGATGACGACGACGATCAGGATCTCGATCAGCGTGAAGCCCTTGCGGAAGCCGGACTTCTTGCCGTTGGTGGCATTCGTCTTGCTGCCGTTCCACGTGGTCGTCGTGGTGGTGGTCGTGCCGTTGTTGCCGTTGCTGTTGCCGTTGCTCATGGTCGGGACTCCTTGCGTTCTGGTTGAGTGCGGGGCGGGTCGGGCTGTCCTGGCCCAGTCGTTGGCCGGGCACGTGCCCGACCGGCCGGAAGTGACTGTCGGAAATGGCGATGCGGGACTGAAGCAATCGGCAGGATTTCGATCACAAATTGCCGGGCCCATAACGGCGGCTGGGTCCGAAATGCGCGACATCGCTTGTGGAGCGCCTGCGGCAATCCGATGGTTGCTGCTGCAACGATGGGTTCCGCCCCGGACCAACTCCGGCCGCACCGCCGCGCCCGCGCCCCGCGCGCGGCGTTCACCTTGATCGAGGCGCTCGTCGCCTCGGTGATCGTGGCGATGGTGGCGCTCGCCGCATCCACCTCGGTGGCGGTGGGCATCGCCGTCGAGGAGGAGAACCGCCGCGCGGTGCTCGCCACGCAGGTGGCGGAGCTGCGGATGAGCGAGGTGCTCGAACGGCCGTTCGGGGACATGGCGTCGCTTGCCGGGACCGCGGCCGGCGAGTCGCTCGGTTCGCCCCCGGTGCCCGGAAGCGGGACGCGCGTTCCGCTGCCGCTGGCGGCGTCCGGGTTCACCGTGGTGACCTCGGTGGAGACGGAGAACCGCTCGTTCCCGCAGCTGAACAACTTCGTGCTCGAGGGACGCCGCATCACCGTCGAGGTCCGGGGTGCCGATGGTGCGGCGCTTGCCCGGCTCGTGCGCTTTCGCGGGAAGGACCCGCAGACGTGATCCGGCACACGGCCAGTTCCCGGCGCGGCCTCACCATCGTCGAACTGCTGGCGGCGCTGGCCGTCACGTCGATCGTCGCGGCGGCCGTGGTGACCACGGCGTCCGCGATCCGCGTCGGCCTCGACGGCCAGGCGGAGGCGTCGCGCGAGACGGCGCGCGTGGCGCGCGTCCAGGCCCGCATCGCCGACCACCTCTTCCGTGCGCGCATGATCCTGCACCATGGCGGCGAGGAGGCGCTCCTCTGGCTGCCGGCCGAGGCCTTCGACGGCACGGCCTCGAACGCCACCGACTTCGACCGCATCGACCGCAACGAGCTGCGCTGGTACGTCTTCGACCGCGCCACGGGGTGCCTGGTGATGCAGCGCACCGCGAACCGGGACGACCGCACGGCGTGCAGCCTCTCGACCGACTGGCCCGCGCTCCGGACCACCCTGGCCGCCGCCGGCGCGCTGGAACGCTCGGTGGTCCTGGAGGGCGTGCAGGATGCGGAGTTCGTCTCCGACGGGTTCGACCCGTGCTCGGATCGCCGGCTGTGGCTGCGCGTGGAGCTCGATGCCGGCAACGGCGGCGGGGAACTCCTCCTCGGCGGGATCCTCTCGGCGCTGCAGCGCCATGGGGGCTGCCAGTGACCGTGCGCACCCGCCGTCGCCGCCCGGTACGCCGAGGCGCCGCGCTCCTCATGGCGCTCTTTGCCATGATGGTGGTGGGCACCTCGACGCTGGCCTACGTCGCCAGCCGCGATACTTCTGCGGCGATCGCCTCGAACGCCGTGCTCGGCGCCGACGCGCGCACGCTCGCGGCCGCCGGCATGGACCTCGCCAAGCAGCTGCTGCGCACGAGCGAGACCCAGTGGCGCCGCAACCACCAGGACGGGTGGCTGGTGCGCGACTACCCGCTCGACGGCGGCACGGTGGGGGTGCGGCTCGTCGATCTCGAGAAGCGCGCGGCCGGCGCCGCGGGCTCGGCCGCCAATCCCGGCGACTCGACCACCGAGCTCGAGGTCACGGTCTCCAGCGCGCGCGGCGGCGCGACGTGGACGTCGGTGGCGCACATGAGCATCCCGAGCGTGGTGAAGGCGGAATACGCCATCTTCGCCAACAGGATCATGATCGTCGACGGCGGCCGCAACTTCATCGGCCGCTGGCCGAACGCGCCGATGAGCGCCATGAAGCTGCGCACCAACATCGGCACGCAGGCCGACCTGGCGGCGCTCAGCACGCTGTTCCCGTGGCTGGGCACGGGCATCTGGCTGGAGTCCGGCTGCGAGTTCGAGCCCGAGGTGGCAGGTGCCGACCCGGCCGACCCCGACAGCATGAAGTCGACGTGGATCTACTACCCGGCGACGGCGTCCGGGATCGTGGTGCAGGGCACCGACGCGGGGCAGGTGGCCGCCAAGCGGATGGACCCCGAGGACTCGGCCCGGATGCGCGACGCCCCGGCCAACCCCGCGGTGGCGAGCCCATTCACGAACTACTCCAGCCACTACGTGCTGAACGGAGGAACGCACTCGCTGAACCCGTTCCGGGTGCGCGCCGCGTTCCTTCCGCAGCTCTTCACCCGCAACTTCGAGGCGCGCTCGGGTGCCACGGTGACGCTCAACGCCGGCACCTACGAGGTGTGGGGATCCTGGGTCCTGCGCGACTCGCGGATCATCGTCAACGGCGACGTCCGCTTCGTGATCAACCCGAACCTCGCGCTCACCGGCCTCGACTGGCAGGGTTCGTCGGTGGAGCTCGGCCCGAACAGCAGCCTGGAGATCTTCAACGGCTACTCGATGGACGTGCGCAACTGCTGGATCGGCTCCCGCCACCAGTACGTGTGCAACGGCCAGCTGGTGGACGGCGACCCGCACCGCGACGCGTGGTTCGGCCGGTTCACGACCAACGACTGCTTCCCGTACCCGCCCTCGTCGCCGCAGTACGTCGAGCCGTGGCGGGTGCGCATCTACCCGATGCGCCAGTTCCTCTCGAACTTCTTCCTCTGGGACGTGCGCGACACCGCGATGGTCGGATCGATGTTCCTGCCCACGAACCCCATCCGCATGTTCGGGCGTTCGCAGCTCTACGGCCGCGTGGCATGCAACCACCTGCTGGTCTACGACACGGCGAGCTTCTACTACGACCATGCCCTGGACCTCGTGACCGGGTTCACCGAGGGCGGCGCGCCGTCGCGGGGCGGCGACCCGGAGGACATGTTCCCGGTGCGGGTCCTGTCCTACGGCTTCGACGCGGAGGCGGCGCGATGAGGCACGCGCGCGCGTTCACGCTCATCGAGGTGCTGGTGGTCGCGGTGATGATCGCGGTGATCGCGGGCCTGGCGATCGACCTTGCCGGCGGCGGTGCATGCGAGCGAATGGATGCCGCGTCGCGCTTCATCGACGCCGACCTTGCGCTGGCGCGCGGACGTGCGCTCGCGACGCCCGCGGATCCCGTGCTGTTCCGGCCCGCCACCGACGGTCGCGGGTACTGGATCGCGCTCGCCTCGGCGCCGGATGTCCCGATCGACGGGCCGAACGGCCCCGTGTCCGTCCGCTTCGGCGAGGGTCGCGCTTCGGCGGCGACGGGCGTGCACATCCGGTGGCGCGGCTCGATTCGCGATGCGCGCTTCGGCCCCTTCGGCGGGGTGATGGACCCCGTGCCCTCCTTCGACCTCGCGGTGGACGGCGCTTCCGAGCGCGCCACCATCACCTTCGATCCGCTGGACGGTGACCACACCGTCGTTTATCGACCTCTCTGAACTCCGGCCCAAGTCGTTCCCGGATTGCGCCGAAAGGAACCGAGCATGCAGGCCTCCCAGGACATCTTCCGCCGGATCCGTGCGTCGATCGTCGTGCTGGCGTCGCTCCACGGCGCAGCGGTGGCGCAGGCGCCCGCACCGGCGGTGCCGCCGGCGCCGCCGGCACCGACCGCCACGCCGGCGAAGTCCGACGTCCCGCCCGCCGCCGCGAAGCCCGCCGAGTCGCCCGCAAGCGACGAGCCGAAGAGCG
>CAYTYU010000124.1:0-6826 GCA_964440815.1 uncultured Chitinophaga sp.
CGCAGCAGTTCCCACGGCACCAGGCCCACGTACTCGAACGTGCCCTCGCCCGCGCCGGCCGTCGCCGGCCGGATCGGATGGACCGTGAACGCCCGCTGCAGCGCCGAGCTCCCCGTCTTCATCGCACCCACATGGAGCACGACGGGCTTCACGCGGCCGGCACCCCCGGCTGCTTCCGCATGAGCACGAGGAACTCCGCCGGGTGGAAGCCCGGCAGCGCCCGATGGATGCCGGTGACCGCGGCAGGAAGCAGCCGCAGCTCCGTCACGCGCCGGAAGACGGCCTCGAAGCTCTCCGGGGTCCATACGGAGACGTGCGCGTCGAGGTACGTGCCGCGATCCTGCGCCATGCGCGCGAAACTCAGGGCGTCGCGGTCGGAGTAGTGCCGCGGCGCATCGGCGAAGGCGGGCATCCGTGCGAAGTCGAGCGTGCCCGTGTCCATGAAGCCCTGGCTCAGAAAGTCCATGACCTGGGTGGGCGTCGGGCGGCTTGGCTTCTCGATGGACCAGCCGACGACCTCCGCGAAGGTCGTCTCGCGGCGGTAGTAGTCCATCGTCCCCCGACGGTCGGGAAGCAGGAGCGCGAGCATGCCCCCGTCCTCGAGGCACTCCACGATCTCCGACAGCCATCCCAGCGGGTTCGGGACGTGCTCCATGACGTGGGACGCCAGGGCCCAGCCGAAGCGCCGGCCACGGACGCACTTCGTGAGTCGCTTGCCGGGCACCCAGACGGCATCGATCGCCGGGACCTTCGCCCCCGCCGCCCCGGGGTTGGCGGCCGCCTTCCGCCGGATCTCCTCGTTGTCGATGCAGTCCACGTAGAAGACGTCATGCTTCTCCCGATCGGTGAACGGGTTGAAGTAGGGAGCCACCTCGAGACCCCGACGCTCCATGGGGAGGAACTCGAGCACGCTTCGGTGCCGGGGATCGTCGGCGACGCCAGAATCCATCCGGATCACGCGGTCACCGCCGCATCTTCCGCCATCTGCGCCACCAGGCCGCTTTCCCGGAGCCAACGGACGGTCCGCGCGATGCCGTCGCGGAGGCTCGTGCCCGGACGGTAGCCGAGTTCCTCGGACGACCGGGCGATCGAGAGCACGCGGCGGACGTACCCGACGGGCTTGTCCGGCGAGAAGCTCGGCGCGAGCCGCGGCGACACGATCTCCGCGATGACGTTGGCGATCGTCGCGATCGAGGTCTCGACGCCCGAGCCGAGGTTGTAGACGGGCGCCGCGAAGGCACGCTCCCGCAGGGTCATCTCGGCCACCGCGGCGGCGACGTCCTCGACGTAGACGAAGTCCCGCGTCGCGGTGCCGTCGCCCCAGACGTCGAAGGTGGGATCGCCGCGTTCCGCGGCGACGAGCGCCTTGCGCAGCAAGGCCGCGACCACGTGGCTCCGGCTCGGGCAGAACTTGTCGCCCGGGCCATAGAGGTTCGACGGGATGAACGAGACGGCCTCCTTGCCGGCGGCGGCGCACATGGCGTCGGCGGCAGCCGAGGTCCCGAGCTTCGAGAATGCGTATGCGGCCGTGTCCCCGGACGGGGCGTCCTTCTCGAGCGCGTCCTCCCGGAGCGGAAGCGGCGCCTCGGCGGCATAGCAGCACGGGCTGCTTGCGACCACGAGACGCGATGCGCGGCCCGCGCACGCGGCCCGCACCACGTTCAGGCCGATCCGCATGTTGTCGTGGTAGACGCGCCCGGCCTGCGCGCGCAGGTACCCGACACCGCCAACGTCCGCGGCGAGGTGCACGACGCGGTCCGCATCCTGCAGCATCGCCATCGCCGTCCGTGCGTCCCGGAGGTCGCCGTCCGCCGAGCCGAGCGGCCGGACGCGGGCGCCACGCCGCTCGAGCTCGCGGGTCACGTACGTGCCGAGGAACCCACGGCCACCCGTGATGGAGACGGCCAAGGACATCAATGCGCTCCTGTCACGCTCGCGGGCGAAGTCATCAACGCGCGGACCCCGCCGACGGCAGCAAGCTGCGGTAGACCCGCTCGTAGGCGCGTGTGCACTCGCCGAGACCGTACCTCGCGCCGGCGACGGCCTGCTGCCTCGGGTCGTGGCGCCCGCCGTCGCCCGCGAGGCAGTCGGAGAGGCACGCCGCAAGCTGCTCGGGGTCCTTCACGTCGACCGACACGGATGAACTCACCGTGTCGCTGTCCATCCGGTAGACGAACATCGACTTGGCGAACGACGTGACCACGGGGCGGCCGTAGGCCATCACGTCGGCAAGGGCCGCGGACCCGGACTGGCCGACCTCGTTGTAGGGCAGCAGAAAGGCATCGGCCTTCCCGAAAAGCTCGGCCTGCTCGCCCGGATCCTCGAGGAACCCCGAGAAGAGCAGCCGGTCCCGGACACAGAGGGCGTCCGCCCGGCCCAGGATCTCCATCCACGTCTCGGCCGAGGCCGGATCCTTCGGATGGATCCCGCCGGCCACCACCAGCTTGCAGCGCGCCGGCAGGTGCTCGAGCGCGGCCAGCGCGCGCTCATGGCCCTTGTAGCGGCTGACGAATCCGGGGATCACGATCCACCGGTCGCCTTCGGGCTTCTGCCACCTCCCGGAACTGGACGCAGGGAGCGCCTCGATGGCGATCGGGATCACGTGGATCTTCCGCTTCAGCTCCGGGAAGGCGCGGGTGAGCAGGCGCTGCGTGTAGGTGCTGTGCAGGATGATCGCGTCCGCCCGGCCGAGGGCCGCGCGGATCCGCCGCGTGCGCCGCCAGTGCAGCACGCGCTCCGCCAGCTTGCCCAGCAGCCGCCTGCGATGCACGCGCAGCATGGCTGGCGTGAAGGTATGGAGCGTCACGACCAGCGGGCCGCGCAGGTTCCGGACGAGGGAGAGGAACCTCCGGTCGGCCGCCAGAGGGACCCGGCCGAAGAAGGCGAACTCGTGCTGGACGTGAACGATGTCGGCACGCGCCGCGTTCACCTCGCGCTCCAGCCGCGCGAAGTCCCGGTTCAACTCCCTTCGCGTGATCACCCTGCCATCGTCGTCGTACCCGTCGCTGATGTTCCGCATCTCGTGCGGAGTGACGTCGGCAAAGTCCGACAGCCCGCGGACGAGGCGCTTGGCGTATTCGGCATTGCCGCACACCTGGTCCCACGGGGTGAGCATCGAGACACGAATCTTGTGGTCGGCGCCGCGCATGGAACCTGCAGGACGCAAAATCCTACACGCTGCGTCCCGATTCCCCGCTCGACCGCCCGTCAGCACCCGGGAGCGGACCGTCGACGCAGCCATGCGTACCCCGGCAGGCTCACGGCCGCCGTAGCCACGACCCAGCACGCGGCAGCCGCCGCCGCGACATGCATCGCCGGGAACGCCCACGCGGCAAGCAGCGCGTACGCGCTCACGCTCAGCGTGCCGAGCATCATCGGCCCCACCGCGCCCGTCGGCACCTGCGCGCCCTGCGCAAGCCACGTCGCCACCATGATGGTGGTGAAGATCGCCGGGAACACCGCAGCCATGCTGCTGGCGATCGGAAGCCCCGAGCGCGCGAGCGACACTGCCACGCCGATCGCGATCCCGGCCGCCACGCCGCGCGCGGCGAGCACCAGCGGGGCGACGCGCCGCCTCCCCGCCGGTGCGGGATGCGGGACGCGGTTGGCGGCGATCGCAAGCCCGAGTCCCGCCGCTGCAGCAGCGCCGCCGATCCACAGCGCCGTCTCGACCGAGGGCGCGAGCCACTCGTGCACGACCGACACCAGGAACGCCGCCGCGAACCAAGCTCCGAGCGAGATCGCCACGGTCCACGCCAGGAGATTCCGATGCGTCAGCATGCCGACGCGTGCCGGCACCACGCGCCAGAGCAAGAGGTACCCCGCGTTCAGCACGATGCCCACCGGCACGAAGGCCATCGAGCGCCGGAAGCGCTCCGGGTCGGCGCCTCCGTCCCACAGCCCGATCGCCGCAGGCACGATGGTGGTGGGGATGCTCGACAGGATCCCGCCCGCACGCCCACCGAGGCGCTCCACCGCGAGTGTCGCGAGGATGGCAACGCCGGATGCGGCGAGCGCGGGCCACAGGACGTCCATCGGCGCGATCACGGGGCATCAAGTCTAGGGGCGACCTATCCTCGCGCTGGGCGCGGACGCCCGTCCCATGCAACGCGCACGTGTCGACGAGCGAATGGACGACCCCGGCATCGACCCGGCTGCGCACGCACAGGCGCTCGCGGGACTCGCGCGACTGAACGCCTGGTCGCGGAGCGACCGACTGCTCTGGCCTGCCATCGAACGCGAGGCGCGCGCCAAGGGCGGCGAGCTGCACGTGATGGACGTGGCGTGCGGCGCCGCCGACGGGCCGATGCGCCTGGCGGCGCGGGCGGAAGGAGCGGGCATGCGGATTCGCTGGACGCTGGTCGATGCGCACGCGGGCTCGATCGATGCGGCCCGCGCCCGCGTCGCGGCCGCGGGAGCGCGGGCCGATGTGGTCCGGCACGACGTGGTGGCGGCGGGAGTTCCCGGCCACGCGGACGTCGTGACGTGCTCGCTCTTCCTGCACCACCTCGAGCGAGCCGATGCGGTGCGCCTGCTGGCGTCGATGCGTTCGGCCGCTCGGCGCGCCGTGGCGGTGGCGGACCTTGACCGGTCGCGTGCCGGGCTTGCACTCGCCTGGACGGCATCCCGCGTGCTGTCGCGTTCGGCGGTCGTCCATTTCGACGCGCCTGCGAGCGTGCGAGGTGCGTTCTCGGCCAAGGAGGCGCGGGTGCTGGCGGCAGAAGCCGGGCTTGCCGGGGCATCGGTGCGGTGCGCCTGGCCCGCGCGGTGGGTCCTCGAATGGAGGGCCGCATGACCGATCCCGACGTCATCGTGATCGGCGCCGGACCGGCCGGGGCATGCGCCGCGATCGCGGCGGCCCATGCGGGGGCGCGCGTCATGTTGGTCGAGCGCACGAGATTCCCCCGTCCGAAGGTCTGCGGATGCTGCCTGTCGGACGCCGCGGTGGCCGGACTGGAGGCGATCGGCGCGCATGGCGCGCTGCACGGCTCGGTCCCGATCGACGCGGTGCGGATCGCCACCGGTGTCCTCGAGGGCATCGGCGCACGCGTCCTCCCGGGCGGCGCGGTGACGCTCGGCTCCGAGCCCGCCAATGCCCTCCGGCCGGCGTGCACGATTGTCGCGGACGGCCTCGGCGGAACATCACTCGACGGCGTCCCGGAGTTCGAGTGGCGCATCGATCCACGCAACCGCATCGGATTCGGCGCCGTGCTCCCGGCCGGCGCCGTCGAGTGCGCGCTCGGCGAGATCCGCATGCACGTGGCGCGTGCGGGCTACGTCGGCGCCGTGCAGCTCGAGGACGGTTCGATCGACGTGGCGGCCGCCGTCCGCCCGGAGGCGCTTCGAGCGATCGGCGGGCCGGCGGCCTGCGCGCGCGCATGGCTCGGCCACGCGGTGCTCCGCCCCGATGCGATCGAGGGGGCGAGATGGCGCGGTACGCCCACGCTCACCCGGCGACGCGCGAGCCTGGCTGCACCGCGCATCCTGGTCGCCGGCGACGCCGCGGGCTACGTCGAGCCGTTCACCGGCGAGGGGATGGGCTGGGCGATCGCCACCGGCACCGCCGCGGGACGCCTCGCCGCCTCCATGCGCGCGGCACCGGACGCCTGGCGCGCATGGCCCGCCCGGCATCGTGCGCTCGTCCGTGCGCAGGGGCTGCGCTGCCGCGCCATCGCGCTCACCCTGCGCAGTCCGCTTCTCGTGACCGGCGCGATCGCCGTCGCCCGCATCGCGCCACGCGCGCTTGGCGCAGTGGCGCGCGGAGTCGGACGTCGCACCTCAAGCATCGCGCCACCCGCCGGAGCCGTCGCCTGATGCCCGCGTTCCTGCGATCGATCGCCACGGCGCTGCCCGAGGAGCGCCTGGGCCGCGCCGACTGGTCCGCCATCGCCGACCGTATCACGCCGCCCGAGGTCGATCGCGCGGTGCTCGCGCGGCTGGCCGACCGGAGCGGCATCGACGAGCGCGGCTGCGCGGCCGCCGGCGCGGGCGCGGCCTTCTATCCCGATCCGGGCGCAGCGCCCCCGCCGGGCACCGCCGAACGCATGGCGCTCTGGTCGCGCACCGCAAGGGTCCTTGCGCTGCGCGCCGCATCGGAGGCGCTCTCCCGGGCGGCAATCGACCCGTCGCGGATCACGCACGTCATCACCGCCTCATGCACGGGCTTCGAGTCGCCGGGCCTCGACGCGCACCTGATCGAGGAACTCCGGCTGTCGCGGGCGTGCCGCCGGCTCAACGTCGGCTTCATGGGCTGCCACGCCGCGGTCAACGCGCTCGCCGCGGCACGCGACGCGGTGCTCGCCAACCCGGGCGCCACGGCGCTGGTCTGCTGCGCCGAGGTGTCCTCCGCGCACTTCCACCGGTCGAGGCGAATGGACCAGCTGGTCGCCAACGCCCTCTTCGCCGACGGCGCGGGCGCGGTGGTGGTGTCCGCGTCGGCCGGGCCGTCGACGCACGCCATCCTCGGTACCCACGCCGAGCTCATCCCCGACTCCTCCGGCGAGATGCGCTGGACCGTCGGCGACCATGGCTTCGAGATGACCCTGGGCGCGCGCGTGCCCGACATCCTGAGGGAACGCGTCGGGCCGTGGGTGGAGGCGTCGCTCGCGGCGCACGGCCTGTCGGTCGCGGATGTCGGCGGCTGGGCCATCCACCCGGGCGGGCCGCGCGTCATCGACGCGGTGGCGGCGGCGCTCGGCCTGCCGGACGACGCGACAGTCGCCAGCCGCGAGGTCCTGCGCACCTGCGGCAACATGTCGAGCGCCACGCTGCTTGCGATCCTCGAACGGCTCGCGGACCGGCGCGCGCGTGGCCCGTGGGCGGGACT
>CAYTYU010000125.1:0-6783 GCA_964440815.1 uncultured Chitinophaga sp.
CTCGTCGCCCTCGTCATCGTCCGACTCCGCGGCGCGCGCCGCGCGTGCCGCGCGGGCGGCCGCTTCCTCGGCCTTGCGCCGCTCGGCGTCCTCGCGCCGCTTCACCTCGCGCTCGGCGTCGGCGCGGCGGATCATCTCGGAGACGCTGGGCTCGTCGGCGCTCGGGGTCGGCAGGTCGTCGAACCCGCCGGCGAGCGCGATGGCCGTGGCGTCGGCGGGCGCGGGCTTGCGCCGGCGCTTGCGCCGCCGCCGTCCGCCTCCCTCGTCGTCGCCGCCGTCGTCGTCGTCCGCCTCGTCCACCGGAGGCAGCTCGGCGGGCAGCTCGGCCAGCCGCGGCGCGGGGATGCGCGGCAGCCGGTCGATCTCGATGTCCGAGCCCCGGTCGTCGTAGGCGTAGAGGTCGATGCGGTCCATCGCGAACGCCTCGCTGATGCGCAGGTCGACGCGCTTGCCGTGGCGCTCCTCGAGGTCATGCAGCATGTGGCGCCGCGTGCCCAGGAAGACGCCCGCCACGCGCGCGCTGCACACGACCTCGACACGGGCCACCTTGTCGTAGGAGAAGAGCAGCCCGATGCGGCGCAGGATGTCCGCGGCCACGGCGTCCGGCACGCGGACCTCGCCGCTGCCCTGGCAGTGCGGGCAGTCCGTGTAGCTGGTCTTGTGCAGGCCCGGCCGCATGCGCTGCCGGGTCATCTCCATGATGCCGAAGTCGCTGATCTCCAGCGTCGTCGTCTTCGCCCGGTCGCGCCGGAGGTTGCCCTCCAGGCGCTCCTCGATCTCGCGCCGGTGCTTCGACGAGCGCATGTCGATCAGGTCGCTGACGATGATGCCGCCGAGGTCGCGCAGGCGCAGCTGGCGCGCGATCTCGTCGACCGCCTCCTTGTTGGTGTTGAAGGCGTTGGTCTCGCTGTCGCGCGCGCTGCGGCTGCGGCCGCTGTTGACGTCGATCGCCACCATCGCCTCGGTCTGGTCGATGACCAGCGCGCCGCCGGAGGGCAGGGGCACCGAGCGCGAGTGGATGCCCTCGATCTGCCGCTCGACGCCGAAGGCCTCGAACACCGGCACCGCGCGGTCCCAGTAGAGGAGCTTCGGCGCGTTGATCGGCGCGACCACCTGCAGGAACGTCTTCGCCCGCGAGAATGCGCCCTCGCTGTCCACCACGATGGCCTCGACGCTGTCGTCGGCCACGTCGCGGATGGTGCGCACCAGCAGGTCGCTCTCGGTGTAGAGCGTGCACGGCGCGCCGGTCGAGTTCATGCGCCGCTCCATGGCCTCCCACAGGCGCTGGAGGTAGATGGCATCGCGCTGCAGCTCGGTCTTGGTGCGGTCGAAGCCCGCGGTGCGCAGGATGAAGCCGAAGCCCTCGGGCAGCTCCAGGCTGTCCAGGATGCGCCGCATCTCGCGCCGCGAGTCCTCGTCGTCCACCTTGCGGCTGACGCCGACCTTGTCCATCTGCGGCATCATCACCAGCAGCCGGCCCGGGATGGAGATGTAGCTCGTCAGGGTCGGGCCCTTGGTGCCGATGCCCTCCTTGAGCACCTGCACGATGATCTCCTGGCCGCGCTTGAGCGCCTCCTGGATCGGCGGGCGGTCGCGGCGCGCGATCTTCTTCCCGACGCGCTCGGTCCGGTCGCCGCCCGGGAAGTAGCGCGGGTGCAGGTCGCTGATGTGCAGGAAGCCGTTCTGGCCCTCGCCGAAGTCGACGAACGCGGCCTGGATGGCCGCCTCGACGTTCATCACGCGCGCCTTGTAGATGTTGCCGACGTTGGTCGCGGTGGACTCGCGCTCGGCGAACACCTGCTCGAGCCGGCCGTCCTCCAGGATCGCGATGCGGCATTCCTCGCCGGGGACGTCGTTGACCACCATCACGCTGCGGCGCTTGGGGCCGCCCGGGGCGGTCTGCTGCGTCTCGCGCTTGCGGCCGCGGCCGCCGCGCCGTCGGCGGCGCTTGCGAATGCCCTCCTCGGCCGCGGCGGCGCCGTCCTCGGCGTCCTCGATGCCGGCCTCGTCGGCGGCATCCCCGTCCCCGGCTTCGTCCTCGGCGCCCTCGCCGGCCTCGGCTTCCGCCTCGGCAAGCTCGGAATCCGCCTCGTCGGCGGCCTCCTCGTCCTCGTGCTCTTCCTCGTCGTCGTCGATGGCGCGCACCGGCAGGATCGGCGCCTCCTCGTCGCGCTCGAGCGCCTCGAGCGAGGCGAACGCCGCGGCGCTCTCGTCCTCGTCGTCGTGCTCGAGGGCCTCGGCCTCGTCCCGCACCGGTGCGGTGTCCTCGCCGCCAACCTCGTCGGCGCCGGAGTCCGTCGCCTCGGCGTGCACGTCCCCCGTCTCCTCGATGCGCTCCTCGCGCCCGTCACGTTCTTCGTCTGCCACGATCCATTCCTTGCCGCATCGAGCGGCGGTTCGTGGCGGAACCCGGTGATGTCCCCGCGGTCAGTGCGCGAACGACGCAACCGCCGCGCCCGGGGGCCCCGCCTGGGAGCCGTGTCCGGGCGACGGATGGTCCGCCGCATGCTTGCCGATCGCGAAGGTCAGTGTCACCGTCGGTTCCGCCTGGTCGCCGCCGCATCCGCGCGCTCCGCTGTGGAGCGCATGTGCATGTCCGCCACGCCGCAGGTCGGGGGTCGATGCCGGAAGGCCAGTCGTCCCGCTTCGCACCGTGGGGCGGACCGCACCGATTCGGTGGGCGGTTCGACCCGTTGTCCTTGCTCCGCGCCGGCACGCGCCGGGCGCGCGACCCTCGATCACTCGGCCACCCATTGGCCGAACACGTCGGGGTCGAGTTTCCTCAGCTCGTCGCGCAAGGCCGTCTCGACCTGGCGCTCCGAGTCGAACGACCCCACCCGTCGGGCGAGCCGCTCGCATTGTTCCATCGTCACGGACCGGATCACCCTCTTGATGACGGGGATCTGGTCCGGAACCATGGAGAGTGTACGCAAACCCATGCCCAGCAGCAACATGGAAAACACGGGGTCCCCGGCCATCTCGCCGCACAGGCTGCAGTCGATCGGGGCTCCCCGGGCGGCCCGGACCACGGTCTTCACCAGGTAGACGACCGCCGGGTGGGCAGGCTGGTAGAGATGGGCGACGCGCTCGTTGCCGCGGTCGACGGCCAGCGTGTACTGGACGAGGTCGTTGGTGCCGATGGAGAAGAACGCCGACTCGGCGGCGAAGGTGCGCGACATCAGCGCGGCCGACGGCACCTCGATCATCACCCCGACGGGCATCTGGCGGTCGAAGGGGATGCCCTCGTCCTCGAGCTCCTCGCCGAGGTCGGCGAGCATCAGCTTGCCCTGGCGCAGCTCCATCAGGTTGGACACCAGCGGGAACATCGTCTTGACCGGTCCGTGCGCGCTCGCGCGCAGGATGGCGCGCAGCTGCGCCTTGAACTCCGTCGGCACCGCGAGCGAGTGGCGGATCGAGCGGAGCCCGAGGAACGGGTTGCGCTCCGGGTCCTCCATGCGCTCCTGCGTGTACTTGTCTGCGCCGAGGTCGCAGGTGCGGATGGTGAGCGGCCGGCCGCCGAGGAGCCCGAGCGCGCGCACGTAGGCGCTGTAGTGGTCCTCCTCGGTCGGTGGCTCGTCGCGCGTGAGCCACATGAACTCCGTGCGGTAGAGCCCGACGCCGTCGCCGCCGTTGGCGAGCACGGCGCCGATCTCCTCCGGGAACTCGATGTTGCCCATCAGCTGGATGCGCACGCCGTCGCGCGTGACGCTCTCGAGCCCGGAGAGCTCCATCAGCGCCTGGCGCGAGCGGCGCGAGCGCTCCTGCCGGCGGCGGTAGTCGTCGAGCGTGCGCGGGTCGGGGCGCAGGACGACCACGCCCTCGTTGCCGTCGACGATCAGCTCGTCGCCGTCCTCCACGAGCCCCACGAGCCGCTGGCAGCCGACCACCGACGGCATTCCCATGGCGCGCGCGACGATCGAGGTGTGCCCGGTGCGCCCGCCGAGGTCGGTCAGGATGCCCACGACCTTCGCGCGGTCGAGCGCGGCCGCCTGGCTCGGGGTCAGCTCGTGCGCCACGATCACCGAGCCCTCGGGCAGGTGCGCCAGGCGGTCCTCCTGCTCGCCCATCAGCGAGTCGAGCACCCGGCGCTCGAGGTCGAGGACGTCGTTGGCCTTCTGCTCGAAGACCTCGTTCCCCATCCGCTTGAACTGCTCGACCAGCACCCGGAACTGATCGGCGACGGCGAGCTCCGCGGTGGCGCGCCCGTTCTCGATGCGCCGCTGGATGGCCGAGACCAGCGCACGGTCGCGCAGCAGGCCGGCGTGGAACTCGAAGATCTTGGCGGGCTCCTCGCCGAGCTCGAAGCGCGTGCGCTCGCGCAGCTCGACGATCTGCCGTCCGGCGTCGTCCAGGGCCTCGCGCAGCCGCACGACCTGCCCCTCGACCTCGGATTCCGCGACGGTGCGGTGCGGGACCACCTGCTCGGCGGTGCCCACCAGGAATGCGCGCCCGACCACGATGCCGGGGCTGACGGCGATGCCCTTGATTCGTTCCATGCGCAGTCGCGGCCGTTGCGCCCGGGTCAGCGTGCCGCGCACCAAGCGCGGCAGGCCATGCGGAGCGGTGCCAGGCCGTGCAGGCTAGGCCAACCCGCGCTGCACGCAAGCCGCGAATAAACCCCCAACCTCGCGCCCCGCAACGCGCCCGGAGCCGACAGCCCGGAGCAGGTGGACGCACCAAGCGAGTTCACGGCCCGCTGCGGGCCGTGCATGTCCGAGCGACTGCGGCCACCTGCTCCGGGCCGAGGCGTCCAAAACGCAGCGCGCCCGCCACAAGGACGGGCGCGCGAATGCACCTTTGCTGGCAGGCGCCCTTACGCCTTCTTGCCTTCCTCCGTCACCTCGTACTCCGCGTCGATGACGTCATCCTTGCGCCCGCCTTCCGGCGACGCACCGCTGCCGCCCTCGGCCGCGCCCGGCTGGGCGCCCGCCGCCTGGGCCGCCTGCTGCAGCTCGCCCGCCGCGTTCATCAGGTTGTTGAGCGCGGCCTCGATGGCGGCCTTGTCGTCGCCCTTGAGGCGCTCCTCCAGGTTGGACACCGCGCCCTCGAGCTTGGTGCGCACGTCCTGCGGGACCTTCGCGCCCATTTCCTCGAGCTGCTTCTTCACCTGGTACGCGACCTGCTCGGCGCGGTTCTTGGTGTCGATGAGCTCGCGCCGGACCGTGTCGGCGGCCGCGTGCTCCTCGGCATCCTTGCGCATGCGCTCGACCTCGTCCTTGGAGAGGCCGCTCGAGCCGGTGATCTTGATCTCCTGCGCCTTGCCGGTGGCCTTGTCGGTGGCCTTGACGCTCAGGATGCCGTTCTGGTCGAGCGAGAACTCGACCTCGACCTGCGGCACGCCGCGCGGGGCCGGCGCGATGCCCTGGAGGTCGAACTTGCCCAGCACGCGGTTGTCCGCGGCCATCTGGCGCTCGCCCTGCAGGACCACGATGGTCACCGCGTTCTGGTTGTCCTGCGCGGTGGAGAAGATCTCCTTCTTCGACGTCGGGATGGTGGTGTTGCGCGGGATCAGCGTGGTCATCACGCCGCCGAGCGTCTCGACGCCCAGCGACAGCGGGGTGACGTCGAGCAGCACGACGTTCTTCACGTCGCCCATCAGGACGCCGCCCTGGATGGCCGCGCCGATGGCCACGACCTCGTCGGGGTTGATGCTCTTGTCGAGGTTGTCGGTCTTGAAGATGCGCTTGGCGAGCTCCTGCACCTTGGGGATGCGGATCGAGCCGCCCACCATGACCACCTCGCCGATGTCCGACGGCTTGAGCTTGGCGTCCGCGAGCGCCTTCTCGCACGGGGCGGCGAGGCGCTCGAAGAGGTCCTTGCACATGTCCTCGAACTTGGCGCGGCTGATCGTCACCTGCAGGTGCTTCGGGCCGTTCTGGTCGGCGGTGATGAAGGGCAGGTTGACCGTGGTCTCCATCTGGGTGGAGAGCTCGATCTTCGCCTTCTCGGCGGCCTCCTTGAGGCGCTGCAGGGCCATCGCGTCCTTGCGGACGTCGATGCCCTCCTTCTTGCGGAAGTCCTCGGCCAGGAAGTCGATGAGCTTCTGGTCGAAGTCGTCGCCGCCGAGGTGGGTGTCGCCGTTCGTGGCGAGCACCTCGAAGACGCCCTCGCCGATGTCGAGGATCGACACGTCGAAGGTGCCGCCGCCGAGGTCGAAGACGGCGATCTTGGCGTTCGTCTTCTTCTCCAGGCCGTAGGCCAGGGCGGCCGCGGTCGGCTCGTTGATGATGCGCTCGACCTTGAGGCCGGCGATCTCGCCGGCGTCCTTGGTGGCCTGGCGCTGCGCGTCGTTGAAGTAGGCCGGCACGGTGATGACCGCGCGCTCGACCTTCTCGCCGAGGTACTCCTCGGCCTGGCGCTTGAGGTCGGCCAGGATCATGGCCGAGATCTCCGGCGGCGTGTAGTCCTTGCCGCGGATGCCGACCTTGACCAGCTCCTCCGGCGCGCCCTTCACCTCGTAGGGCACCAGCTTCTCCTCGTGGCCGACCTCGCTGTGCCGGCGGCCCATGAAGCGCTTGATGCTGAAGACGGTGTTCTTCGGGTTGGTGATCTGCTGGTGCTTGGCGGGCTGGCCGACGAGGCGCTCGCCCTTCTCGGTGAATCCGACCACCGAGGGGGTGGTGCGGCCGCCGAGGGAGTTGATGATGACCTTGGGCTGGGCACCTTCCATGACGGCCACCACGCTGTTGGTGGTGCCGAGGTCGATGCCGATGATCGGGGACTTGTTGCTCATGGCGGAGAGGATGCAACCCGCGTGCCAATGCTCGGGCAGCCCGCCCTGCA
>CAYTYU010000126.1:0-6779 GCA_964440815.1 uncultured Chitinophaga sp.
CGCCACGCACCCAGGCACCCGCGGCGCCGGTCAAGGGCAAGGCCACCGGCACCGAGACCGGCTGCGACGACGCCCGCAGCCGCCGACACGGGGCTCGTCGAGACCGTGCCCGGCACGCCCGCGCAGGTCGCCGCACCGGTGAACGCACCAGCCGCCGGCGCACCCTCGCCCGCGCCGATCTCGCCGGACATCGCAAACACCCCCGCGATCCCGCCGCTGATGGGCCAGCCCTCTCCGGCTGCCGAGACGGTCGAGCTCGGCTCGTCGCGGCCTGCCGCCGCGAAGGCGGCGCCCAAGCCGAAGTTCGTCTCCAAGCGCGCCAAGCTCGATGACCTCGAGCAGCAGTTCCAGCTCGTGCGTGCGCAGCCCGAGGCAAGCGCCGAGTTCGCCGCGCTCAAGGCCAAGTACGACGAGCTCGTCGACGCCACCGAGCAGACCAGCTCGGTGCGGTCGGTCGCGAACGCCCGCTCGCAGCAGCTCACGCTCCTCATCGAGACGCAGTCCTCGATGCAGGCGCTCGAGTCGCGCAAGGCCCAGTCGGACAAGAACCGCGTCGAGATCGCCAAGCTCGTCCTGGACATCCAGCGCCGCGCCGACTTCACGGCGATCGGGGTCCTGAACGCGAGCGCCGTCTACGACGGCAACCGCCTGCCCGAGCTCTACCGCCTGTGCGACCCGATGACGGGTGCCACGATCGCCTACGTCGAGCCCAACCCCGACATCGCGATGGGCCCGATGCTCGGCACGCTGGTCGGCGTCAAGGGTGGCACGCAGTACGACCCCGCGCTGCGCGTGACCGTCATCTCGCCGCTCTCGATGGACCTCCTCACGCTGCGCGACAAGCCGCAGGTGACGAAGTCCGAGGAAACCCGCCCGATCTCGGAGGCCGGCACCATCGCGCCGATGCCGACGGTGGTCGACGGCGGCCCGTGCCCCGAGGACGAGGCGACGCCGCCCACGGCCGAGCCCGCGCCCGACGCGCCGGCCGAGAAGCCCTGACGACCTATACTCCTCCCCTTCGGGGGCGCTAGCTCAATTGGAAGAGCACCGCCTTTGCAAGGCGGGGGTTACCGGTTCGACCCCGGTGCGCTCCACTCACCTCCGGCCCGGCCGCTCACCCCGCGGCCACGGCACGCAGCGCGGCCACGGCCGCCACGGCCGCAGTCTCGACGCGCAGGATGCCCTCGCCGAGGTCGACGGCCTGCGCGCCGGCTGCGCGCATCGCGTCCAACTCGCGCGTCGAGAAGCCACCCTCGGGACCGATCGCAACCGCCATCCGCGCGCCCCGGACGCCCCCGAGCGGCGTGCCACCGGGTTCCGCGACGAGCACCACGCGCCCCTCGGCCGCGCACGCACGGACGAAGGACTCCGCGGACGCGGCATCCCCGAGCGCCGGCACCCACGCCCCGCGGCGCTGCTTGCACGCCTCGAGCAGGATGCGCGCCGCCCGCGGGCGGTTCACCGCCGACGCATCCACCACCCCATGGTCGGTCTCC
The DNA here is from genome assembly GCA_964440815.1 of uncultured Chitinophaga sp. Lineage (GTDB taxonomy): Bacteria > Planctomycetota > Phycisphaerae > Phycisphaerales > SM1A02 > UBA966. The sequence goes on from CAYTYU010000126.1 coordinate 1,497, forward strand.
AGGGGCACGACTGCGCCCACGCCGAGCTGCCCCAGCATGTCGAGCGCCGTCGACCATCGGTCGCCCTTCGGCGGCGCCAGGCCCACCACGATGTCGGGCGCGGGACGCGCCACGCGCGCGGTCGACTCCACGCGCACCACGGGCCCGCCGTCGCGGTCCCGGTCGCCGGTGAGCACGGCATCGGCGCGACCGCCGGCGCCGTCGAAGAGGGTCACGCGGTCGCCTGCGCCCAGGCGACGCACGCCGATCGCGTGCTTCGCCTCGTCGCGGTCGAGGGACACGAGGTCGCCGACGGCGGGAAGCATCGGCACGTGGAACCATGGGCAGCTCATGGCGCGGCCTCCGGGGCGGATGCGGCGAGGTAGACGTCGAAGCGCACGGTGCGGCCCTCGGCCTGGATCGAGGGCGAATCCGCGAGGACCGGCGCGTCGTCGGCGCGCTTCACCACCGTGCGCACGCGCGCCGCACGCCGAGCGGCCGCCAGCAGGTCCGCGGCGTCCGGGTCATCGCCGACCGCCGCGCGCAGCACCTGGACTTCCTTGCGCGGCAGCGCGCTCGCGCGGCGCTTGGGCGGGAACATCGGGTCGACGAGCACCGCATCGAAGGACCCCGGCGCCAGCGCGGCGCGTGCGTCCCCTTCCTCGAAGTGCAGCCGCGACAGAGCCGCTCGGTCGATGCGCGGGTCGCAGGCCGCACGCTCGAGCCCGTCGCGGCAGAGCCGCGCCACCGCGGGCGAGCGTTCGAAGGCGGTGACCTCGAAGCCCGCGAGCGCGAGCCTCCACGCATCGCCAAGGAGGCCCGCCGTCGCGTCGGCGACCGTCCGCACCCGCCCGCCCATCGCTCGCACGAGCGGGGTGCGCGAGAGTCCGCGCGCGTCGATCGCCGCGAGGTCGACGTGGATCCCGGTGCCGGGCCGGTCCTCGCGGGCGCGCAGCTCCAGCATGCCCGCGTGCACCGCGAGCACGAGTCCGTCGGCGTCGGCAGGCGGTCGCCACTGCATCGGGCGTGTTCTACCGCGGCGGGCGCCGCGCGGCACGAGGCGTAGACTGACGCCGATGACTCCGCGCGCCCCCGTTTTCGGCAACATCCTGGAGATGATCGGCAACACGCCGATGCTCGAGCTCAAGCGCATGGACACCGGCCCGTGCCGGCTGTTCGTGAAGATGGAGTCGATGAACCCGGGCAACTCGATCAAGGACCGGATCGCGGTGCAGATGATCGAAGCCGCCGAGCGGGACGGACGCCTGAAGCCGGGCGGCCACGTGGTCGAGGCCACCGCCGGCAACACCGGGCTGTCGCTCGCCCTGGTCGCCGCGCAGAAGGGCTACACGCTCACCGTGGTGGTGCCCGACAAGATGAGCGACGAGAAGATCAGCCACCTGCGGGCCATGGGCGCCGAGGTGGTGCTGACGCGCAGCGACGTCGCCAAGGGCCATCCCGAGTACTACCAGGACGTCGCCGAGCGGATCGCCAAGGGCCGCGCCAACGCGCTGTTCATCAACCAGTTCGCCAACCCCGCCAACGCCCAGGCCCACGAGCAGACCACGGCCCCCGAGATCTGGGAGCAGATGGACGGCAAGGTGGACGCGCTGGTCGCGGGCGTCGGTTCGGGCGGGACCATCAGCGGCGTCGGCCGCTACCTGAGGGCGCGCAACCCGAACGTCGAGATCGTGCTGGCCGACCCGGTGGGCTCGATCCTGGCGCCGCTCGTCAACGAGGGCCGGCACGTCGACCCCGGCAGCTGGCTGGTGGAAGGGATCGGCGAGGACTTCGTGCCCTCGATCTGCGACCTGAAGCTCGTGTCGAAGGCATACACCGTCTCCGACGGCGACGCGTTCCACACCGCGCGCGAGCTGCTGCGCAAGGAAGGCGTGCTGGCCGGGTCGAGCGTGGGCACCCTGCTCTGCGCGGCGCTTCGCTACTGCCGCGAGCAGAAGTCCCCCAAGCGCGTCGTGACCTTCATCTGCGACTCGGGTGCCAAGTACCTGAGCAAGATGTTCAACGACTTCTGGATGGTCGACAACGGCTTCATCGACCGTCCGAAGACCGGCGACCTCCGCGACCTGATCGCCCGGCGCCACCTCGACCGCGAGGACTACACGCTGACCACCGAGCTGCCGCTGCAGCAGGTGATCAAGCGCATGCGGCTCTACAACGTCAGCCAGATGGTGGTGCTCGGCGCGGGCGGCCGCGTGGAGGGCATCATCGACGAGAGCGACGTGCTGCTGGCGATGGTCGACGACCCGAAGGGGTCGGCGACGCGGCCGGTCTCGGACTTCATGACGCGCCGGATCGAGACGCTCCGCCCCTCGGCGAAGGTCACGGACCTGCTGCCCATCTTCCACGCCGACCGGGTCGCGATCGTCGCCGACGAGAACGCGTTCTACGGCATCATCACCAAGATCGACCTCATCAACTACCTGCGCAAGCAGCTGCTCTGATCGCCCCCGGGCGAAGGCACCCCATGGCACACGGCAAGCTCCACCTCGACTCCCGCGTCATCCACGGCGGACAGCACCCCGAGCCCGGCACCGGCGCGGTGATGCCGCCGATCTTCACCAGCAGCACCTTCATCCAGGAGAGCCCGGGCGTCCACAAGGGCTTCGAGTACAGCCGCAGCCACAACGCCACGCGCTTCGCGGCCGAGCGTCTGATCGCCAACATCGAGGGGTCGACCCTCTCCGACGCGGACGACCGCACCAACGGCGGCTTCTGCTTCGCGAGCGGCCTGGCCGCGATCGGCACCGCGCTCGAGCTCCTCGACGCCGGCGACTCGATCCTGTGCATGGACGACGTCTACGGCGGCACCAACCGCCTGCTCAGCCGCGTGCGCCGCCGCAGCCAGGGCCTCAAGGTGTCGTTCGTCGACATGACCGACCTCGGGAAGCTCGACGACGCGATCCGCCGCGAGAAGCCGAGGATGATCTGGGTCGAGACCCCGACGAACCCGACGCTCAAGCTCGTCGACCTCGCGGCCGTCGCCAAGGCCGGCAAGGCCTGCGGCGCGGTCACCGTCTGCGACAACACCTTCGCCACGCCCATGCTGCAGCGGCCCCTCGAGCACGGCATCGACCTGGTGATGCACTCGACCACCAAGTACCTCGGCGGCCACAGCGACACGGTCGGCGGCGCGCTGGTCACTTCCGACAAGGCGCTCGCCGAGAAGCTGCGCTTCATGCAGAACGCGATCGGCAGCGTCATGGGGCCCTTCGACGCCTACCTCACGCTGCGGGGCACCAAGACGCTCGCCGTGCGCATGCAGCGCCACTGCGAGAGCGCGATGCGCATCGCCACGTGGCTCGAGCGCCACCCGAAGGTCGCGCGCGTGGTCTACCCGGGCCTTGCCAGCCACCCGCAGCATGCCCTCGCCTCGCGCCAGATGCGCCTCGAGGGCGCGCCCGCCTACGGCGGCATGATCACGATGTTCCCCAAGGGCGGCATCGACGAGAGCCGCCGCTTCCTGGAGCACGTGCGCATCTTCGCGCTCGCCGAGAGCCTCGGCGGCGTCGAGAGCCTGATCGAGCACCCGGCGATCATGACCCACGCGAGCGTCCCCGCCGACCAGCGCGCGGCGCTCGGCATCAGCGACTCGCTGGTGCGCCTCTCGGTTGGCATCGAGCACCCGGACGACCTGCAGGCCGACCTCGAGCAGGCGCTCGCGAAGGCCTGAGCGGGCGGCCCACGAGACGCCTCAGCGATCCGGCGCGGCCCACGCGCCGGACCGCCACGCGCTCGCGCGCGGATCGACGCCGAACACCGCACCCGGATCGGAGACATTGAGCTCGGGAAGCGGCGCCGAGCCCTCCAGGACGATTGCTTCGCTCCAGGATCGCGGCTCGCCGCTGGCCGCGGCCGCGACCAGCGCGTGCAGCGCCTCGACCTGCGCCGGCGTGACGATCGGGGGGCCCGACTGGCGCATGGCGTCGCACTCGGCTCGGAAGCGTGCGCTGCCGCCCGGCAGCACCGTGGGGTGGCGGTCGAGGAGCGAGGCCGCGCCGGCACGCTCGAGCCACTCCTTGGCGCGCCCTCCCTCGCCGCGCCGGTAGTGCGAGAACGCCTGCAGCAGGGCCATCGCCGCGTCCGATCGTTCCTCGGCCTCGACCGCGCGGTCGGCCGCCGGATCCAGCAGCGAGGCGATCGCCCGCAGGCGAGACCGGTCCGCGCCGAGGGGCGCATGCTCGAGAAGGAAGAGCGCCGCGCTGCGTCCCGTGCCGCGGATGTCGATCGCCCCGGCAAGGGCCGCCAGGTGCCGCGCAAGCGCGCGGTCGTCCTCCGGAGACGCGGAACCGCCAGCACGGTCCATCAAGTCCTCGGCAAGTTCGAGGTAGGCCACCGGCCGCTCGGGCCGCAGCGCGGCGAGGCGCACTTCGACCCACGGCGCGGGCGGCGCCGGCGCTGCGGCCGGCGCGCGCGCGCCGTCATCCGACTGCGCAAGCAACGCGATGGCCACGGCAAGCGCACGGATCACTGCGACACCTCCTCGCCCGCAAGCGCCACGAGCGCGATCGCAAGCGACGCCCGCGCGTTGGCCTCGACCTGCGCGAACACGTCCGGCGCCGCGCCCCGCTCGGCCGACGCGCGACGGACGATCGACTCGAGCGCCGCCCGCCTTCGTGGCATGCGCTCGGACAGGATCGCGGCATCGAGCTCGACGAGAGATGCGTGCTCGGCCACCATGCGCTGCGGGCCGGGTGCCGCGAGGCCGCGACGGCTCGCCGCGCGCTCGACGATGCCGGCCAGCGACGTGGCCGGCACCACCGGCCGTGCCTCGGCAACCCGCGCGTCGAACCACCGCCGGAACGCCGCCTCGGGCGACTCGGGGCCGTCGGCGGGCAGCGCGCCTGCGGCACGCGCGGCGGCAGCCGCCGAGAGCGCGAATTCCGTCGAGACCGAGTCGATGCGGTGCCGGTCCGAGGGCGAGAGTTCGGCATGCCGGTCAAGCAGCATGAGGAGGGCGGCACGGCGCACCTGCTCCGGAGTGCCGCGCGGGGCCGGGACGCCGGCCACCATCGACGCCATCAACGCCAGCTCCGACGCATCGGCCGCGGCCGGCGCCTGCGCGGCAAGTGCCGCGATCACGTTCGGCCCGGCGCCGTAGGCATCGACCACGACGCCCTGCGCCACCATGCGCGTCTCGCGGGAGGCGCTGCGCAGCGCCTCATGGGCGAGCGTCGCGGCATCGAGCGGGCCGAGGTCCCCGGCCGCGCGCGTGCGGAGCGCGCGCAGGAGCGCCACGCGGTCGTCGAACGATGCCCGCGCGCTGAGCTCGGCGGCCAGCCGGCC
>CAYTYU010000127.1:0-6759 GCA_964440815.1 uncultured Chitinophaga sp.
ACAGACTCATGCGCATCGCGCTCGCTTCCGGCGACGGCATCGGCCCCGAGATCATGGACGCCACCCTCACGCTCTTCCGGGCGGCGGGCGTCGACCGGCACGTCGAATTCGTGCCGGTGGAGATGGGCAAGTCCGTCTTCGAGCGCGGCAACACGCGCGGCATGACCGACGCGGCCGTGCGCACGGTGGAGGACTGCGGCATCCTCTTCAAGGGCCCGATGGAGACCCCCAAGGGCGGCGGGGGGAAGTCGATCAACGTCACCGCGCGCAAGATCTGGAGCGCCTTCGCCAACTACCGCCACTTCCGGTCGCTGCCGGGCGTCCAGACGCCTTTCTCGCACCTCGGGCTCGACTTCGCGATCGTGCGCGAGAACGTCGAGGACACCTACGGCGGCATCGAGCACCGCGTCTCCGACGACGTCATGGTGTGCAAGCGCGTCATCTCGGCCCCGGGCTGCGACGAGGTGCTGCGCTTCGCCTTCGAGACCGCGCGCCGGACGGGGATCACCTCGATCCACTGCGGCCACAAGGCCAACATCATGAAGATGACCGACGGCCTGTTCCTGGAGCGCTTCCGGAAGCTGGCGGCCGACTACCCCGGGATCGAGGCGGGCGACGTCATCGTCGACGCGCTGTGCATGAACCTGGTGATGAAGCCGCAGCAGTACCGGATGGTGGTGCTGCCCAACCTGCAGGGCGACATCGTCAGCGACCTCGCGGCCGGGCTGGTCGGGGGCCTGGGATTCGCGCCGAGCGCCAACATCGGCAGCAACATCTCGATCTTCGAGGCCGTGCACGGCACCGCGCCGGACATCGCCGGCAAGGGCATCGCCAACCCCACCGCGCTGGTCCTCTCGGGCCTCATGATGCTGCGGCACGTGGGCCTCTCCGCGCAGGCGGCGGCCATCGAGAACGCGCTGCTGCGGGCCCTGGAGGAGGGCGTGCGCACGGGCGACTTCGGCGACCGCGCCAAGCCCGTCCTGGGAACGACCGACTTCGTGGCGGGCATCGTCGCGCGCCTCGGGCACGAGCCGCGCACCGTGAAGCCCGCGAACCCCGGCACCGGCGACCGCGTGACGTTCGCGCCGCCACCGCGGCCGTCGGAACCCAAGGTCATGCACACCTTCCGCGACCTGCCCAAGCAGGTGGTCGGCGTCGACCTCTACGTCGACGGCGTCCTGCCCGCGCGCGAGTCCGCGGCGCGCATGGAGCGCGTCTGCGAGGGCACGCCCTTCCGTACCACGCTCATCTCCTGCCGCGGCACGCAGGTGTGGCCCACGGGGTCGCCCTTCACCGAGTGCGTCGACTACTGGCGCATCCGCGTCGAGCTCCGCGACGGGGCGCACGCCGACCAGCAGGCGGCGCTCGCGCTGCTCGGGCGCGCGGCCGAGCACTTCACGGTGACCGAGTACACGCTGCTTCGCACCTACGACGGCGTGCGCGGCTACTCGATGGCCCAGGGCCAATGACCGACGGCCTCCGCCAGGGCCTATCCGTCGCGCAGCGGGCGCAGGCGCGCCTGAGGCTCGGCGACGACTGGCAGCTGGTGGTGGCCGGGGCGGTGCTCGGCGTGGTCGTCGCCTTCGCGGCGCTCGCCTTCATCCTGCCGCTCCACGCCGCCGAGCGCGCGCTGGAGCGCGTGCTCCACGGCAGCCGCGAGGCCGCGACGCTCTTTGCCGCGTGCGCGCCCGTGGTGGGGGCATGCCTGACCGTCGCCGTCTACGCCCTGTTTCCGATGCGCGCCCGCGGGCACGGCGTGACGCAGGTCCTCTACGCCGTGCACCGCTCGCAGTCGCGGATCGAGCCGCTCGTCGGCGTTCGCCAGTGGCTCGCCTCCACGTTCACCATCGCCAGCGGCGGCAGCGCCGGTCCCGAGGGCCCGATCGTCACCATCGGCGCCACCATCGGCTCGAACGCCGCGCGGCTCCTGGGTGCGCGCCGCCCCGCGTCCACCTCCACCCTGCTCGGCTGCGGCGCGGCGGCGGGGCTGTCGGCGGTGTTCGCGGCGCCGCTCACCGGGATCTTCTTCGTGGTCGAGGTGCTGCTGCGCGACTTCTCCGCGCGCACGTTCGCTCCCGTCGTCGTGGCATCGGTGATCTCCTTCGCCACGGTGCAGTCGGTGCTCGGCCCCGCCGACTCGCTGTTTGCCGACGCCGCGCGCGAGGCGGACGGCCGGCTGCGGGACATCACCATCGGACTGACGCCCTACGTGCTGGCGCTCGCCATCGCGTGCGCCGTCGGCGCGGTGGCGTTCATGCGCACGCTGGAGACGGTCGAGCGTGCGTTCGCGCGGATGCCCGTGCCGAGGCTCCTCAAGCCGGTGATCGGCGCGGCGCTCCTCGGCCTCGGCGGCGCGGCGTGGGTGTGGACGCACCGGGAGGACCCGCTCCCGCCGTTCTTCGGCAGCGGCTACTGGACCGTGCGCGACCTGATCACGAACGCCGGCACCTCGGCGGCCTCGATCGGCGGCGCGGGAATCCTGCTCGTGTGGTTCGCGAGCAAGACGTTCGCCACGGGCCTGACGCTCGGCTCGGGCGGCGCGGGCGGCCTGTTCGCGCCGAGCCTGGTGACCGGCGCCATGATCGGCGGCGCGATGGCCGAAGGCATGCGCGCCGCGGGAATCGAGGGCGTCCCGGCACCCGAGATGGTGCTTGCCGGCATGGGATGCATGGTGGCCGCCACCACGCACGCGCCGCTTGCAGGCGCCATGCTCGTCTACGAGGTGTGCCGGCAGGAAACGGTGATCCTGCCGGTGCTGCTGGCGACGGTGGTGGCGACCCTCGCCTGCCGCGCGATGCATCCCTTGAGCATCTACACGTCCGCGCTCGCCGAGCTCGGCGTGCGCCAGGGCGCGGCCGCGGACCTGGCCATCATGCGGCGGCTCGACGTGCGCTCGGTGGGGCACGTCACCGGCGCGGTCGTGGTCGACAGCGCGCCGGGCGAGTCGCTCGTGCGCATGGCGGAGCGGTACGGGTCGCAGGACGCGTGCGTGGTGGATGGCGAGGGCCGTTACCGCGGCATGATCACCAACCGTGAGCTGCAGGCGGCAATCCTGGCACGCGACGGCCTGGCCGCGGCGCTCGCGGGCGACCTGATGCGCACCGACCTCCCGACGGTGACGGAATCCGACTCGCTCGCAGTCGCCTTCGAGCGCCTCTCCGCGCGCGGCGCCGACGCGATCGCGGTGATCGATCCCTCCACGCGCCGCTACCTCGGCGTGCTCACGCGGGAACGCCTGATGCAGGCCTACGGCGGCGAGCTGGCCAAGGACGGCTGACGCGAAAGCCGCAGGCGCTCGGCCAGGCCGACGGCCAGGCACACGGCGGCCAGCGCCAGGAAGATCCGGTTGCTCGGCATGCCCGCCTGCCGCAGCACCAGGAAGAGCACGCTGCCGGCCCCGCCCATCACGAAGCTCATCCCGTTGGCGGTGCCCAGCACGCGGCCGCGCGAATCGTCCGGGGAAAGCGACTGGAGCATCGACTGCAGCGGGATGATGTAGAAGCCCGCCACCACGCCGGTTGCCGAGAGGAGCGCCACCGTCAGCCCGAACGACGCGGGCGCCAGGCCCAGCGCCGCGAACCCGACGGCCATGCCCAGCGCGCCCGCAGGCACGAACCGCGCGCGGCGCGTCGGCGTGTCGAGCCACGCGGCAAGCACGCATCCCGCGCCGATCGCCACCGCGAGCGCCGCCATCAGGAGTGACGTCCGGCCGTCGTCGATCGAGAGGTACGACGAGTAGTCCGGCAGGATGAGGAGCACCGTCGCCGCCACGAAGTAGAAGACCGTCCACGCGAGTGCGGTGGCCAGCAGCGGCCCCCGCGCCATCGCACGGAGCGTGGAGACGTACGTCGAGAACGGGTTCAGGTCGACCGGCAGCCCCGGGTGCTGCGGACGAAGGGACGGCAGCGTCAGGCACGTGACGAACCCGAGCACGGTCGCGGCCGCCATGGCGATTCCCGGGAGCCAGGCCGACCACCCGGACGGCACGCCGTCCACGAACCCCGCCTTCCAGCGCTGCGACACCAGCCCCGCCACCAGCATGCCGACGATCACGGCGACGTTGGTCGACATGTTGACGATGCCGTTGGCGCGGGCGATCCGGTCGCGGTCGACGAGCTCGGCGATCATCCCGTACTTCACCGGCCCGAAGAACGCGCTCACCGTCGAGAACGCCGCCAGCGCCGCCAGCGCCCCCCACGCCGACCCGCGGGCGAACTCGAACGCGGTGAACGCCGCCACGCCGATCGACACCGCCTTCAGCACCACCGTGACCCGCGACTTGGAGCAGCGGTCGGCGATCCGCCCGCCGAAGGCGCTGAGCAGCACGAACGGCACCACGAAGACGAAGCCGACGAGGCCATTGCCGCCTTCGCCGAAGACCGACTCCCACGGCGCCCCGACGGCCACCGCGAAGGAGAGCGTTCCCTTGATCACGTTGTCGCTCGCGGCCTCGAAGAACTGCGTGGCCAGGAGCGACAGGAACCCGCGGTTCCAGAGCGGCGCGCGTGCGGCGGTCGGCGAGGACTCCACGCGCGCAGTATGACGGCTCGGATACAGTGGCGCCCGATGGCCGAGCGCGAACCGGTGTACGTGGTGTCGGGGCTCCCGCGGTCGGGAACGAGCCTTGCGATGCAGATGCTGCACGCGGGCGGCATCCCGGCCGTCACGGACGGCCTGCGTACGCAGGACGACGACAACCCGCGCGGCTACTTCGAGTTCGAGCGCGTGAAGCAGCTGCGCACCGACAGGGCGTGGCTCGACGACGCCGCCGGCAAGGCGGTGAAGGTGATCCACCTGCTCCTCATGGAGCTGCCCGACGACCGGCCGTACCGCGTGGTGTTCATGCAGCGCGACCTGCGCGAGGTGGTGAAGAGCCAGGCCACCATGCTCGCGCGGAGCGGCCGTGCGGGCGGGGGGCTGCCGCCCGAGCGCCTGATGGCCGTGTACGAGCAGCAGCTGAAGACGGTCGATGCGTGGCTCGCCGCACGCCAGGGGTTCGGGGTGCTGCGCGTGCCGTATGCCGAGCTGGTGCGCGACCCCGCCGCGTGGGTGCCACAGGTGGCGGACTTCCTCGGCCGACCGCTCGACCGCGCAGCGATGCACGCGGCGGTCGACCCGACGCTGCATCGAAATCGTGCGTCAGGCTGATAACGAGGCCTTCACGGCCATGAGACTGGCCGCCAATCCGGTTGCGAAAATCCGGGCGGAATTCGTGACAGGTCGGACGTGCAGATTGCGTTTATGGAGACGCAGACCGTGTCTGCGTGAGTGAACCCCCACGCCCGCGTCCGGAACGTTTCACAGGAGACTGAAGTCCATGGCATCCACCCGATCGCTGAGCACCCGCCTCGGCTTCCACTTTGCCGCCTGCGCCACCATCGCGGCCGCCCAGGCGGCACGTGCAGAGGTCGTCCGCTGGGACTGCAACCTGGTGATCCCGGCAAACTTCGACGGCTTGTACATCAACGTCGCGACGCAGGGCACGGGCACGAGCGCCGCGTCCACCTCGGGCTGGGACATCAATCCCTACGGTGCCACGACGCTGAACTTCTTCGCCTCCGCGACCGCGCCGAACCCGACGACGACCTACCTGCGGACGCAGACCTCCGGTGGCCCGAGTCGAATCCAGGAGGGCACGGCGATCGGCCCGGCTGGCCCCTTCGCCAACAGCACCGCGGCAGTGATCTCGGCGACGGGCGTCGGCGCCAACGGCTGGACGATCAACTCCATCAACTACTTCGGGTTCCGCTTCTACAACGACGTCACGGCGTCCATCAACTACGGCTTCGGCGCGATGCAGGTCGGTGCGACGGCCGCGCAGCGGACCCTGCTGTTCCTCTCGTACGAGAACAACGGCACGGCGATCGCGATCCCGCCGTCGGGCCCGTACGACCCCTGCGCGACCAGCAACCCGTCTGCACCGATCGGCGCGAACACGGTCACCTACCGCGACGACGCCACCGTGGCGAACGTCACCGCCTGCGGCGGGACCATCTTCCGCGCCAACTACTACCGCTTCACCGCGGGAGACGCCGGCAGCTACACCTTCCAGACCTGCCCGACGTCCGGCGCTGCCAGCATGGCGCTCCTGAGCGCGTGCGACTCCTCCGCGTCCGTGCTCGCCTGCGGCACCTCGGCCTGCGGTGGCACTGGTTCGACCGTGACCACCACGCTGGCCGCCGGTGCCTCCGTCTGGCTCGCGGTCGGAAAGTCCACCGCAGACGCGAACCTCGGCAGCACGGTGCCCATCACCGTGACTGCGCCGCCGATCGCGGCATGCGTGAACGCGGCGAGCGCGCCGTTCGGCATCAGCCCCTTCAGCAACGCGGGGCAGACCGTGGACCAGACCGCGCTGTCCGCCGCCACCGGCGGCACGACGGCGATCATCCACAAGGCCGCCTGGTACAAGTTCGTCCCAGGGGTGAACGGCCTGTACACGTTCAGCCTCTGCGGCTCGGTGAATGACACCAAGATGGCACTCGGCACCGCCTGCCCTGCCGCGGGCCAGACGTTCCAGTCGCTCGCCTACAACGACGACACCTGCCCGTGCTCGTCGGGCTGCGGAACCACCACGCAGTCCAACTACTCCAGCAAGATGGGCGCGGGCCAGACCACCGGCATCATCCTGAACACCGAGCTGACCGCCGGCACCACGTACTTCACGACGGGCGCCGACCTGGATGGCCTGGGCGTGGGGCCGGTGGGTGCGGGCCTGCTGCCGATCGTGGAGAAAAACCTGCAGCGCTTCTCGCCGCTCGC
>CAYTYU010000128.1:0-6562 GCA_964440815.1 uncultured Chitinophaga sp.
TGAAGGTGCACTACACGGGCTGGCTGGTCGACGGCAAGAAGTTCGACTCGAGCGTGGACCGCAACGAGCCCGCGACCTTCGGCCTCTCCGGCGTGATCCCCGGCTGGACCGAGGGCGTGGGCTCGATGAAGGTGGGCGGCAAGCGCAAGCTGATCGTGCCCTTCCAGCTCGCCTACGGCGAGCGCGGCCGCGGCCCGATTCCCCCGAAGGCCACGCTCGTCTTCGACGTCGAGCTGCTCGAGGTGCCGAACGCGCCGCAGCAGTGAGCCGCGGACGTCAGCCGGCCCCGCCCGCCGCGGGCGGCGCCGGCGGCGGGGCGACGATCGACCCGAGCGTGGCGACCGGGATGCCCGCGAACGCCTCGGCGAGCACCGGGTCGAAGTGCGTTCCCGCGCAGCGGCGGATCTCCTCCAGCACCTCGGCCACGGGCCGTGCCGGGCGGTAGACGCGCGCGCTCGTCATCGCGTCGAAGCAGTCGGCCACGCAGACCACGCGCCCAAGCAGCGAGATCGCCTCGCCGGCGAGGCGGCCCGGGTAGCCGGTGCCGTCCCACTTCTCGTGGTGCTCCAGGACGCCGGGCAGCACCTCCTGCAGGTGCGGGATGTCGGCGAGGATGCGGTGGCCGATCGTCGGGTGCTCCTTGATGCGCGCGAACTCCTCGTCCGTCAGCCGGCCGGGCTTGCAGAGCACGGCCTCGGGCACGCCGATCTTGCCGAGGTCGTGCACCGTGCCGCAGAGGTAGCTGCGCGCGACCATGTCGTCCGGCAGCCCGGCGGCGCGCGCGAGGAGCTGCGCGAACATCGCGACGCGGTCCGAGTGGCCGCGCGTGTACGGGTCCTTGGCGTCGATCGCCCGGATCAGGGCGTGCACCGTGCCGGCGAACATCAGCTGCTGCTCGACCGCGAAGCGGTGCTCCATGTCCGAGCGCTCGAGGGCGGCGATGGCGTGCCCGGCCATGCGCGCGAGGGCGCCAGCGACGGCGGCGGCCTCGGCGAGATCCGCGTCCGGCCTGCGCCGCGCGGACTCGAGCCAGAGCGCGGCGCCGGGCGAATCGCCTGAGTGCACCGGCACGCACACCGCCTGCTCGACGTCGATGCGCCGCAGGCTCTCGCCGATCGCCGACCCGGCCGAGGACGCGAGGTCGCCGACCACCGCCTCGCCCGCCAGCGCGCGGCGGACCATGGTTCGGCTGTACCCGCCGGGCGTGCCCGCGCCGCCGGCTGCCGCGAGCACCTCGACCTCCGTCTCGCCGGCCGCGCGCAGCAGTGCCGCGCCGTCGAAGCCGGTCGCGCGCAGCGCGTGCTCAGCGAGCGCCGTTCGTGCCGCCGCGACCGACGTCGCGCGGTGGATCGCCTCCGCGGCGCCAAGCAGCAGGACGAGCCGGTGCTGCGCGAGCGTCGCCGGGTCCGGGAGCGCAAGCGGCCGCACGTCGCCGTCGCCCGCGCCGAGGCCGGCGAGGGCGGTCGAGCCGTCCGCCGCCACGATCCGGAAGTCCCACGGCGGGATCCGGATGGTGTCGCCCGCCCGCAGCGTCAGTCCGACCCCCGCGGACATGCGCACGCCGTTGACCCACGTGCCGCCGGTGCCCGCCTCGTTGATGATGCGCCAGGCGCCCGCCTCCGGCAGCCAGTCGAGCGTCGCGTGCCGGCGGCTCACCGAGCGGTCGTCGAGCACGATCGTCGCGTCGCGCGCGCGGCCGACGGTGACGCGACCCGCGGACGGCAGGCGGTGTCGCGCGTCGCGTCCCGGGGTCGTCGAGATCAGCCAGTGCTCGGGCATCGTCGGCCCCGGCCGGTCAGGGGTTCTTGAAGACCTCGTCGGCCTGCTTGGCGACGTCGTCCTGGTACTTCTGCATCGCGTCGCGCGTGCGCACGGCGGCGTCGCGCGCCTTGCCGAGGGCGGAGCTGCTGTTGCCCACGGGGCCGGCCTCGATGCCGGTCTTCGCGGCCGGGGGTTCCGGCGGCGGCGGAGGAGGGTTCGCCGGGCGCGGGCTCATCGGCTTGCACGCCGCGGATGCGAGTGCAAGGCAGGCGGCGAGGGCGGCTGCGGTGCGCATGCGTCCATGGTACGTGTCGGTGCCGTAGAGTCGGGCGATGCTCCCCGGCGACCTCGTGGCCGCGATCTTCGACCTCGACGGCACGCTCGTCGACAGCTTCGACGCGCACTGGCGCGCGTGGCGCACGATGTGCGCGCGCCGTGGCGTGGGCCTGACGCACGAGCGCTTCGTGCGCAGCTTCGGCATGCGCAACGACCGGATCGTCGAGATGTACTGGCGCGAGGAAGGCCACGAGCCGCCGCAGGGCGAGGCGGCCGTCGCGTGCGCCGACGAGAAGGAGGCGATCTACCGCGAGCTGGTGGCGGAGAGCTTCCCGGCGATGGCCGGCGGCCGGGAGCTGCTGGTGCGCCTGCGCGACGACGGCTGGCGCCTGGCCGTCGGCACGAGCGGCCCGCCGGAGAACCTGCGCGTGGCGGTGGACGGCCTGGACGCGCGGAGCCTGTTCCATGCCGAGGTGTGCGGGCTCGACGTGGCGCACGGCAAGCCCGCGCCCGACATCTTCCTGAAGGCCGCCGAGCGACTGGGCGTGCCGCCCGCGCGCTGCCTGGTGGTGGAGGACGCGGTGCCCGGCATCGAGGCCGCGCACGCGGCGGGCATGCCGTGCCTGGCGATCTGCAGCGCGGGGCACACGCACGAGGAGCTCGCCTCGGCGGAACGGGTGATCGACGCCTTCGACGCGGTGGCCGCGGCGGACCTGCGCGCGCTGCTTGCCGCAGGCACGCGCGTACGATGAGCCTCCCATGGATCCGCGGTACCAGCGCCTCGCCGAGCTCCTCGTCCGCCACAGCTGCAAGGTCGCGCCGGGCGAGCACCTCCTGCTCGAGCTCTTCGACGGCCCGCCCGAGATGGCGGTGGCCATGGTGGAGGCGACGCGCGCCGCGGGCGGGCACCCGCACGTGGAGCTGCGCTGCAACCGCGTGATGCGCGCGCTGAACCGCCTGTCCGACGAGGAGGGGATCCGCGTCTGGGGCGAGTGCGACCTCGAGCGCATGCGCCGCATGCAGTGCTACGTGGGGATCCGCGGGGCGTCCAACGTGAGCGAGATGAGCGGCATCGCGCCCGAGCAGATGCGCAACGTCGGCCGGCTCTACGCGAAGCCCGTGCACTTCGAGCGCCGCGTCAACCACACCAAGTGGGTGGTGCTGCGCTGGCCGTCGCCGAGCATGGCGCAGCTGGCGCAGATGTCGACCGAGGACTTCGAGCGCTTCTACTTCGACGTCTGCCTGGTGGACTACGCGAAGATGGACCGCGACGTGCAGCCGCTGCGCCGGCGGATGGACGCGGCCGACCGCGTGCACATCAAGGGCCCGGGCGCCACCGACCTGCGCTTCTCGATCAAGGGCATCAAGTCGGTGCCGTGCAGCGGCGACCGGAACATCCCGGACGGCGAGTGCTTCACGGCGCCGGTGCGCGACAGCGTCGAGGGCATCGTCCAGTACAACGCCCCGACCATCTACAACGGGACGACGTTCACCAACGTCGGCCTCGAGTTCTCGAAGGGCCGCGTGGTGCGCTGCTGGGCGGACCAGAACCAGAAGGAGCTCGAGGCGATCTTCGACACCGACGACGGAGCGCGGTACATCGGCGAGTTTGCGATCGGCTTCAACCCGCTGATCCTGCACCCGATGAAGGACATCCTCTTCGACGAGAAGATCGCCGGCAGCTTCCACTTCACGCCGGGCCGCTGCTACGAGGAGACGGAGAACGGCAACCGCAGCGAGATCCACTGGGACCTCGTGTGCATCCAGCGCCCGGAGTTCGGCGGCGGCACCATCAGCTTCGACGGCGAGGTCATCCGCCGCGACGGGCTGTTCGTGACCGACGACCTGAAGCCGCTCAATCCCTGACCCGCACGTGGCAGCGGCGTTCCCAGAGGTCGACCTGCGCTCCGACACCGTGACCCGCCCCACGGCGGCGATGTGGGAGGCGATGCGCGCTGCGCCGCTCGGCGACGACGTCCTCGGCGACGAGCCGACGGTGACGGCGCTCGAGTCGAAGGTCGCGGCGCTGCTGGGAAAGGAAGCCGCGGTCTTCGTGCCGAGCGGCACCATGGCCAACCAGCTGGCGATCCGCGTGGCCTGCGGCCCGGGCGACGAGGTGATCGCGCACGAGGAGAGCCACATCATCCACTACGAGACCGGCGCGCCGGCCGCGCTCTCGGGCGCGATGGTGCGCACGGTGCGCGGCGCGCACGGGCTGTTCGACGCCGCCGACGTGTCGGCCGCGGTGCGCACGCGCAACATCCACCACCCGGTGAGCCGGATGCTCGTCGTCGAGAACACGCAGAACCGCGGCGGCGGCGCGGTGTGGGCGATGGACCGGTGGGAGCGCGTCGCGGCGGCCGCGCGCGGGCACGGCCTGCACGTCCACGTGGACGGCGCGCGGCTCTGGAACGCCTGCGTCGCGGCGGGGTACGCGCCGCGCGACTTCGCGCGCCACGCCGACACGGTGAGCGTGTGCTTCTCCAAGGGGCTGGGGTGCCCGGTGGGCAGCGCGCTTGCCGGGCCGGCGGCGTTCCTCGAGCGCGCCCGCCGCTTCCGAAAGATGTTCGGCGGCGGCATGCGCCAGAGCGGCCTGCTTGCGGCGGCGGCGATCTTCGCGCTCGACCACCACGTGGCGCGCCTGGCCGACGACCACCGCCATGCGCGTGCGCTTGCCGCCGGCATCGCGGCGATGCCCGGGCTGTCGCCCGACTTCGCTCCCGAGGAGACGCCCTCGAACATGGTGTTCTTCGCGGTGGATCCGTCGCTCGGCACCGCGCAGGCCCTCTGCGAGCGCCTGGCGGCGCACGGCGTGCGGATGATCGCGCTCGACCCGCAGCGGGTGCGCGCCGTGACGCACCTTGACGTCGACGCCGCGGGGATCTCGCGTTCGCTGGAGGCGCTGCGCACGGCGGTTGCGGCGGCGCGCGCGGCATGAGCCGCGCGGCGGCTCACAGCATGCCGCGTTCCGGGGTTCGGTCGAGGACCTGGAGCCACGCCAGGCGGTCGATCCGCCACTCGCCGTCCGCGCCACGCACCACCTCGATCCACCAGCGCGTGGGCACCGGGCCGTAGCTCGAGGCCGTCTGCGTACGGCAGCCGAGGATCACGATGCCGCGGTCGTCGCCGGCCGTCGCGCAGTCCAGGCGCGTGACGTCGTTGCGCTCGATCCGGTGGCGGCCGGCAAGCGACTCCGCCGCGGCCATCAGGCGGTCGAGGTCGTCGCCCGGCGCGTCGGGGCTCCCGTAATGCATCGATGCGTTGCCGTCGAAGCATGCGCGGATGCCGGCCACGTCGCCCGCTTCCGCGGCCGCAACCAGCACACGCACCCGCTCTGCCGCGTGCTCGCCCGGCGACGTCCAGAGTGCCGCGCCGCCAAGCGTGGCCGCCGCCGCAAGCAGCAGCCCAACGCCCACCAGGATCGGCCTCGCCTGGTCGCGCCGGGATCCCCACCACGCAAGCGCCGCCGCCAGCGCGATGAGCGGCATGGCCAGGGTCCACGGCCCCTCGGCGAAGAGGCGCACGAGGAGGGGGGACGTCGGAAGCTCTGCATCCATGGGTTCGGGGCCACCCGTAGCCTAGGGGCATCGATGAGCGCGTTCCCGACCGCCACCGGCATCCAGGAGGGCGTCTCGACGCTCGCGGGTGCGTGCGCGGGGACGCTCGGCGTGCTCGCGGCCGACGGGCCGTCGCTCGTCGACGCGCTGCCGGCGCTCTCGAACCCCTCGACGCGGCCGGGCTTCGTGCTGGCGTGCACCGCCTCGGCGCTGCGGCCGCTCGCCTCCGCGGGCGTGGCGCCGGATGCGGCGGTGCTGGGGATCGAGGAGCCTGACCTCGAGGCCGTGCTCGGCCAGCTGCCCGAGCGGCTGCTCTCGCGCACCACGCTCGTCGTGCCGGCGGTGCTCGAGTCCGCCGCGGGACGCTGGTGGAGGGGCCCGATGCGCCTGACGGGCGAGGGCGGCGGCGATTCCGCGCAGCACGGGTCGCTCGGCGTCGGCCGCGCGGAGGAGCGCGCGCACCGGCTGCTGCGGCACGTGGGCTGCGACCCGGTGGTGCTGGTCGGCGTCGACCCGCTGGGGATCGACGGCGCGTGGCATGCGCGCGGCACGGCGCTCGACAGCGCCTGGAGCGCGCAGCTCAACCCGTTCCTCACGCTTGCCACGCTCGAGTGGCGCCTGGGCGTCCAGCGCCGCGAGTTCCACGATGCGGCGATGCGCCGCGTGCGCGCCTTCGTCGCCGCCGACCGCGATGCGGGGCTGCGCGTGGTGGATTCCGGCGCGGGCACCGTGCCCGAGGCCATGATCATGCCGATGCGCGATGCGATCCGACGCTTCGGCGGCGCCGGTCGCCCGCTTCCGGTGCCGCGCAGCGTGGCGCGGCCGCCGTCACCCGTCGTCGCGGTCGAGGTGCGCGCACCCGTGCGCATCACGGCGATGGTGGTGGCGTGCGCCGCGGCCGGCGGGACGGGCGTGCCGCGCAGCCTGGAGAGCGAGTTCGGCGGGCGGCCGGTGCTTGCGCGCACGGT
>CAYTYU010000129.1:0-6556 GCA_964440815.1 uncultured Chitinophaga sp.
CGCGATGCCGAGCGCGCGCGGCGCGCGGCCCAGCGGCAGGCGTCGGCGCGCGGGGGTGCCGGTGGGGCGGCCGCCGGCGGAGCGGCGGAGGAGATCGGGCTCGAGCCGGCTGAAGAGCTGCCGCAGGTGCAGTCGGTTCGGACGGCGCGGACGCAGGTGGATGAGGAGGCGATCGACGAGGAGGTGGACGATCGCCCTCGCGTCGATGCCATGCGACTGCGGATCACGATCACGGCGATCGGCGGCGTGCTGCTCCTCGTGGTGCTGGGCGGCCTGCTGTTCATGCTGGGTTCGTGGAACAAGCAGCAGGACGACGCCGACTCGGAGATCGCCGGTGGGCCGAAGCTGCCGCCGATCGAGATGCCGGCGGCGACCGAGCCACCTTCGGAGCCCAAACCGCGCGTCGAACCACCCGCCGCGCCGGATGCCGTCGAGCCCGAGGCGCCGGTGCCCGTGCAGCCCGAACCCGCGCCGATGCCGGAGCCGACGCCGGAGTCGGGGCCTGAACCCGCGCCTGAATCCGCACCCGAGCCTGTGCCTGCACCCGAACCCGTGCCGGATGCGGCAGCGGCGCCGCAACGGCCGTTGCCGGCAGGGTTGGTCGGGGCGCGGTGGGTGCTCCAGCGTGAGTCGACATCCGGCGGGGCCAAGGCACCGCTGCGCTGGTCGGTCGAGGTCGATTCGGGGCTGAAGGCCACGCACGCGACCTTCCGGCTTCCGGAGGAACTGGCCGCGCGAGGCGTCGAGGCCGATGGGTCGGCGCTCACGATCGCGGGCACCGACTTCCGCGTCCGTGCGTCCGTGGATGGGCGGCGCGTGGTGGCCACCACCGAATCACGGGGAGTGATGCCCGCGCCGCTTGCCGAGGCGCTCGGGCAGGAGGCTGGCGCAGATACGGTCCAGTCGTGGTCGGCGCTCATGGGCGTCGTCACGGTCGAGCTGCTCGATGCATCCGGCGCCGTGGTCGGCCAGGCACAGTGCCGCGCCGGCCAGTCGGGGGTCGCCCTGGCAGCGGGAGCACCGGCGCTCGTGGTTCCGGCGGCGCCGGCGTTGCTTCTGGTGGCGCAGGTCATTGACGACCGGGGAGCGCCGTCGCAGCGCCGAGTCATCACCCAGGGCTTCGTCGAGCCCGGCGCCTCGTGCGCGCTCAGCCCGACCGCCCTCCTGCAGGTGCATGTCGACCGAAGTGCCAAGCCTGACGCGCTTTCGGTGCGCGCGTCGATCCTCGATGCCGCCGAAGTGGGCACGCGGGCCGCGCGCATCACCGAGGAGAGCGGTTCGATCGACGCGTTGCTGAAGCAGCTGGTGCCGCTTCGCCAGCCGGTCACCGGCGCAGCCCCTGACTCCGACCAGGTGACGGCGCTCGATGCCGCGTGGGCGGCGCTGAGCGACGAAGAGCGTGCGCGCATCGCGCCGGATGCCCCGGATCGTGCGCCGCGCACGGTGGCAACGATGAAGTCCGTGTTCGACGTGCTCGATCCCCGGCTTCGAGCACGCAAGGCCGTTGTCCTCCGGGAGATCGCCGAGCTTCGCCCCAGGGAGTGGAAGCTCGACATGCTCCTTCGTGTCTCGACGCCCGAGGGCGCGGTCGTCCTCGAGCGTCCGCTTTCGCTGGGGCCCAAGCGATGACCTCGACGACCGCATGCTTCCTGGCGACGGTGCTCTCGGTCCAGTCCGCACCGGCGCCTCCGCCAGCGCCTCCCACGCCGCCTGCCGCCGAGGCCGCCTCCTCCCCCTGCGACCGCGCGCTCGACCCCGCGGTGTTCGCGCGCGAGATTGACGGCATGCGCGACGTCCGCCCGGTGCGGCGCGACCTCGCGCGGCTGCAGTCGCCGATCGCGTCGGTGGAGATGGACCTCGGCTCGGGCGCGGAGTCGCTCGAGGTGCGCCGCGGCGACCGCGCGGTCGAGCTGCTGGGTCGAGACTCGAAGGGCGGATCCGCCCTGATCGGTGCGCTCGAGTGGGACGGTGCCGTGCTCTCTTGGCGCTGGCACCGCGTGAGCGCGGGGCTGTTCGCCGACGCCCTCCGCGACGCCGACTCGGTGCTGCGAACGGCGTGGATCACGGTGCGCCTCTCGGATGGTTCGGAGTGCGCGTTCCGCAGCCCGCCGGCCGAGCTGTCGGTCACCATGAAGCTGGCGGCGACGCAGCGGGTGCGCATTCCCGCCTCGCCCGGCACGCGGCTCGAGCCCGTGCTCGTCGAGGGCAACGAGTGGCAGCTGGGCGAGCCGTCGCAGGTCGGCGCGCGATGGCTGGCGTCGCCCGAGGCGGGCCTGTGGGTGACCTACGATGCCAAGACTGCGCAGCTGAAGGTCGAGTGGCCCGACCCGGTCGCGCAGCAGGTGCAGGCGATGCGCGCCAAGGTCGCGGAACTGCGCAAGGAGGCCGCGAGGCGCTCGGACACCGACCGGCGCTTCATCGAGGCCGAGATCGCGGCGAACGAGCGCCAGATCCAGTCGACCGAGGCCATCGCGCGCCCCGGTCCGTTCGAGACGCCAGCGGTGATCGAGCTGCGCGACCCCAAGGGCCGCGCCTACGCGCGGGTGACGATCCAGTCGAGGTGACCAGACGATGGCAGCGAAGCAGGAACTCTTCGAGTCGGTGCGCGCCGTGGTGTCCGGGCGCCTGCGCGACGATTCGCAGGTGCGCGAGCTCGCCATGCGGGTCGCCGAGGAGTCGACCGCGCTTCGCCGCCGCGTCGAGCGCGCCGTGGAGTACGCGCGCAAGGGCCTCCGTCTCGAGGCGTGCGCGGAAGCCGAGGCGGAGCCGAACGTGTCCGAGATGGCCGCGGCCTTCGAGACCGACGAGATGCGCCAGTGGCGCTCGCTCTGCGCCAAGAACCGGCTGCCGGTGCCGGAACAGGTGTCGCCGGAGTCCATCAACGAGATCGAGGAGGCGATCGCCTTCACCGCGCCGCTGCGCAGCCGGCTGGCGTTGATGCGCCGGCTGGTGCTGTCGGACGCGCCCGCGTGGCACCGGCTGGAGACCCTGCGCGAGCTGGTCTCCCGCGACCCAGACAACCCCGCCTGGCAGGAGGACCGCGCCGCGCTCGAGCCGGTGGCCGCCGACGAGCTCGGCGACCAGTTCGAGGAGGACCTCCGCAAGGGCCGCCTGGAGGACGCCGAGCAGTGCGTGCAGCGGCTCGAGGACGGGCAGTGGCACTGGTCCGGCGCCGCGAAGGTGGCGGCCGGGCTGCGCCGACGGCTCGACGCGGCGCTCGTCGAACGTTCCGTCGAGGAAGCCGTGCAGTGCCTGCAGCGACTGGAGGCCGAGCGCGCCGCCGAGAACGAGCTCGGTGCGCGCACCGAGCTCGACGGGCTGCGTGCGCTGGAGCATCGCCTCGCCGCGCATGGCGGCGAGATGCCCGCGGAACTCGCCGAGCGCGTGGAAGCCGTGTCGCTGTGGCTCTCCGACCGGGCGAGCGACGCATCGGCGCGTCGCGAGAACCGCGAGCGCGTGGCCGACCTCGACCGCCTCGCCAACGACGAGGCGGCCACGCTCGAGCAGCTGCGCGGTGCGCTGCGCGCCGCGGAGCAGACCGTCGAGGGAGTCCCCGACGACGTACGCGCCGTGGTCGAGCGACGCGTCGACGCGATGGAGCGGTCGCGCCGCGTGCGCCGGGTTGCGCTCCTGGCGGCGATCGTCGCCGTGGTGGCCGCAGGTGCGGTCGTCGCCGCGATGGCGGTGTCCGCCAACCTGCGGAGCCAGGAGGTGGAGTCGCTCGCCGCGCTCGTGCGCTCGAACGTCGAGGCCGGACGGCTGCAGGAGGCGGACCGGCTGCTGGCCGAGGCGGACCTGCGCCCGGAGATCGCCGCCGACGAGCGCCTGGCCTCCGAGCGTGCGCGCCTGGCCGACGTCCGCGCGAAGATCGCCGAGAAGGCACAGCGCTTCTCGAGCCTCCTGGCCGAGGCTGGCGACCCGGAATCGCCCGCGGCGCGTCCCGACCGCGTCGAGGAAGCCAAGCAGTTCGTCGCGACCGAGGCCGAGCAGGCGTCGGTCGCGGACTGGATCCGCCGGCACGGACGTGCGGTCGAGGCGCGCCGCGCAGAACGCGTGCGCGCCGGGCTCGAGCAGGTGCGGGCGATCCGCGAGCAGGTCGCAGCCGCCGAGCCGAGCGCCGACCCCTCGTGGGACGGCCGCCTGTCGCAGTGGGAGAGCGCGCTTGCCGACGTGCAGCGTGCGAACGCGGACCTTCCCGAGGTGGTCGACGGCGTGGGCAACGCCCGCACGCTCGTCGCCTCGCAGCGGCAGAAGGTGCAGGCCGCGCGCGTCGAGCAGGAACGATCGGGCAAGCTCGCGACGCTCGGTGCCGCGGCCGCGAGTCCCGCGTCGCTCGTGGCCGTGATCGAGGCGTACGCCGCGGCGCATCCCGGGACGCCGGAGGCGCGGGAACTCGAGCGTGCGAAGGCCGGCCGTGCGGCGTGGGAAGCACTCGTGGCATGGGGCTCGATCAAGCCGGCGCCCGTCGCGGCCCTCGCCGGCCGGCCGCAGGGCGAGCGCGACGCGACGGCGGCGGCGCTGAAGTCGTACCTCGACGCGCATCCGCAGACGCCCTTCCGCGCGGAGTGCACGGCGGCGCAGGCGCTGCTCCTTCCCGCGCCCCAGTGGCGCACCTGGTTGGACGAGAAGCTCGCCAGCCTCGAGCCCCTCGGCTACTGGATGATCGAGCTGAAGGACGGCACGCGCCGCTACTGCCGCAAGAACCCGAAGCTCGACCCGTGGCAGCAGCGGCCCGGCACCGCCACCAAGAGCGTGATGGTGCTCCAGGGAAAGTCGGGCAAGGAGTCGTTCGAGGAGTTCCAGCAGTCGCTCGTCAAGTTCGAGGGCGAGTCGCCGCAGATGACGCTCGCCAAGCAGCTGCGCGAGGCGCTGGCCGACGACGAACGTTCGGTCAACGACCTCGATGCCGCCTTCGACGTGCTGGCGGCGATCCGCGCGGCGGACGGACTGGACGGCGCGCTCGCGGCGTCCCTCTCGCGTGGGCTGGTGGAGTCCCTCCTTCCGCAGGCGCCCGCGCCGCTGCGGGCGCAGCTCGAGGCGGCCGCGAAGCGGCTGGCGCGCGAGAAGCCCGATGACATCGACTGGATCAACCCGCGCGACACCGAGGCACGCGAGCGCAGCAAGGCGGCACTCGCCGCGATGCGCGAAGTGGTGCAGCCGGACCGCTGGCGGCGTGCGTACGAGTCCGCGCTTGCCTCCGCATGCGCACCCTTCGCGCGGCGCTGGGTGCCGGCCGGCGCCCTGGCGAAGCCCGGCGGCGAGCCGCGGTTCCTGCCCGTGGCCGACGGTGCGCCGCGCGCGGGCGCCGAGCTGGTGGCGGTCGAGCCGGGCGTGGGCGATGCGCCTGCGCGAATCGTCCCGGTGGGCACCGTGCGCGCGGGCGGCGCGGACTTCCTGCCTTCGGCCGGCTCGTTCCCGGCGGGCACGATGCTCTTCGTCGTGCGTGGAGGTGCGCCATGAGCCAGGGCCCGTGGTTCGTCCGCTTCGCCGGCCGCCGCAGCGGCCCGTTCGACGCCGAGCGCCTGCGCACGCTGGCGCGCCGAGGTGCGCTCACCCGCATGCATGCGCTGAGCGTCGACGGCCGCGCATGGACGCCGGCGACGTCGGTGCGCGCCGTGTTCAACGAAGATGGGTCCGTCGTCGCTTCCGGCACCGCCTCGCTTGAGGTGGAGGCCGACGAGGCGCCCGACGACTTCGCGGGCATCCCCGACTCCGGCGTGATCGAGCTGCCGCCCTCGCTGCCGATGCGCGCGCGCCTCGGCAGCGCCCGCGTGCGGCCGGTGGTGCTGTGCGCCATGCTGCTTGCGACGGTGATGCTCGCGCTGCCGACCTCGCGCGACGAGGCCGGCGCGGTCGCGTGGTGGTGGCACCAGGGACCGATCTCGATCTCGGTGCGCGGGCTTGCGGCGCTTGCGGTGCTGGCCGGATGGGTGGTGGCGTTCCTGCGTCCCGAGCCGGCACGTGCCGCGTCCGTGGCCGGCGTGGCAGCGGTGCTCTCCGCGGCCAGCGCGGCGTCGCTTGCGCCGTGGGCACCGTGGGCGTCGCTGATCGCGCCGCTCGTCCCGATCGCGGCCATCCTGGTGGCGTTCGACGCGGCCGGGGCGGCATCGGTGCGGCTGATGGGGAAGTTCGCCCTGTCGGCAGCCGGGCTGTTCGGCCTCGGCGCCATCACGTTCGGCGTGCTGCGGCCCTCCGTCTGGAGCATCGTGTCCATCGCGCTCGGCGCGGTGGGCATGGGTGCCCTCGTCTTCGCCGGCGTGCAGGCGGCGCGGGCGAAGGCACCGTCGACCGACCGCGTCTTCTGGGGCGGCGTCGTCGCGGCGACCGGCGCCATGGGCGCGCTCTTCGCCGCGGCGTTCGGCGGGCTTGCAGGCGACGTCCCGATGCACGGCGCCGAGGCCGCTGCGGCCGCGTGCCTGGTGCTGGCATTCGCCACGCTCTCCTGGGCGGCGGTGCACGAGACCGTCGAGACGGTGCACACGCTCCCCCGGGCCGATGTCGCCGGCGTCGATGCGCCGGTCGCCGCGGTGCCGGCGCCCACGCCTGCACCGATGGC
>CAYTYU010000130.1:0-6543 GCA_964440815.1 uncultured Chitinophaga sp.
GGCGGCGGCGGCGTCCACAGCGGCGTGGGCGTCGGCCGGGCCGCAGTCGGCGACGTGGGCGATCTCGGAGTCATCGGCCGGATTGCGCACGGGAATCCACGTCGACGTGGTTGAGCCGACGAAGTTTCCGCCGATGAACGCCGCAACTTGCATGTTTGCAGGGTATCCGCGGCAACCGACTGCATCGAACTACCGTAGGCGACCTGTCAGGCCGCTCGCTTCGTCGTGAGGGCGCCGTTTGTCTTTCAGCCTTCACCTCGCCGCGAGACCGTGTTCAGCCGAATTCTCCGCCGATGGCTTCACAGCGGGGTGAGGTACTGGCTGCTGCGTGCGGTCCTGGCCGTGATCCTGCTGGGCATCGCGAACTTCTGGGGCATCAGCTCGCCGAACGCCTTCCCGAAGTGCTGCTCGATCGTCGAGGTCGAGTCGATTCCCGCGCTCCCGCCCGAGCCGTCCGGTCCGACGCTCGACGTTCGTCGGCTGCTCGCCCGGATTCCCTATGAACGCAGCCTGTCCATGCCCTCTTCGTGGATCATTCACCCGGACCGGCGCGTCGACTTCGTCCTGGAGACTGGCGGCGGAGACTGCGCCACCAAGTCGCGCGCGCTTGCGCGCATCCTCCAGGCGTCGGAGATTCCGTACTCGCTGGTCTTCGTGATGGATGCCCTCGAGGCGGAGACCGGTGCCGGCCACACGGTTGTCGAGTGCCCGATCGAGGTCGACGGCATCCGTGGCGTCGGAATCGTCGACATGCTGAACGCCTCGGTCATCACCGTCGATGGTCGCCTGATGACGGTGGGTGACCTGCTTCCCCACGTGCCAATCGACGTCCAGCTCGTGGTCGCGAACGAGAATTGCCGGGTGGACGCCCGTTACTACGGCGACTACCTGCTGAACACCGTCGTCGGCGTGTCGCGGGGCGACGAGCTCAACCGCTACTTCGACTTCATCGCCGGCACGCACGTCGCCATCGGCAGCGAGGGCCTGGAGAAGGTGGCATTTATCGCCGGCGCGCTGGTGCTCGGCATCTACCCGGCCGTCTACATGACGAGCGATGACATCGCGCGCCTCGACGGCTGGCTGCAGTTCGAGGTGGTGCTGGCGCACGCCGTGATCTGGGCCGTCCGCGCACTTGGTGCTCTGGTGGTGATCGAGATCATCGCGCAGCTGGCCGAGTGGCGGGAAAAACGCGCACGGCCGGCCCAGGAGGCCGGCCGTGCTGCGTGAGTGGACCTGATCGGGCTCGAACCGACAACCTCATCCATGCCATGGATGCGCTCTTCCAATTGAGCTACAGGCCCGCTGGCGACGCGCATGGCCATGGGGCCAGCGCGTGGAAGAACGGGAGAATCTACCCCAACCCCTGCAGGGCAGCAAGGCGGTAGAACGCCTTCCGCGCGTTCGTGCGCTGCCGCATAACCCCTCGCCGCCGAGCGTGGTGCGGCGGCGACGCGTTGGCGCGGTCACTGCGCGCCGGTCACTACGCGTTCGAGATCGCCGTGACGTAGTCGCCCTTGGGACGGATGCCGACCCACTTGCCCACCGGCTGGCCGCCCTTGAAGAGGATCACCGTCGGGATCGACTGGATGCCGAGCGACGCGGCGATCTCCTGCGCGGCGTCGATGTCGAGCTTGCCGACCTTCGCCTTGCCCTTGACCTCGGTGGCGACCTGGTCGATCGTCGGGCCGAGCATCCGGCACGGGCCGCACCATTCCGCCCAGAAGTCGACGAGCACCGGGACCTGCGAGTCGAGGACCTCGGACCGGAAGTTCGCGCTGGTGAAGGTGACGGTATCGGCGCCTGCCATGGTGGGGTTGCTCCGCGTGTCAGGGTGCGAGTGCTCCGGCGCGGGTTCCCGTAACGAGCGGGTCCTGCTGCACCGGGGAGGGGAAATGGTAGCCCCGGGCCGCTTCCGGCGGATTCGGCGAAAGTCGGGCGGCCGGACCGCCGAACCATGCATCGATGGACCGATCCATGCCGGATGCCGTCCGACCGCTCTGGCTCCTTCCGCTCGCGCGGCAGGGCGGGGCACGCCGCGTTGCCCTCACTGGCACCGGCCCATGGCGCATCGGCCGCTCGCCGTCCAACGACGCACACGTCGACCACCCTGCCGTGAGCCGCGAGCATGCGGTGATCGAGTGGGGCGAGTCCGCCATCGGCCCATCGTGGCGCGTCATCGACCAGGGCAGTGCGTCGGGCACGTGGGTGAACGACGTGCCGCTGCCCTCCGGGAATCCGATGCCGATCCGGCCGGGAGACCGCGTTCGCTTCGGGCCCGTCGCGTTCGAGGTGACCTCGCGCGAGTCATGCGAGGAGTCGACCGACGTCACGCGGTGCGATCCGTCTCCGCCGGTGCACGCCGTCGACGCCGCGGGGATCGAGGCCCGGCACCTCGACGCGGTGCTCGCGGCGGGCAGCGCCATCCATGCCGCGCTCGACGACGCGGCGGTCGCACGTGCCGCGGTCGACGCCGTGCTGCGCGCCTCTGGGTTCCACGACGTGGCATTCGTCCGCGCCGACCTGCAGGGCGGGCGGATCGACATCCTGCACCACGCGTCCGCCGACGGACGCGCGCCGCGCGTCAGCCGCGCGATGCTCGCCCGCGCCCGTGACGCTGCGATCACCTACGAGTCGGGCACGGGCGTCGACCCGTCGAACACCATGGTGCTGCACCGGATGGCGCGCGTGATCTGCGTGCCGGTGCTGCTCGGCGACCGCTGCTTCGGCCACCTCTGGATGTCCGACTCGCGCGTGCACGGCGCCGAGGTCGCGCCCGTGGCCGCGGTGGCGCGCGCCGTGGCGTCGACCGCCGCGCTGGCGATGGCGAACCTCGATCGCCTGCGTACGACCGAGCGCCTCGAGGCCGAGCACCGCGCGATGTTCGACGGCACGATGCAGGCATTGATCGCCTCGATCGACGCGAAGGACCCCTACACCCGCGGCCATTCGGCGCGCGTGTCGGAGTTCGCGTTCCTCGTGGCGTCGCGTGCCGGCCTGCCCGCCGCCGACTGCGAGCGCGCGCGCCTCTGCGGCCTGGTGCACGACATCGGCAAGATCGGCGTGTCCGAGGACGTCCTGCGGAAGCCCGGCCGGCTGACCGAGGAGGAGTTCCGCCACATCGCCACGCACCCGGTGGTCGGCCACGAGATCCTGCGCGGCATCCCGCAGATGTGGGACGTGCTGCCGGGCGTGCTGCACCACCACGAGCGCTTCGACGGACGTGGCTACCCGCACGGCATCGCCGGTGACCGGATCCCGCTGGTCGGGCGCGTGGTCGCGGTGGCCGATGCGATCGACGCGATGACGACCTCGCGCACCTACCGCGGCGCGCGCCCGATGGCGGAGGCGGTGGCTGAGGTGGTGCGGTGCGCGGGGACCCACTTCGATCCGGCGCTGGCGGCCGCGGTCGGCGCCATGGACCGCCGCGAGCTGCAGGCGATCGTGGGACTGCACGTCTTCGGGCCGGGGCTTCCGGGGCGCGACGGGTTCGTGGGCGCGCCGGCGGCGCCGATTCCCGAGGCAGCGCGCCCCGTGACGGGGATCGATCAGGCCGGCGCGATGCGGCGCACCGCGTAAGCGCGGAGGGCATGCCCCTCGCGCAGGACGAACACGTCCATCGGATCGCTTCCCGGCCCGCGCAGCGCCGCCTGCCAGCGGTCGGGGTCGCACGCGCCGCCGCGCGTCCGCACCGTGACGATGCCGCCGCGCCGAGCGGCGATCCAGCGGGCCATGTCGCGCTCGCGCGCCGGCATTGACTCGACGATCTCCCATGGCTCGAACCACGGGGCGTGCTTCGCAGGAAGCGCGACGCGATCTCCGGTGAGGAGGCCGAGCCCGGGCGCGAGTTCGGCGGCCGCGAGGTCGTCGCAGGCGTGCGCGACCAGCCGTGCGCGCTCGAGGGCCGGGTGCGGGACGAGGAGCGCGCGCCCGGGGCGTGCCGCGGCGGGCAGTTCGGCGCGCGGCTGGCCTGCGGTCGAGCATCCGAGGTCCACGCGGGTCGCGCGCGTGCTGCCCGGATCGCCCGAGAGTTCGCCGGTCCACGCGACCTGCTGGACGAGCTGCCAGCCATCCGCGATGAACTCGCGTTCGCAGGTCGCGCCGAGGGCGCCGGGCTCGAGGTCGAATCCCGGGCCGAGCTTCACGGCGGCGCCGCACCGCGAGGCGATCATCTCGCGAACCGCGGAAAGCGGCGGCTCGAGGTCCTCGCCGCGCCATGCTCGCGCGCCGCTTCCCGAGCGCCGGGCCGGATCGACGTGCGCGTGCGCGGCGCTTCCCGGTTCGCGCGTCACGTCCGCCACGCGCGTCGGCGCACCCGCGTTGCGCGCGGCCATCCACGCGCGGACCGGATCGAGGTCCGCGCCCATCGTCGGCGCGACCGCCGCCAGCGCCATCAGGTCGCCGCCGATGCCGCAGCAGAGGTCATCGATCGCCCCAGCAGCCACGCGGCGGAAGCGCTCGGCCTTCCATGCGGCCACGGCCGGCGACGACGCCATTTCCACGCCCTGCCGGTCGGCCAACATCCGATCGGCGCTCGCACCGAATTTCGTCCGCGCGCGTGCGCGGGCCAGAGAGAGTTCGATCGCGGCGGCCACCACGTCCGGTGCGTGGGTCTCGCGCAGCCGTGCGATCTCCGCAGGCGGCGGCGGCTCCTCGCGCGGACCCAGCCGTTCGACCAGCGACGCGCCATCCGTGGTCGCCAGCGCCTGCCAGGCGGCGAGTCGGTCCATCGGCGTTCAGCGCCGCGACGCGTCGCGCGCGCTGGCGGCGTCGCCGAGCAGCACCGAGACCGACCGCAGGTCGTCGGTCGAGTCGAGGACGATCTTCAGGATGATGGTGAGCGGAACCGCGAAGAACATTCCCGCGATGCCCAGCAGGTACCCCCACACGACGAGGGAGAGGAACACCACGAGCGGCGAGAGCCCGAGCCGCGCGCCGAGCAGCCTGGGCTGGAGGACGCTTCCGATGAAGACGCCCGACCCGGCCTGCACGACGGCCATCGCGATCGCCGTGCCCCAGCCGTGCGTCAGCAGCGTGACCGCCACCACCAGCACGCTTGCCGCGATCGCACCAAGCGTCGGGATGTAGTTCAGCAGGAACACCAGGAACGAGAGCAGGAACGCGAACGGCACGTCGAGGATGACGCATGCCGCGTAGTTGATCGCCGCCAGCGCGATGTTCAGCTCGGTGATCACGATGACGAAGCTCTTCACCTTGTCCGCCACCGAGGCCAGTGCCGAGTTCGAGGCCGCGTTCGGGAACGCGACCCGGAACTTCATGGGCAGGCTCGATGCCTCGGCGATGATGAATGCCGACACCAGGAGCACGAACACGAGGTCCTGCAGGAGCCGCGCCGCCTGCAGCACGATGACGTCGGCAAAGTCGCTGAGCTTCCAGGAGTGCAGTGCCTCTATCGCCTTCGCCGGGTCGACGTCGACGCCCTTGGCCTTCAGGGTGTCCAGCGCGCCGAGGACGAGTTCGTCGAGGCGCGCCTGGTACTCGGGCAGCAGCGGCTGGATCGCGGCCGCGGACTGGCTGAGGTAGTAGCCGATCCCGAGCGCACCGCCGATCGTCAGCACCAGGACGATGAGGAGCGCCAGCCAGCGCGGAAGCCCGAGGCGTCCCTGCAGGAGCCCCAGCGGCAGGATCGCGATCATCGAGATGAACGCCGCCGCCAGGATCGGCGTGATGATGCCGGACGTCGCGCGGACGCCCGCGCCGATGACGACGATCGCCGCGATCGTCAGGAGGATCTGCAGTCCTCGCGCACGCGGCGCCTGCGCGGCACCCGGCGTCGTCGCGGCGGGAGGGGTGTTCGGGCTGGGCTGGAATGGCATCGTTCGCTCAGGTCGCGGGGCGCAGCGGGCGGATGCGCACGTCGCGGAAGTCGACCCGGTCGCCATGGCCGAGGAAGCCGACCTTGCCCGACGCGCGGCGCGCCCCCGGGTGGTCCTTGCCGCTCGGCGGGCCGGCGCGCAGGGCGGCCTCGACGTCTGCATCGACGACGGTCTTGCCGTTGAGCGTCACCGTGATGCGGCGTCCACGCGCGGTGATCGTCTCATCGTTCCACTCGCCCGCCGGGCGCATGGCCTCGCGAGCGCCGGATGACGCGACCAGCCCATACACGCTGCCGTGGCGCTGCCAGTCCTTCAGCCAGCCCGCGTACTTCTCGTGCCCGTCGTCGAGCACCTGGATCTCCATGCCCTCGTAGGCGGCATCGCCGGTGCCGGGGGCGCGGATCGCGATGCCGTTGTTGGCGCCGGGCTCGAGGCGGAACGAGAAGCTGAGCTCGAAGTCCGACCACTCCCCGGGCGCGTAGATCGCCTGCCCGTTCGGGCCGCAGGAGAGGACGCCGTCCTTCAGCGTCCATCCCACGAGGTCGCCGGTCCATCCTTCGAGCGTCGGCGACGCGAGCAGCGCGCGGGTCTCGTCGGCCGCGCCTCGGGTGCCGGCGGGCGCGGTCGGCGCCGACGCGCATCCCGCCAGGAAGACGAGCATGGCAGCGGCCGCCGCCGTCGTGAGCTTCATGGCGTCACGGTACCACGG
>CAYTYU010000131.1:0-6292 GCA_964440815.1 uncultured Chitinophaga sp.
GCCGGCGGAGGAAGCGCGAGACCAAGCCCGACCCCGCGCGCGCCGAGCTGCGCGCCCGCGCCGCCAAGGCCGCCGCGCGCCGGCCCGGCAAGGGCGGCGGCCCCGACCTCTTCTGACCGATCCACCACAGGACCCACAGGCCCACCATGGCACGAAAGAAGACCCCCGCCGCCGCGCGCAGCCTCAAGGAGCGCGACGCCGCCACCACGAAGAAGATCGTCGACCTCGTGTCCGGCGTGGCGAAGTCGTCGCTCGCCGGTCGCGAGCCGAAGCTCGAGATCCCCACCCGGACCAAGAGCAACACCGTCTGGAACAGGAAGAAGGGGATCCTGGAGATGGGCCCCGCCACCGCCGAGCGCCCGCTCTTCGACCTGAAGACCGCCAAGCAGTTCATGCAGACCATGCTGCATGCCTCGACGATCAAGGACCTGATCGCGGCGCAGAAGACGAGCAGCCTCCGCGGCGTCTTCTACAAGGCCAAGCACACGGTGGCCGGCACGAAGGAGAACACCTTCGACGTGCAGGACGAGAGCGACCCGATCCTGGAGGACCTCGAGGTGGCGCTCGGCGCCCTGCGCGAGGAGCTGCACGTGTTCGCGGAGAACCGCGGCTCGATGGTCGGGAACATCACCATCGTCGACAAGGGCGACGAGATCGACTGCCGGCGCATGGGCTCGGGCGGCTACGCGCTGCCGTCGATCGTCGAGCCGGACGTGATCCAGTTCAGGAAGTGCGAGGCGAAGTTCGTGCTCCACGTCGAGAAGGGCACGGTCTGGAACCGCTTCAACGAGGACCGCTTCTGGGAGAAGCACAACTGCATCCTGACGCACGGCGCGGGCCAGCCCCCGCGCGGGTGCCGGCGGCTGCTGCAGCGGCTCAACCAGGAGCTGGGGCTGCCGATCATCT
This sequence comes from uncultured Chitinophaga sp., assembly GCA_964440815.1. Classification (GTDB taxonomy): domain Bacteria; phylum Planctomycetota; class Phycisphaerae; order Phycisphaerales; family SM1A02; genus UBA966. The sequence goes on from CAYTYU010000131.1 coordinate 907, forward strand.
GCGTGCTCGACAACGACCCGTGGGGCCACTACATCTACAGCGTGATCAAGCAGGGCTCGATCTCGCTGGCCTTCGAGAGCACGCGCCTGGCCATCCCCGAGGCGAAGTTCCTGGGGATCCGCGCCAAGGACTTCCGCGAGTGCGGGCTGGACGACGCGGTCAAGATCGACCTCACCGAGAACGACGTCAAGCGCGCGAAGGAGATCGCCGCCTACCCGTGGTTCGCCGGCCACCGGGGCTGGCAGAGGGAGATCGACGCGCTCCTCTCCAACGGGTTCAAGATGGAGGTGGAGTCGCTCATCACCAAGGACATCTCGTACGTCTCCGAGACGTACGTGCCCGAGCGGCTCAGGAAGAAGGACTGGCTGGACTGACGCGCGCGGGCAGCTCGATTCGGAAGCGCGCGCCCCCGCCCGGGGCGTCGAGCGCATCGATGCTGCCGCCGTGCGCCTCGACGATCCGCCGCGCGGTGGCCAGGCCGAGCCCGTTGCCGCCGGCCTTGGTCGTGAAGTAGGGCTCGAACGCGCGGGCGCGCGCCTCGGCGGAGAGCCCGGGCCCGGTGTCCGACACCTCGATCGCCACGCGCGGGGCGGGGCGCCCGTCGCCTGCCGCCGGCGCCACGCGGATGGTGAGCGTGCGCGGCCGCTCGGGGGGCAGCGACTCCATCGCCTGCACGCCGTTGAGGAGCAGGTTGAGCACCGCCTGCTTCAGGAGCGCCGGGTCCGCCTCCGCCTCGGCCGGCGGCCCGGGCGGGCCGTCGTCGAGCCGCACTCCCGCCTGCTCGGCCTGCGGCAGGAAGAAGTCGACGAGCTCCGCCACCGACTCGCGCACGTCGACGGTCCGGCGGTCGAGCTGCAGGCGCCCGGCGTAGCGCAGGAAGTCGTTCAGGATGTCGCGCAGGCGCGTCGTCTCGCGGGCGAGGGTGTCGACCCGGCGCGAGATGCGGTCGCGCGCGGCGTCCTCGATGCCGCTGTCGAGGATCTCCTCGCGCAGCATCTGCGCGTTGAGCGCCACGGTGGAGAGCGGGTTCTTGATCTCGTGCGCGAGGCCCCGGGTCATCGAGGCGATCTCGGCGTTGCGCGCGTCCTCGGCGGCGGAGCGCCCGGCCTCCTGCACGCGCGCGCGCATCGCGCGGGCCATCCACCACGCCACGCCCCCGAGGACGAGGGCGTCGACCGCGAGGATCGCGATCCACGTGGCCGACCCGGACGCGGTGATGTCGTTCAAGCGCCCGAGCCGGCGGCCGGCACGCGGGTCAGCGAGCGCGCCTTGGTGGCGGCCCAGCCCTTGGCGCCCTGCGATGCCGAATAGACCACCATCTCGCCGTCATTGAGGGTCCGGAAGCCGGACTCCTGCTCGATCACCGAGAAGTGGACGAAGATGTCCTGGCCGTCGGGACCGACGATGAAGCCGAAGCCCTTGCGGGGATCGAACCACTTCACCTGGCCTTCGACGTTCTCGAGACTGTTGTTCGCCATGTTGCTGGATCCGTCGTTCGGAACTGCCCCCGTCGCCACCGAAGGACGCACGCAGGGGCTTGGGTGTGAACCCGAGGCTCCCCACGACCTGAGCCACACGTATTGTGAACCTGTTTCCGGACTTGTGCAAGCGGTTTCCACGCACGCGTGGACCGATTGTGCACTCTTCCGTCGAGATCCGTGCGTCCGGGGCACGCGTCTTGCGCATGCCCCGGACGCAGGTGGTTGAACGCGAACGACTTACGCGTGGTCGCTGCCCGAGGGGCTGCCCTCGCGCTCGCGGCGGCCGCCGTCGCGACGGTCGCCTCGGTCGCCGCGGGGGCCACGGTCGCCACGGGGGCCGCGATCGCCGCGATCCCCGCGGTCGCCGCCGCCGCCCTCGCCGCCCGCCGGCATCTCCATCAGCGCCTTCCGGCTGAGCTTGACGCGGCCGCTGTCGTCGACGTTGATGACCTTGACCTTCACGACGTCGCCGATCTTGACCACGTCGGTGACGTTCTTCACGAAGCCGTGCGCCAGCTCGGACACGTGGCACATGCCGTCCGATCCCGGGGCCAGCTCGATGAACGCGCCGAACTCCTTGATCGAGATGACCTTGCCCTCGTAGATCGAGCCGACCTTGATCTCGGCGCCGAGCGCCTCGACCTCGGCGCGCGCGATGGCGGCCTTCTCGCTGTCGGAGCACGCGATGAAGACGGTTCCGTCCTCCTCGACGTCGATCTGGGCGCCGGTGCGCTCCTGGATGCCGCGGATGGTCTTGCCGCCCGGGCCGATGAGCTTGCCGATCTTCTCCGGGTCGATCTTGACCGTGATGATGCGCGGCGCGTACTTCGAGATGTCCGCGCGCGGGGCGGCGATCACGGCCTCCATCTGGCCGATGATGTCGTGGCGTCCCTTGCGGGCGATCTCGAAGATGGTCTCGATCTCCTCGATCGACAGGCCGCGGGCCTTCAGGTCGAGCTGGATTCCGGTGATGCCCTCGCGGGTGCCGCTCACCTTGAAGTCCATCTCGCCGAAGAAGTCCTCCTCGCCGATGATGTCGATCACGTGGCCGACCTTGCCGTCGGAGCTCGTGAACCGGCCGACCGAGATGCCCGCGCAGGTGGCCTTGATGGGCACGCCCGCGTCCATGAGCGCCAGGCAGCCGCCGCACACGCTCGCCATCGAGCTCGAGCCGTTGGACTCGGTGATGTCGCTGATCAGGCGGACGGTGTAGGGGAACTCCTCGGGGTTCGGCAGGATCGCGCGCAGGCTGCGCTCGGCGAGCGAGCCGTGGCCGATCTCGCGGCGGCCGGGGCCGGTGATGCGGCCGGCCTCGCCGGTGCAGAAGGGCGGGAAGTTGTAGTGGAGGTAGAACTTCTTCGCGTACTCCGGCAGCAGGCCGTCGACGATCTGCTCGTCCTTGATGGTGCCGAGCGTGCACGTGACGATCGACTGCGTCTCGCCGCGCTGGAAGAACGCGCTGCCGTGGGTGCGGGGCAGGATGCCCACCTCCATGTCGAGCCTGCGGATCTGGTCCTTGGTGCGGCCGTCCGGGCGGACGCCGTGGTTGGACACCAGGTCATGCGTGATCTTCTTCTCGAGGATCCGCAGGGCCTCCTTGGCCTCCTTGGCGCGCTTGTCGGTGGCCTGCCATGCGCCGAACGACACGTCGCCCGCGGGCATCGCGAAGAAGGTGTCCAGGACGTACTTCTTGACCTCGTCGACCTTGGCGTTGCGGTCGCGCTTGCCGGGAATCCGGCGGGCGTCCTTCATGGAGTCCCACGCCTTCTCCTTGACGAGCTTCATCACCTCGTCGGAGGGCAGCACGGGGGCGCCCATCTTGTGCTCGGGCGCGCCGCACTTGGTGCGCAGCTCGTCGATCATCGAGAGGATGGGCTTGATGCCCTGCTCGTAGCCGAAGCGGATCGCCTCGAGCATCGACTTCTCGTCGATCTCGGCGGCGCCGACCTCGATCATGTTGACGCCGTCCCGGTGGCCGGACAGCACCAGGTCGAGGTCGCTGAAGTCGAGCTGCGCGACCGTCGGGTTGATCACGAACTGCGCGCCCTGCTCGGTGATCACGCGGCCCACGCGCACGGTGGCGATGGGGCCCTGGAAGGGCGCGTCGGTGACCGAGAGCGCGGCGCTCGCGCCGGTGCAGGCGAGGACGTCGCTGTCGTTCTGGCCGTCATGGCTGAGCACGATGCACTGCAGCTGGATCTCGTCGATGAAGCCCTCGGGGAACAGCGGGCGGATCGGGCGATCCATCATCCTCATGGTGAGGATCTCCTTCTCGCTCGGCGCGCCCTCGCGCTTCTTGAAGCCGCCCGGGTACTTGCCGGCGGCGGCGGTGCGCTCGCGGTAGTCGCAGGTCAGGGGGAAGAAGTCGATGCCCGCGCGTGGGTTGGCGCGCACGGCGGTGCACAGGACGACGGTATCGCCGTAGCTGATGATCATGGCGCCGCTGGCGAGCTTGGCGACCTTGCCGGTCTCGAGCCGGAGGGTGCGTCCGCCGATCTCGCGCTCGACGATGACGTGCTTGATGGTGTTCTCTGACATTTCTGGCCTCTTTCTTTCTCTGGCGTTTCGTTGGTTCGGGGTGGCTCGGTGCCGGCGGCAGCGTGCGGATGCACGATGTCCGTCCGCCGTCGGGGCAGTGCCACGGCGCAGGTCCGTCCGGTTCGCGGAAGGCTGCGCAATGCCGACTGCCGCCCTCGGGCGGCCGGGGCTGCGCGCCTTACTTGCGGAGTCCGAGCTTCTGGATGAGCTTCTGGTAGCGCTCGCGGTCGGTGCGCGCGAGGTAGCCCAGGAGACGGTTGCGTCGGCCGACCATGAACAGCAGGCCTCGGCGGCCGTGGTGGTCCTTCGGGTTGGCCTTGAAGTGCTCCTGCAGCGCGCCGATGCGCTCGCTGAGGATGGCCACCTGGACCTCGGGCGAGCCCGTGTCGGTGGCGTGGGTCCGGTTGGCGCCGATCACGGCGGCCTTCTTCGTTGCGGAAATCGTCATTGCGTCGTATCGCTTCCTTCGTTGAATCGAGCCGAACAGTGTAGTGGAAGCGAGGCGTGCCACAACCGCGCCGCACGGCCCGCGGGCCGCGCCGTTATCGGCAACGCGGCCTGCGCTCCTATGCTCTCCCGCCGCATGTCCACCGCCGCCGCACCCGAAGGGATCCACGCCGCGATCGCCCAGTTCGTCGCCGATGCCGCGCGCATCGAGCAAGGCGGGGGCCCCTCGGGCATCGAGCGCCAGCACCGCCACGGCCGCATGACCGCGCGCGAGCGCATCGCCGCGCTCGTCGACCCCGGCACGCATTTCCTGGAGTGCGGCCTGTTCGCGGCCTGGAACATGTACCGCGAGTACGGCGGCGCGCCGGCCGCGGGCGTGGTCACCGGGATCGGCACCGTCGAGGGGCGCCAGGCGATGGTGGTCGCCAACGACGCCACCGTGAAGGCGGGTGCGTTCTTCCCGATGACCTGCAAGAAGATCATCCGTGCGCAGGTGATCGCCGAGCGCGCGCGGCTGCCCTTGGTCTACCTCGTGGACAGCGCCGGCGTGTTCCTGCCGCTGCAGGAGGACGTCTTCCCCGACACCGACGACTTCGGCCGCATCTTCCGCAACAACGCGGTGATCAGCGCCGCCGGCATTCCCCAGTACGCGGCCATCATGGGCAACTGCGTGGCGGGCGGCGGCTACCTGCCGGTCCTCTGCGACACGCTCCTCATGACCGAGGGAAGCGGCCTCTACCTGGCGGGCCCCGCCCTGGTGAAGGCGGCGATCGGGCAGGACGTCTCGAGCGAGGACCTCGGCGGCGCCGAGATGCACGCCCAGGTCTCCGGCACGATCGACTTCCGCGAGAAGGACGACCCGGCGTGCATCGCGCGCCTGCGCAGCCTGATGCGCGCGAGCCGCGCCGCGCCGCGCGTGC
>CAYTYU010000132.1:0-6284 GCA_964440815.1 uncultured Chitinophaga sp.
GCCATGGTCAGCCGGAAGCCGGGCACCTTCATCAGGCCGCCGAGCTTGCGGAAGTCCACCTGCCCGGCCATGCCGTGCATGACGGCGCCGGCGGTGAGGAAGAGCAGGGCCTTGAACCACGCGTGGGTGAACACGTAGTAGACGCCGCCGAAGGCGGTGCCCACGCCGAGGCCCATCACCATGTAGCCGAGCGAGCTGATGGTCGAGTACGCGAACACCCGCTTGTAGTCGAACTGCCCGCACGCGATCGTCGCACCCAGGAACGCCGTGATGCAGCCGATCCAGCCGACGGTGAGGAGCGCGGGCTCGGCCCACTCGCTGCCGATCGCCTGCTGCGTGTAGAAGGGCGCCATGCGCGCGAGCAGGTAGATGCCCGCCGTGACCATGGTCGCCGCGTGGATGAGGGCGGACACCGGGGTCGGGCCCCACATGGCGTCCGGAAGCCAGGTGAAGAGCGGTCCCTGCGCGCTCTTGCCGCACACGGCCATCAGGAGCAGGAAGGGGATCGCGGCCTTCGACCACGAGCCCTGTGCCGAGAGCGGGTCGGCCGAGGCGACGGCCTGGAACAGCCCGTCGTAGCTCACCGTGCCGTAGTTGGTCCAGATCAGGAAGATCGCGAGCGCCAGGCCCAGGTCGCCCACGCGGTTCATGATGAACGCCTTCTTCGCCGCCGCGGTGGCCCCGGGCTGCGTGGCGTAGTAGCCGATCAGCATGTAGGAGCAGAGGCCCACGCCCTCCCACCCCAGGTACAGGCCCACCAGGTTGTCGCTCATCACCAGGATGAGCATGCTGGCGACGAACAGGCTCACCGCGAAGAAGAACCGCGCGTAGCCGGCCTTCACGTCCGACTCCATGTACTCGCTCGCGTAGAGCGCGATGAGCGTGGCGAGCACCGTGACGAAGAGCATCCAGAGCAGCGTGATGCCGTCGATGTAGAGCCCGAAGCCCACCGAGAAGGCCTGCAGCGGGCCGTCGCCCCAGGCGACGGTGATCCAGTCGGCGAGCGGCACCGCGAGCGGCGCGTGCGTGCCGAAGAGCGTGGGGCTCCACTGGAAGTAGAGCGTCGCGGCGAGCGCCGCCGCGGTCGCGAAGGCGCCGACGGTGAACACCGCGGGCCAGCGGCCCTTGACCTTGAGCAGCGCGAAGAGGCCGCAGAGGGCCACCGACGCCAGCGGCGCCAGCAGCATCCACTTGAGCCACGCGTACCCCGCGTCCACGTTCGCCTTGGCGAACTGCAGGGCACCGACGTCGGCGTAGCCGGCCGCCTGGGCGGCGTGGCCGCCGTCGGCAGGCGCGCCGTCGCCGAGCGCGAGGGCGAGCGTCGTGAGCAGGGCCGGTTCCATGGTCATTCCTTGAGCTCCGCCCAGGCCTCGTTGCTGAGCGTTTCCTTGCGGCGGTAGAGGAGCACCACCAGGCCGAGTGCGAGCGCCGCCTCGGCCGCGGCGACCGTCAGGATGAAGATCACCATCAGCTGGCCGGAGAGGTCCATCCACAGCCGGCCGAAGGCGACGAACGCGAGCGCGGCCGCCTGGAACATCAGTTCCGTCGAGAGGAACATCAGGATCATGTTGCGCCGGGTGAGGAACCCGACGAGGCCGATCCCGAAGAGGATGACGGAGAGGCACAGCGTCAGCTGCAGCGTCGCCGGCATGGCGGGCGCGAGCGGGGCATCGGCGACGATTGCGGGAAGCATGGTCATGCCGCACCTCCGCGGTCGGCCTGTGCCTCGTCGCCGAGGCGGGGAAGGCCGGCCGCCGCGCGGCGCTCGTCCTCGGCCATCTCCATCTGGCGGCGGGCCAGCACCACCGCGCCGAAGAGCGCCATCAGCAGGATGACGCCCGCAAGTTCGAGGCTCACCGGGAACTCCGCGACCAGCGCGTGGCCGAGCGCCTGCGAATTGACGGGTGCGTCGTCGCCGCCGAGTTCAACGGGCTTCACGGTGTCCTCGACGCGCACGTATGCGGTGGCGCGTTCGCCGCCGGGGGCGATTTCGAGGCGCTTTCCGCTGGGGCCCACGCCGAGCTGCGCGTTCTTCCATGCATCCTTTGCCGACGGGTCGTCGGCGGCCGCGCCAACCTCCTTCGCCTGCGCCAGGAGCAGGCCCGGCATGTCGTCGAGGCGCTGCCAGGCGCGCGTGTTGGCGCGGGAGGTCATGGCCGGAGACGCCTCCCACTCGGTGCCGCGGTCGCGGCCGAAGAGCGCATCCGACGTGGCCGCCAGCACCACGAAGGCCAGCAGCAGCGCCGCCACCGGCTCGCGCGGCGTGCGGTCGTACCAGGCGGATTCCTCCCCGCGCGTGGCGCGGTCGCCCGACTGCTGCGCGAGCATCAGGACGAAGAGGTAGGTGATGAGGATCGCGCCCGCGTAGACGATGAGGAGCGCGAAGGCCATGAACTCCGCTTCAAGGAGCAGGAAGTTCACCGCCACCGCCAGGATCACCAGGATGAAGTAGAGCGCCGCGTAGACGGGCCGCGGGTGGGTGACCATCCGGGCCGCACCCGCCACCGCCACGAAGGCCAGCAGCACGTGGAGCCAGAAGACCGGCCCCGGCGAGGGCAGGCCTTCGGGGGCAGGTGCGGAGCGGGCCACCGCATTGAGCATGAGGCCCACGGCCGCGAGGCCGCTGACCGTGAGGGCAGCCCGGAATGCGGCGGGGCGCTGTTCCATCATCAGGTACAGCACCACGGCACCGAGGGCGGCAGCGGCGTAGAACAGGGTGGCGTTCATCGGGAGGGGGCCAGGGAGGAGGCGGATAATAGGAGCGGACCCGGGGGTTGGCAACCACACGTCGGAGTCGGTGGCTCGGCTAGCCTCGGGACATGACCGATCGCGTCCGCCGCACCCTGCCGAACGCCATCACGGTGGCCCGGCTGGCGATGGCGACGGGGTTCTTCGTGATCGTCGGGGCATGCCTGACCCCGCACGGGGGACCCGAACGGCAGGTGTGGGGGAACATCGCCTTCTCGCTCTTCATCGCCGCCGCCCTGAGCGACGTCCTGGACGGGCACCTGGCACGGAAGTGGGGTGTGGTCACGGACTTCGGTCGCGTGATGGACCCCTTCGTCGACAAGGTGCTGGTGCTGGGGGCGTTCATCTACCTGGCGAGCCCGAAGTTCGCCGAGCCGACCTGGAGCGCGTCGTGGGGCATCGCGGCGCCGGAATCCTCGATCGAGTGCGCCACGGGCGTCGCGAGCTGGATGGTGGTGGTCGTCCTGGGCCGGGAGCTCTTCGTGACCAGCCTGCGCGGGGTGCTCGAGGCCCGGGGGGTGGCATTCCCGGCCGACTGGGCGGGAAAGGCCAAGATGTTCGTCCAGAGCGCGGGAATCCCGACGGCCCTCTTCATCGCGGTGAACCCGGGGTGCCTGGCAAGCCCGTCCTGGCGCCTGGCGCAGGCGATCGCGGTCTGGACCATGACCGCGGTCACCGCGTGGAGCGCCGTGCCGTACATGGTGCGCGGGGCGGCGATGCTGCGGGCCATTTCGAAGTCAGGGCGCTGAACGCGCCGATCACTCCCGAGCGATGGCGCTCGGCGAGCCGAAGATCGATCCCTCGGAAGCACGCGTGCGGCTGGCGTCGATGCCGGCCTTGGGGCGTTGGTCGCTCACCGCGGGTGGCCTGGGGTTCGCCCGGTTTGCGCCCGGGACGTGGGGATCGCTGCCGCCGTGCGTCGCGGTCCTCGTGCTGTGCGCGGTCGTGCCCATGGGATACGCCTGGGTGGTCCAGGCGGTCCTCGGGGCGATGCTGGTGTGGTCGGTGCTCGGCTGCGAGGTGTGGGGCGCGCGCGCCGAGGAGGCACTCGGCGTGAAGGACCCCTCGTGCGTGGTGCTCGACGAGGTGGCCGGCATGTGCATCGCGATGATCGGGCTGCGCTGGCCGCTGCGCGACGAGTACGCGGACATCCGATGGCTGACCACCGCCGTGATGGGCCTGGCGATGGCGTTCGTCCTGTTCCGCGCGCTTGACGTCCTGAAGCCGCCGCCGTGCCGGGCGCTGCAGTCGATCCGCGGCGGCCGCGGCATCCTGCTCGACGACGTCTTCGCCGGGATCTATGCGAACGTCGTGATGCACCTCGTCGGGCCGCTCGCCGGCTGACGCTGCGCGGCTCCGCCGGCTTGGCGGCTCACCCTTCGTGCGCGACGAGGTCGGCGTAGGTCTCGCGGCGGCGCACGAGGCTGTACTGGTCGCCATCCACCAGCACCTCGGCCGGAAGCGGCGAGCTGTTGTAGCGGCTGGCCATCGACATGCCGTAGGCACCGGCGGTGAAGACGGCAAGCAGGTCACCACGCTCGAGCGTGGGCAGGGCACGGTCGAGCGCGAGGTAATCGCCCGTCTCGCAGAGCGGACCCACCACGTCGCAGGGCTCGAGTCCCGCAAGCCCGGGGTCCGTCGCGCGACGCGACGGCACGAATCCCGCACGCGGCTCGGCCGGCCAGATGAAGTGGAAGGCGTCGTAGTGGCTCGGCCGGAGCAGCGCGTTCATGCCCGCGTCGCAGATCGCGAAGCGCCTGTCGCCCGACCGCTTCACGTACTGCACGCGCGTCAGGAGGATGCCGGCGTTGGCCACGATCGACCGGCCGGGCTCGAGCACGATGCGCAGGCCGTCGCGGACCGCGGGCTCGAGGAGCGGCACGATCGCCGCCGCGTAGTCGGCTGCGGCGGGGCTGCGACCGGTCTCGTAGTCGGCCGCGAAGCCGCCGCCCGCATCGAGCACGGAGACCTCGAAGCCCTCCGAGCGGAGGTCCGCGCGCAGCGCCAGGGCGCGGCGCACGGCCTCGACGTACGGAGCGGTGTCGTAGACGGGCGAGCCGATGTGGAGGTGCAGGCCGACGAGGTGCGCGTGCGCATCGCGCCCGTAGGTGCGGAAGAACGCGCGCGCCCGCTCGATGTCGACGCCGAACTTCGTCTCCTTGGTGCCCGTGGTGGTGTGCCGGTGGGTCTTCGGGTCGACGTCGGGGTTGATGCGCAGCGCGCAGCGGCAGTCCGTCCCGCGCTCGCCCGCGATCCGCGCGATGTTCTCGAACTCCTGCTCGCTCTCGACGTTCAGGAGGTGGATGCCGGCATCGAGCGCCGCGGCGATCTCGTCGTCGCGCTTGCCGACGCCCGCGTAGACGATCCGCTCCGGCGGGCAGCCGGCCGCGAGCGCGCGGTGCAGCTCGCCGCCGGAGACCACGTCCATGCCGGCACCGAGGTCGACGAGCGTGCGCAGCACCGCCAGGTTGCCGCAGCTCTTCACCGAGTAGCAGATCAGGGGATCGACCGCCGCGAACGCCTCGCGCACCCGCTTCAGGTGCTCGGCGAGGGTTCCGCGGCTGTAGACGTAGGTCGGCGTGCCGACGTCCGCGGCGATGTCGCCGACGGGGACGCCTTCGCACCGGAGCGTGCCGCCTTCGTACGCGAAGAGGTCCATGGAGCGGACGAGTGTAGGCCAGCGTCGGCGCCGGTCCACGACTGCCAGAACGTGCCGAGGGCGGCGAGCGCGCCGAGCGCGACGAGCCAGGCGCGCGCGTCGGCGGGCATGGGCTCGATGCCGCGCGTGGCCATGAGCGCGAGCGCGCCGCCGAGGAGCAGCCAGCCGCCGGCGAACGACGTGAGGATCCGCGCGACCAGGTTGGTGGCCACGAATCCGAGCAGGAGCCCCGAAAGCGCGCCGGTCGCGATCGAGCCGACGAGGAGCGTTCGGTAGGCGGGCGCCACCGCGGTGCAGGCGGCGCTCGCGCGTTCCCACGCGCCGCGTGCCGCGTCGGCGGTGTCGCGCAGCAGGTGTTCGCCGGCCGGGGCGGCGGCGTCGGCGGCGCGCGCGAGCGCGTCATCGGAGGCACCCATGGGTGCCAGCACCGACAGGAGCCGCATGCCGGCGCGCTGGCCGTCGCCCGGGCGCGCGGCCTCGCGGGGGCTGGCGACGAGCGCGTGCCCGAGGTCGCGCGGCGCGGTGTCGAGGGAACCGCCCGCCATGACCGCGAAGGCGATGATGGCGCCCACGGTGCCCCCGACGGAGGCCGCGGCGACGGCCACGGTCGGTCGGTAGAGGAGGGCGCCGCCGAGGAGCCCGGCCACGGCGCCCGTGGCGGCGGCCGCCCAGAGCGGAACCTGCGGCAGGGCGTGGCGTGCGGCGACGATCGCGCCCAGGAAGCCGATGGTCATCGCGGCCAGCACGACGGCCGGGCGCAGCACGCGGGCCCCGAACAGGATGAGGCAGGCGCCCGCCAGCATGGCCACGACAAGCGCGGCGCGCGTGGCGGTCGAGGGTGGCGTCGGCGAGCATCGGGTGCAGGGTGGCCGTCGGG
>CAYTYU010000133.1:0-3098 GCA_964440815.1 uncultured Chitinophaga sp.
AAGCGGTACGCCTGACTCGTGGACCTCGGCGGCGAGCGCCTCGCGCAGTTCGTCGTAGGAGGGCCCGGGGACCGAGTAGAGCCGCTGGTAGAGCCTGCCGAGGGCGCGCCGCGAACGCAGGGCGCGCGGGATCTCCACCTCGCCGCCCGGGCTCCAGACCACCGGCGGGCGCAGGAAGCACTCGGGGAACTTCGCGTCGCTGTAGAAGTCGATGAAGAGCGCGCGGTACGCGCGCTCGCTCAGGAGGTGCGACAGCATGCTGTTGATCACCGCGTCGAAGACCAGGTTGTCAAGCGGCGTGATGCGGGGGAAGAGCCGCGTGTGGCCGAGCATCACGTGGTGCAGCTCGTGCATCACGAGCATCACGAGCTTCTCCGGGGTCTCCGCGTGCCGCGCCACGAACTCCGGGTTCACCAGGAGCCTCGGCCGCGACGTGCACTCGACGCAGGCGGTGGGGATGTCGGTGGTCTCGGTGATCTCCGCCAGCTGCAGCAGGCTCTGCAGGCAGTATGAGCCCGAGGGGAACGAGGAGAGCAGGCGGTCGGTGAGGGTCTCGATGCGGGTTGGGTCGATGGGTGCGGCGGTCATGCGGGGGCCTTCCATGAGGGCGGTACGAGGAGGTCGACGGTGGCAATCAGCTGCGGGGTCGAGAGGCTCGGGCTTCGGTCGCGCAGGAACACGTGGCCCGAGCAGCGCGCGAGCACGCCGAGCGTGAGGCGCGGGTCGTCGGTGAATCCGGCGATCTGCTCGCCGCGTGCCGTGCGGTCGACCGCCGTCACCGGCGGCAGCGCGGCGAGCAGGGGGCAGGGCTCCGAGAGAAGCGCCATCAGCACCGGGTAGCCGTCGTTGTCCGCTGGCACAGGCAGGCCAAGGAGCGGGCAGAGGTCCGTGAAGCGGCGCGGCCGTGAGTCGGCGGGGATCCCCAGGCCAAAGCGCAGCCGGCGGCAGAGGTCCGTGCCCTGGTGGACGATGGTGGCGGACGGGCCGGCCCACATCGCGAGGCGGGGTGGCGCGTGCGCGTGGGCCTGCGCGACCTCCGCGGTCGTCGGGGTTGGTTGCGTGCGGCGGTTCATGCGACGGCCGCGGCGGGGAGCGGTTGGATGCGGGCGCGCGTCTCGGCCCACGACGCGACCGCGGCGTGGACGTCCGCGGGCTTGGTCAGCTTGCCCTTCTTGTAGAGGGCGCCGAGCAGGTTGCCGACGAGCGCGTTGTCCGGGTCGTCCGCCGGGCGGCTGGCCAGGTGCGCGACGGCCGCTTTCCACGCCTCATGGTGCGGGGTGTTCGCCCGCACCGAGGTACGCAGCGACTGGGCGGACGTGACCGCGCACGCCAGTTCCGCGCACTGCTCGGCCACGGCGGTGATCAGCGAGCCGACGGCGCCGCCCTCAAGGAGCGCATGGCCGAGCGCGTGTCGGCCGCCGGGCGGCAGGTGCGCCAAGGCATCGGCGACGTAGGCGGAGCGCTCCTGGAACGAGAGCTTCGGCATCGACGCCGCGGCCACCGCGCGGCGCACGGGATCCTGCTCGCAGGCGAGCATGCGCCGCGGGTCGGATTCCTCGAGGCGGACGGTCTTCCAGACATTGGTGTGGGCCACCATGAGGCGCGCCAGGTCGACGGGCAGCCCCTGCGCGCGCTGCGGGATGGAGGCCGTGAGCGCGATCCAGCTCGAGTCGACGAGGTCCGCGGCCGGATGCGCCATGGTGCGCGCGGCGTGGACGGCCAGGACGTTTCGGTAGAGCATCGCGGCGCGGCGCCCGCTGAGCGGCAGGCGGAGCGTGGCCGCGTGGCGGATGAGTTCGCGCACGGCGTCTGCGACCGCGGCACCGTGGCACTCGGTGGCGATGGGAATGCGGCGCAGCGTCTCGGCGACCGCGGCGACGGTGGCCTGGCGGGCCTCGTCGGAGACGGGGGCGTCCGACGAGGTGATGACCGCGCGCTGGTCGTTGGCGGACAGCACGGTCCACGCCGGCACCTCGACCACGAAGCCGAAGCGGTCGGCCAGGGCGGGGTCGAGCGGTTCGCTGCCGAGGTAGGCGGGCTCCGCGGCCGCGGCCGAGCCGGGAAGCGGCGTCTCGGGAACGGGCGGCGGGTTCATCGCCGCCCAGCGGTAGCGCAGGCGCGCAAGCGGCATGCCCTGCACCTTGCGCTCGTGGATGATCGGGAACAGCCGGTTGAGCATGTCCGCGCGGGCGCGCGACAGCTCGTCGATGAACACGGCCTCCGCGTCCCACACCGAGGCGGGCGTCTGCACGAACCGCAGGCGGCCGGCGTCGTCCGGAAGCGGGTAGCCGATCAGGTCGTCGTAGTTGACGAGGCTTGCGTTGTAGTGGCGGCCGACGAGGCCCATCGCCTCGCAGAGCCGCGTGAGCAGCAGGCTCTTCGCGGTGCCGTGCGGCCCGATGAGGAGGAGCGGCGTCTCGGTGGCGAGCGCGGCCAGGATCACCGGCTCGAGCGCGTCGAAGCCGACGATGCCGAGGGTGCGCAGGATGCGCGTGGTGCGCGGGGCGGGGGTGGCGGCGGCGGGCGGTGCGGCGGGTGTGTCCATGTCGGTCCTTGCAGACCGACACGGACACCACGACGAGGCAGGACGCGACCGCCGCGTCCCATCGATGGCATTTGCGCGTATGGCTCAGGAGCCTGGTTTCAGGCCCATTTTGCGCATCCGCGCCGCATGCCCCTCTCGGGGTGTCCTCCGCACCGTGGCCCGCGCGTTGCACGCGCGCTCGGTTGCGACCCAGCTTTCAGAGGGAGCTGGGGTTCGGAATGCAGGATGAAAGATAGCGCACGCGGGGCGCGCGTCAAGGGGGTGTGGGTGAAGCAGGAGGTTCATCCACTCGGATGGTTGGCGCTCGTAACATGATTGCGAATGTCCGGGATGACAGCGTTCTTCGCGATTCTCGCCGTCGGGGCCATGGCGGTGGCAGCCGCATTCTTCGGCCTCTGGATGTACCAGCGCCAGCGCCTTTCCGACCTGAGGGCGCAGGCCAAGGCGCTGGAGCAGTACGCGTCGCAGCTTCACGCTCGGGCGACGAAGGCGGAATCGCAGTTCGCGAAGGCGGCGTCTGCCTACGCGAGCCTGCGCGAGAAGGCCACTGCCA
>CAYTYU010000133.1:3108-5037 GCA_964440815.1 uncultured Chitinophaga sp.
GAAGCGCTACCAGCGCGTCGCCCACTGGGACGAGGTGCAGGACGCCGTGGAGGCTGCCGAGCGGGCCGATCGCGAGGTGCAGGCCCTGTCTGAACGGGCGGATGCACTGAGGAACGTGATCGATGGGTATGGCAGCAGGTACGTTGTTCCGCCGCAGTCGATCCTTGATGACCTTGCCGAGGAGGGTGCCCACCTCGATGCCGGGGAGCGACTGAAGGCCGCGAGGGCGGTTTCGCGAGAGCTTGCCCGCTCGGGCAAGGCGGCGCATTGCGTCGATCCGGACCCAACACGTGCGCGCGCCGTGGTCGATTGCCTGGTCGACGCATTCAATGCTCGCGCGGAGCCCATCCTCACGGCGATCCGGGCCGACAACATCGGCACGGTGCGGCAGAAGCTCCGGGATGCGTTCGTGCTCGTCAACGAGTATGGCGGGCGCCTTGGCGGTGGGCGGATCACCGACGAGTACCTGCAGTCCCGGCTGGCGGAGCTGAAATGGGCGGCGGTGATCCAGAAGCACAAGGACCGCGACCGGGACGAGCAGCGCCAGATGAAGGAGCGCCTGCGCGAGGAGGCCAAGGCCCAGCGCGAGTTCGAGCGAGCCGACCGGGAGGCGCGCAAGCGCGAGCAGGCGGTCGAGCGAGAGCGCCAGGCGATCGAGGCCGCTCGCGAGGTGGCCCGCCAACTGACGCGTCGCGAGGTGGCGATCTTGGAGGAACGTGCGCGCCAGGAGGCGCGTCTGCGTGCCGCGCTCGAGCGAGTCGGTGCCGAGCAGCGTGCCCAGGTCGAGGCCCGGATGCGTGCCGAGATGGAGCAGCAGGTGCTCGCGACGTCTGCGAAGTACGAGTCGCAGATGGCCGAAGCCGATGCGCGCATCAAGGAGCTCGAGGCGCAGCGGGAGCGCGCCAAGTCGATGGCCCAGCAGACCCGCAAGGGCACCGTCTACGTGATCTCGAACGTCGGTTCCTTGGGCGAGGGCGTCTACAAGATCGGCCAGACTCGCCGGCTTGATCCCATGGAGCGAGTTTGGGAGCTTGGCGATGCGAGTGTCCCGTTCGATTTCGACGTCCACGCGCTCGTGGAGACCGACGACGCCCCAGGGCTCGAGGCCCGGCTTCACCAGCGGTTCGTCCTGAACCAGGTGAACAAGATGAACTGGCGCAAGGAGTTCTTTAGGGTCCCGCTGGAGGAGATCCGCGGGGAGTTTCGGCGAATCGGCCTGTCGGCCGTCTGGACGATGACGTCCGAGGCGCAGCAGTACCGCGAGACCGTTGCCTTGGAGTCGCAGATGGCCGTGGACCCGGGGCTGCGGGCGCGGTGGGTCGAGGAGCAGACGGGGCTCGCGGCCGAGGAGATCGAGCGGTGGCAGGTCGCCGGGAATGCCGGCTCTCCCGCCGTCGACGCCGGCGTGGACAACGAGTGAGGCGGGCGGCACGCGCGACCGGCGCGGATACGACTTGGTAGGAAAGTGCGCCGCCCGTGAGCCCGAAGGCCCACGGGCGACGCGGCCCGGAAGCGCAGCCACGCCAGAAGGCGCAGCGCGTGCATGCAGATGTAGGTGTGCGGGGTGAAGGCGGTGCTTCAGCGTGAGGGCGTCTAGGCCATCGAATCCTGCGGAAGTTGCCGTTTGATGCCGCTCGATACCGTACAGGTTGCTAACTTCCGTTCATGCGTCGAGCATCCGCTGCAGCATCGAGGACCGCCCGCTTGAGCTTGCGTCTCCGACGGGAGGAGAAGCGCGCGATTGCGCGCGCTGCAGCGATCGAGGGTCGTTCGGTCACCGACTACGTCGTGGACGCACTCACGAGGGCCGCCACCGTTTCCGTGCGCCGCGCGACCACGCGGGAACTCAGCGTGCGCGACACGAAGCGGTTCCTGGCGCTGCTCGCCAAGCCGCTGCTGGCGGCGCTGCCCGCAGGGGGGCAGATGATC
>CAYTYU010000133.1:5047-6225 GCA_964440815.1 uncultured Chitinophaga sp.
GCCAGAAGGCGCAGCGCGTGCATGCAGATGTAGGTGTCGGGGGTGAAGGCGGTGCTACAGCGGCGCGTGGTGTGCGCCGTCGAAGTCACTGATTGTCGATCGATTGGGCGCGTCGACGCCGTACAGATGGCGAACATCTCGACGCGCATCGGCGATCGCGGTGTTCAGTCCTTCGCCGTCCCGATGAACCGGTAGAGCAGCGCGCCCAGCACGCCGCCCGCGATCGGCGCCACCCAGAAGAGCCACAGCTGCTCGACGGCCCAGCCGCCGACGTAGGCGGCCACGCCGGTGCTGCGCGCGGGGTTCACCGAGGTGTTGGTCACCGGGATGCTGATCAGGTGGATGAGCGTCAGCCCCAGGCCGATGGCGACCGGCGCGAAGCCCTGCGGCGCGCGCTTGTCGGTGGCGCCCAGGATGATGACCAGGAACATCATGGTCATGACGACCTCCGTCACCAGCGCCGCGACCAGCGAGTAGCCGCCCGGCGAGAACGCGCCGTAGCCGTTTGAGGCGAAGCCGGCGGACACCTCGAAGCCGTCCCTGCCGCTTGCGATGACGAGCAGCACGCCGCCGGCGGCCATCGCGCCCAGCACCTGCGCCACGATGTAGGGCAGCAGCTGCGACGCCGGGAACCGCCCGCCCGCCCAGAGCCCGATGGACACCGCGGGGTTCAGGTGGCAGCCCGAGATGTGCCCGATGGCGAACGCCATGGTCATCACCGTGAGGCCGAAGGCAAGCGAGACGCCCAGCAGGCCGATCCCCACGTCAGGGAACGCGGCCGCCAGCACGGCGCTGCCGCAGCCACCGAGGACGAGCCAGAACGTTCCGACGAACTCTGCGGCGTACTTCTTCATTGGGTGATCCTGTGAGGGGGTGTGCGACGGCGCCGGGGCGGCACCTGGGTGGGCGGGATGCTAATGCGTGGACCGGTGAGTGTGGTTGCATCGGCTGCTGGAGCTTGGATCAGCACGGCAACGAGTACAACATCTTCATTCCGGCCCACACCGCCATCATCCTCGCCGCAAGCAGCGTGGCGCCCGCCGCGCTCATCGTCCTGTGGCTCTGGTTCCGTGACCGGCTGCGCGAGCCGGCGTGGGTGGTGCTTGCGACGCTTGGCCTCGGCATCCTGATCGCCGCGCCCGCGGTGGTCATCGACATGGGCGTCGTGGCGGTGGGCG
>CAYTYU010000134.1:0-238 GCA_964440815.1 uncultured Chitinophaga sp.
CGACCGCGCAGCGATGCACGCGGCGGTCGACCCGACGCTGCATCGAAATCGTGCGGGTGGCCAATAAATCGATGTTTCATCGCCCCACGCGGCAGCGGCGTCCGGTTGCGAAAATCCCACCGGATTTCGTGACAGGTCGCGCGCTCAGATTGCGTTTATCAGAACGCAGATCGTGTCTGCGCTGTTCACCGTTGCCCCGATTCCGCCAAAAATAATAATTGCTGCCCCGACTACCCCA
>CAYTYU010000134.1:272-6109 GCA_964440815.1 uncultured Chitinophaga sp.
GTTCGCCCGCAGGAGACAGAGACCATGGGACCGACCTCTTCGATGACTGGCCGCCTCGGCCCCCACTTCGCCGCCTGTGCCGTCGTGACGGCCGCCGCCGCGCAGCACGCCGCCGCGGACGTCAACTACTGGCCCAACGCCAACCTCGTCATCCCGGCGAACGTCGACGGCCTCTACATCAATGTCGAGACCCGCGCGACCGGCTCGGCCGGCAGCGCCGTCGCTGGCTGGGACATCAACCCCTACAGCGCCACCTCGCTCACGTGGTTCAACGCCACGGGCACCGGCATGCTGCGCTTCCCGGGCGTGACCACCGGCTCCGCCGGCAGCCTCGACCTCAACACCCCGGTCGAACCGACCGGCAGCTACGGCAGCGGCGCCGTCACGGTCGGCTCGGCCCCGGGCAACTGGCGCCTGAACTCTGCCAACTACTTCGCGTTCCGATTCACCGCCTCCGACGGCCTGACTCACTACGGTTGGGGCAAGTTCCAGATCGGCAGCTCGATCAGCGGCTCCGACCGCACGATCACCGAGCTCGCGTGGGAAACCCTCCCCAACACGCCGATCCTCGTCGGCAACGGGGGCGGCCCGCCGCCGGACTATGACCCGTGCGCAACGTTCAACCCGACGATCTCGGTCGGCAACAGCAGCGTGGCGGTGAACCAGGCGACCGCCGCCAATCTCGTGGCGAACGGGCTGCTGATCACGAAGGCCAACTACTACAAGTTCACCCCTTCCGTGAGCGGAGCGTGGACGTTCAGCACCTGCGCTGCCGGGCAGGCGACCCGAATGGCGGTCCTCGCGGACTGCACGCCGGGCGCCCCCGTCCTTGCCACGAACGACAACGGCTGCGGCGGCCAGGCAGCCGTCGTGACCGCAGAGCTTTCGGCGGGCACGGCCGTGTACGTGGTCGTCGGCGGCGAGGGCCAGGACCTCACGTCGCCAATCGCGATCTCGACCGCCGGGCCGCCCGACGAGGGCTGCGTCAATGCGTCGGTCGCCACCTACGGCAGCAACCCGTATGACATCAGCGCGCCCAGCACGGCGCAGCAGGTCGTGCAAAGCGACGCCGCAAACACTGCGACGGCGATCGTCCATCGCCAGAAGTGGTTCAAGTTCCGGCCGTCGGCGACCGGGCAGTTCAGCTTCAAGCTCTGCGGTCCGGACGGCAATGGCGTCTACCCCGGCGACACGAAGATGGCCGTTGGCGCGTCCTGCCCGACCGTCGGTGCGCTGTTCAATACGCTGGCGTACAACGACGACGCGCCGACGTGCCTCAGTTCGGCAACCGCCAACCTCTCGAGCTGGATCGACGCCACCAACAACGGCGCCACCGGCACCTTCGGCGGGTTCCCGTTGACGCAGGAGCTCATCGCGGGCCAGGACTACTACGTGTGCCTCGGCATGTACCTCGCGACCACGACCGGCGGCATCGGCTCGCTGCAGATCGACGGACCTCAGGGGCCGTCCTGCCCGGCCGACCTGAACGGCGACACGTTCGTCAACGGCGACGACCTTGGCATCCTCCTCAGCCAGTGGGGCGAGTGCACCGGCTCGTGCTCCGCGGACTTCAACGGCGACGGCTTCGTCAACGGCGACGACCTCGGCGTCCTGCTCGCCGCCTGGGGCGCTTGCCCATAAGCCCGACCGCCGCTCCCGTGAACTTCCCGCGGCCCGCGCCACTCGGCGCGGGCCGCGCGCTTTCTCGACCCGCTTCGGAGGCATGACGCCCGGATTTGCCGCCGCGCAGCGGCGCACAATCCTGGGCGGCCGCCGAAGGCGGACGCCGCGGACCGGCGCAGCCGGGACGCCCACACCGACCCCGCAACGAGAAAGCCCAAGGCGCATGCCTTGGGCTTTCGAGTGAGGAGTCGGGGTGACAGGATTCGAACCTGCGGCCTCTTGCTCCCGAAGCAAGCGCTCTAGCCAAGCTGAGCTACACCCCGCCGCGACCTGCCCGAACCGGGCAGACGGGGGATGGTAATGCAGATCGCGTCGGGCGTGCAGGCGGCTTTCACGAACCCGTGAAATCCGCGGCGGCGCGGTTATCGAGCGCGGACCACGCTGCCGGAAAATTCCGCCGAGGCGGCCAATCGCCGAATCCAATGTTTGTCCTCCGGCCATGCGGAGTTACATTGATCTTGACCTTGACGGCTCCATTGGCGCCCGGGTGGTGTCATTCGGAGCCTGCCTCCTCTCTCCATTCACCATCGGGAGCAACGCAGACATGAACGCATTCCTCACGCGCCTCTCGACCGCTGCCGCTTCGGCGCTGGTCGTGGCCGCCTCGGCGACCGCGCAGAGCACGGTCGACATGACCGGTTGGCAGACCTGGGGCGGAATCACCGCCACCGCCAACTCGTCGACCACCGTCACGATCCCAGGCAGCGCGACCGGCGTGAGTGCGTTCGCGTATGCGTCGCTCTCCTATGAGGCCCTCGGCGGCAGCTATTGCAGCGAGCTGCGCATGCGCGTGGAGATTCCGGGCTCGACGACGCAGTTCATCGTCCTCAGCCCCACCGGCGCTCCCGGCGCCCCGGGCCCCTATTCCGACGCGGGCCCCGGCACGCTCGCGGGCGGCGCGGCCTTCGCCATCCCCGCGGGCACCACGCAGCTGAAGGTCTTCGTCTACGAGTCCTTCAACGACGGCGGCGACGCCGTGCAGGACGCGGAGATCTCCGCCGGCACCCTCACCATCACCTACGGCGCCCCGCCCCCGCCGCCGCCCGGCTGCGGCGAGGCCGCGGCGGTCAACGTCGGCAGCACGCCCTTCTCGACCGCGGGGGGCGCCACCGGGCAGTTGGTCACCACCAACGCTGCCGGAACGTTCACTTCCACGATCTACGGCCCGCAGTGGTTCAAGTTCACCCCCACGGTGACCAGCAACTACGAGATCAGCGTGTGCAACAGCGTCGGCGACACGAAGATCGCCATCGGCACCGACTGCCCGCAGGCGGAGACCGTGCCCATGACGTCGCTGGGCTACAACGACGACAGCTGCGCGTGCGCGTCGGGCTGCACCGGCAACTACTCCAGCCGCCTCAACCTCGGCAACACCGGACTGCCCCTCCTTGCGCCGCTGCAGGCGGGCACGACCTACCGCATCCTCGTCGGCAGCTTCGGCTCCGCAACAGGCGCCGTCTCCGGCGACATGGTGATCAGCGCCATCGCCCCGCCCCCGCCGCCGAGCACCTGCGCGAATCCGGTCAACGCGGTCGTCGGCGCGAACACCGTCTCGCTCGACCCGAACGGCGAGTCGCTCTTCGTCGACTGCGCCCTCGGCAACCCGATCAGCAAGCCCGGCTATGCCCGGTTCGTGGCTCCCGCCACGGGCCTCTACGCCGCGGACACCTGCGCGGGCACCGTCGACACGGTCATGGCCGCCATGACCACCTGCGGCGACATCGGCTCCATCATCGCGTGCAACGACGATGACTGCGGACTGCGCTCGAAGGTCGTCTTCCAGGCGAACCAGGGCGAGGCCGTGTTCATCGCCGTCGGCCTCTACAGCACGACCGCGGCCCCGCCCGCCAGCGGCATCCCGCTGACGATCGCGGAGATCCAGGACCCGTGCACCAACCCGACGGACGCCGTCGTCGGCGACAACACGCTCGCCACCGACGTGAACGCGCCGAACCTGGACCTCACCGGGTTCTGCGACCCAGGCACGTTCGGCGATGACGTGGTCGCGCGCGCGACGTACCTCCGCTTCGTGGCCCCCGAGACGCGCCCGTACCGGGTCGGCACCTGCGCCGGCCAGGACGACACGCGCATCGCGGTGCTCTCCACCTGCGGCGACGCGTCCAGCGTCATCGGCTGCGACGATGACAACTGCGGCACCCCGGACGACGACATCTGGTCGTCGACGATGGTCTTCGAGGCCACCGCCGGCACAACGTACTTCATCGCGGTCGGCGCGTACCAGGAGCCGGGCTTCACCGCCCCGCTGCCCCCGGAGATCGTCGTCAACATCACGACGGACGTCGATCCCCCGCCGCCGTTCGACCCGTGCGCGCCGGAGAACATCGGGACCGCGGTCCTGGGCAACAACACGGTCACCCCGAACGCCCAGTACCCGGCGCTCGACGTCACCGGCTCGCCCTGCGTGTTCGAGTTCGCCCCGCAGGCCATTGCCCGCGCGAAGTACCTCCGGTTCACGGCCAACGCGACCGGCACGTACCTCTTCGAGCAGTGCGGCGACGGCGGCACCACCGTCGATGCCCGCATGGGCCTGCTGACGGCGTGCGGCGACGCGTTCTCGTTCCTGATCTGCGACGACGACGGCTGCACCGGCGGCACCGCCCCGTTCACCTCGCGGTTCGAGTACGACCTGACCGCCGGCCAGCAGGTGTTCCTGGTGGTGGGCGGCTACAGCGCCGCGCAGACGGGTCCGTTCAACGTGCTGATCACCGGCCCCGGCGCCGGCGGATGCATCCCGGACCTGAACAACGACGGCTTCGTCAACGCCGACGACCTGGGCATCCTGCTCTCGCAGTGGGGCCCGTGCTCGGGCTGCTCGGCGGACTTCGACCAGAACGGCTTCGTCAACGGCGAAGACCTCGGCCAGATGCTGAACGCCTGGGGCGCCTGCCCCTGACGGCCGGGCCACCGGGCCCGACCCATCCTGCGTGACACCTTCCGCCGCCCGCACCGTGACCCGGTGCGGGCGGCGTGCTTTCCCGCCCGATAAACGGCAGCCGTCTTGGACCGAATCGGGAAATCATGGGAATTCCCGGCCGCCGGGACTAACCTAAAGTCTCGCGGCGGCGTATCGGGACCTCGACGCCACGCCTGCACACCACGGAAGACCAGACCCCATGACCACGCTCTTCGCCGCGATCCTGTCGGCCGTCATGCTCGCCCCGAACGCCCAGCCGCAGAAGGCGGACGCTCAGGCCCCCGAGCCCCGCACCCAGGTGGTGACGCTCGACGTCGATGCGCTGCGTGCGCTGCCCGTGGGATCCAAGCTGCCCCGGTCGATGGACGTGCTGGGCGCGCGCGGCATGGTGGTCACCGGACACGTGCCCCAGGATGCCGCGGGTTCGCCGGGCGCCGAGATGTTCATGTTCGAGAATCCCTCGAACCCGATCTGGCGCGGACGGCTGCTCATCAACGAGGGGCGCGTCAGCGGCGTCGTCTACGTGAGCCAGGACCTGCGCGTCACCCTGTCCGGCCACCCCAAGGGCCGCACGGAACTGAAGTTCGAGGATCCGATGGGCGACCTGCCGTGCGGCGTCGGCCTGCTGAACGAGATCGGCGAGCGCAACGCGCCGATGGCGCCGCCGTTCGAGTCGCTGGTGCTGCCGCCCTGCGGCGACGACATCGTGATCGACGTGCTGATCGCCTACACGTACCGCCTGTGGCTCGACATCGAGCAGACCTACATCATCGAGGACCGCGCCCGGTGGTCGATCGGCGACCTGAACGAGACGGTGCTCCGCTCCGATGCGGGCGCCTACTACCGGCTGGTGGGCATCCGCCGCCTGTCGTCGCAGCACATCGAGGGCGGCGCGATGGAGTGTGACCTCTACCACCTCTCCGAGGAGGGCGAGCCGCCCGTCTTCGACCCGCCGTGCTTCGATTCGCCGGTTGACGAAGGCAAGTGGGACGAGGTGCACGAGTGGCGCGACGAACTCCAGGCCGACCTGGTCTGCCTCTTCCGCGCCGACGGCGCCAACGCCTGCGGCCTCGCGAACCTCGGCGGCGGCAGCCCGACCGCGTCCAACCTTGGTTTCTCCGTGGTGGCGTGGGGCTGCATCCCCGGCCAGACCGTGACGCACGAACTCGGGCACAACATGGGCTGCTGCCACGCGCCCAACGACGGCGGCGGCTGCGAG
>CAYTYU010000135.1:0-6051 GCA_964440815.1 uncultured Chitinophaga sp.
CGCGCGCGCGCGGCCGGCCGCCCGCAGCCCGGCGGCGCGATGGTGGTGATCGCCTTCGGGCAGAAGCTCGGGCCGGCCGTGCTCGACGGGCTGTTCGCGATCAACCTGCACGGATCGCTCTTGCCGCGCTGGCGCGGTGCCGCGCCGGTGCAGCGTGCGCTCATGGAGGGCGACCGCGTGGCGGGCGTGTCGGTGATCTCGCTTGCCGAGCGGATGGACGCGGGCGTCGTCTATGCCGAGGCACCGCGGGCGATCGGGCCGCGCGAGACCGCCGGCGAACTGCACGATGCGCTGGCGGCGCTCGGGCCCGACGTGGTGTCCGCCGTGCTGTCGCAGTGGCTCGCCGGAACCGCGGCGCCGTCGGTGCAGGACGAGTCGTGCGCGACGCGGGCCCGCAAGCTCTCGCGCGCGGATGCGTGGGTCGACCTGTCGCTGCCGGCGCCGCGCGTGCGGGCGCGGGTGAACGGGCTGAATCCGTGGCCGGGGTGTGCGGCGGAGGTCGATGGGCGAACGCTGGTGCTTCGCCGGTGCGAGGAGGTTGCGGGCGACGCGTCCGCAGGGCCCGTGCGTCCGGCGGGAACGCTCGTGGCGGACGGCACGCTGTGGTGCGGACAGGGCGCGGTGCGGATCCTGGAGGTGCAGCCGCCCGGGGGCAAGTCCATGGAGTTCGGCGCGTGGGCGCGCGGTGCGCGGCTGGCGGCGCCGACGACGCTCACGAGCGCGCCGCCCGCCTCCGGCTGAGCCGCGCCATGCAGGACCTTCCCGCCGAGCTCCTCGACTACCCCTTCGACCACGCGCACGTGGCGACCGAGCCGGCGCATCCGCGGGATGCCGCGCGGCTCATGGTGATCGACCGGGCGCGCGGCACGGTGGAGCATGCCCATGTGCGCGATCTCGGGCGCTGGATCGGCGCGGGCGATGCGATGGTGGTCAACCGCTCGAGCGTGCTGCGGGCGCGCCTTCGCATGGAGGGCACCGAGGGTCTGCTGCTCGAGCCGTGCGCGGACGGGTGCTGGAGGATGATGCTGCGCCGCGCGAAGCGGTACTCGGCCGGCGACCGCCTGCCGCTCGTCGTTCCGCATGGCGCGACGGGCGATGCGGTGCAGCTGGTGGCGCGCGACGCCGAGGCCTGGCGCGTGCGACTGGAGGCCGGCCCCGCCGGCGGGTCGGAGGCGGAGATCATCGAACGCTCCGGCTGGACGCCGCTTCCCCCGTACATCCTGAAGGCGCGTGAGGCGCGGCACGAGCCGGGCGACGACGACGCCGACCGCCGGGAGTACGAGTGCGTCTATGCGGATGCCGCGGCACGTGGGTCGGTGGCGGCGCCGACGGCGGGACTCCACTTCACGGACGGGCTGCTGGCGTCGCTCGCCGCGGCGGGCGTGCGGCGGGAGGAGCTGGTGCTCCACGTCGGGGCCGGGACCTTCAAGCCCGTGGATGCCGGCACGCTCGCGGCGCATCCGATGCATTCGGAGCGCATGTCGGTGCCCGCCTCGACCGCGGCCATGCTTGCCGCGCGCCCGCGGCCGCGCATCGTCGCGGTGGGCACCACCACGGTGCGTGCGCTCGAGTCGCTGCCCGAGCCCGTCCCGGCCGGCGGATGGAGCGGCGAGACGTCGATCCTGATCGCGCCGGGGCACCGCTTCCGCCACGTCGACGCCATGATGACGAACTTCCACCTGCCGCGAAGCACGCTGCTGGCGCTGGTGGGTGCCTTCGTCGGGCTCGAGCGGCTGAAGGAGCTCTACGCCTTGGCGCAGCGCGAGGGGTACCGCTTCTACAGCTTCGGCGATGCGATGCTGATCCTGTAGCGGGCGCGCGTGGTAGCGTCGCCGAGCTGCCTTCGCCCGCGACGCAGCGCCTTCGCGATGACACCCGCCCTCGACGCCGATCCCGTCCGTGCGCCCGGCATGCCGGAGGGCCCGGGCGGCCGTGCTGCCGTCCGCGAATCCCGCTCGGGCCGCGGTCTCTTCGCGCTGGCGGCGGCATCCGCCGGGGCGGCGATCCTCGAGCTCGACGGCGAGATCCTGCCCGATGCGGGCAGGCTCAGCGTGCAGGTGGGGGAGCGCGAGCACCTGCATCCGCACCCCGACGCGCTGGCGGCCGACTGCGTCGATCGCTGCCGCTGGCGCTTCCTCAACCACTCCTGCGACCCGAACTGCTGGTTGGACGGCCGCATCCTCCGGGCGCGGTGCGACATCACGTCCGGCGAGCAGCTGACCTTCGACTACAACTGCACCGAGTGGTCGATGGCGTCGCCGTTCGACTGCGCCTGCGGTGCCTGCGACGGTGCCACGGTGCGCGGCTACGCCCACCTCGACGCCGCCGGGCGCATGCGCCGGGCCGCGCATGCGGCGCCGCACCTGCGTTCATGCGGGGCGGACGGGCGCGCCTGAGGCCGGCGGCCCGTCCGCCGGGTCCCGTCACTCCACGGCGTATTCCAGGCTCACCACCACGCGCAGCGTCTTGTCGATGGTCGAGGTGTCGTACTGGCCCCATTCTCCGCCGTCGATCGCGCCGCGGGCGAGCACCTGGATCACGCCCTGGCTCGCGTTGATCAGCCGGCCGACGCGCGAACCGCTGCCGTCGGCGAGGGTGCGCGCCCGTTCCATGGCGTTGCGCGTGGCCTCGTCGAGGAGCTTCATCTTCTGCGACTCGATGGCGGCGATGGTGTAGCTCGGCGCGCCGCTCTCGATCGGCACGCCGTCGCGGATCAGCGCGGTGATGCTGCGCGAGAGCGCCTCCACGGCCTCGACCTTCGTGGTGTGGACGGCCACCGACTGCGAGAGCGCGTAGGCCTCGATGTCGTTGGTCTCCTCGCCCTTGTCGTTGCGGCGCTTGACCGCGGTGGTCGTGATGGCCGAGATGCGCAGCTCGTCCTTCGCGAAGCCGCCGGACTCCACGGCCCGCTGCACGCGCTCGACCGCCTCGCTCAGGCGCAGGTAGGCCTGCTCGCGCGTGGCGCCCTGGACCTTGACGGTCGAGCTCCACGTGGCGGCGTCCGAGCGCACGTCGAGCATCGCCGAGCCCTTGACGCTGATGCTGCTCGTGACGCGGCTGGCGACGATGGCACGCGAGAGCGCCTGCGCGCCGTAGGCCCCGCCGAGGGCGAGCGCGATCCCCAGGACGAACATGCCGAAACCGTTCGAGGCGATGAGCCCCATGGGCCAGCGCCAGCCGTTCCCCGCCGGTGCGTTCAATGACATCGGTGTTCCTCCTCCTGAGGCCTGCATGGTGCCGCGCGGGGCATGGGCTCCGGCCCGGCCGCGCGGCGTGCGGTCTCCGACCGCAGCGGGTTTCATCGGCGATCGGGCCCGGCCGCCGTTAGCCTGTGGGCGATGGACACCGCCCGGATCTCGAAGGACGCCCTCCGCCTCACGGAGTGGCTCGCGCAGAAGTCGCTCGGGGGGCTCTCCCCGCTGTCGAGCGCGGTGGACCTGGCCGGGCGCTACAAGCTCGACCTCTCCTACGGCACCGACGACAAGCGCGTGGATGCGCTCATCCGGTGGGAGACGACCAAGAACTTCACTGCCGGGTTCATCGCCGGCCTCGGCGGGGCGATCACGCTGCCGATCACCATCCCGGGCTCGGTGGCCGCCTCCTGGCTGATCCAGGCCCGCATGGTGGGGGCGATCGCCTGCATCTACGGGCATGACCCGCGGTCGGACAAGGTCCGGACCATGGTGTTGCTCGCCCTGGTGGGGGATGCGGGAGCGTCGAAGCTCCTGAAGGGGGCCGGGATCGCCGCGGGCCGGACGCTCGCCATGAAGGCGCTGGAAGGCGCCTCACGCAAGACGATCACCACCGTCCAGAAGGAGGTGGGCGCGAAGCTCATCGTCCAATCGGGCACCAAGGGCGCGACCAAGGTGTCTCGGCTCGTGCCGATCGCCGGCGGGATCGTCGGCGGGTCGTTCGATGCGGTCTCGTGCCAGCTCGTCGGGCGGACGGCCAAGCGGATCTTCCGCCCGCAGGAGGCACGCGGCTGATGCTCGTCGCCTGGGCGCTCGCGGCGGTGGTCGCCGGCGTGCCCGGGGACGTGGCGCTTCCCGAGGGGCTCGGGGCGCTGCTGGACGCGCACTGCATCGATTGCCACGGCGGCATCACGACGAAGGGGGGGCTGGACCTGCGCCCGGCACGCGCGGACGGGCGCGCGACCGACGACCTCCTGCGTGCCGTGCGCCGACGCCTCGCCCGCCGCGACATGCCGCCCGAGGACGAGCCCGAGCGTCCGTCGGACGAGGAGTACGCGGCCGCCGTCGCCTCGATCGACCGCGCGGTGCCGCCGGCCTGGCGCGAGGTGCCCACGGTGCGCCGGCTGAACCGCGCGCAGTGGCTGGGCGCGGTGCGCGACGTGTTCGGCGCGGATGCGCTCGATGGGCTGTCGACGGATGACCTGCTGCCGGCCGACGACGTGGGCGAGGGGTTCGACACCACGGCCGACACCCTCGGGCTTCCGGCGCTCCTCGTCGAGAAGTACATGGACGCCGCCGAGCGCGTGGCGGCGCGGAGCGCGCTGCCGCCGTCGCTTGAGCGTCGGCGCACGGTGCAGGCGGGGTCGCTCGTCCGTACCGGCGGGGGTGGCAACTCGCGCGGGGAGCTCGCGTGGCTCTCGTCGCAGGGCACGCTCTCGGCGCGCCTCGACCTGCCGCGCGCCGGGCGCTACCGCATCGAGGCCCGGGTCACCGCGCAGCAGGCCGGCGACGCACCGGCCCGCGCGGCGCTCGAGGTGGACGGCCGCCGCGTGCGGGCCGAGGACGTCACGGTGTCGTCGCCCGCGCTCGCGACGCTCTCGCACGAGGCGGAGCTGCCGGCCGGCGAGCACGCGTTCTCGGTGCGCTTCCTGAACGACTACTGGAACCCGAAGGCCGACGATCCGTCGCAGCGCGACCGGAACCTTGCGGTGGCGGACGTCACGGTGACCGGGCCGATCGGCGCCGTTGAGGACCCGTCCTTCGAGCGGCGCGCGACCGCGATCGCCGGCACGGGTGCCGCGGGCGTACGGCTCTCGCGCGTGGCGTCGACGATCGGCGAAGAGATGTTCCGTCGCCCGGTCTCCAGGGACGAGGCGATCGAGCTGGTGTCGACCGCCACGCGTGCGGCGGGGCCGACGCCGACGTGGGACGGCCTGCTTCGGTCGCTTGCGACGGCGCTGATGGTCGACCCGCGGTTCCTGCTGCGCATCGAGCCGACGTGCGCCGGGGGAACGTGCGACCTGCCGCCCGCGACCGTCGCGGAGCGCATGGCGTTCTTCCTGTGGTCGAGCGTTCCCGACGATGCGCTGCGCGCGGCCGCGCAGTCCGGCGCGCTCTCGGACGAGGCCGGCCGGCGCGCCGAGGTGGTTCGCATGCTGGCCGATCCGCGCGCCGCGAGCCTCGCCGAGCGCTTCGCGGTGCAGTGGCTGGGAATCGACCGGCTGGAGTCGAAGTCGCTCGACGCGCAGTCCTACCCGGGCGTCGATCCGGCGCTCGTCGCCGACATGCGGCGCGAGACCGAGCGGCTCTTCGACGACGTGGTGCGCGGGCGCCGGCCGCTGCGCGCGCTGCTCGAGGCGCGCACCACCACGCTGTCGCCGCGCCTGGCGGCGCACTACGGATGGCCGACGGGCCCGGGCGGTCCGCGGGCGCCCGGTCGTACCGACGTCGAGTGCACGATTCCCGACGATCGTCCGGGCGGCATCCTCGGCCACGCGAGCATCCTGCTGGCGACGAGCAACCCGACGCGCACGAGCCCGGTGAAGCGCGGGCGGTGGGTGCTCGACGCGCTGCTGGACGTGCCGCCGGCGCCGCCGCCGCCCGGCGTGCCGCAGATCCCCGAGGATCCGCTGGGGCGCGCGGGCCGGTCGATGCGCGAACTGATGGAGCTGCACCGTTCGAACCCGGACTGCGCGTCGTGCCACGTGCGGATGGATGCCGTGGGCCTCGCGTTCGAGCGGTTCGATGCCGATGGACGCATTCGTGGCCTGGTCGACGGGCTGCCCGTCGACGACGTCACCGAGCTTCCCGACGGCCGCGTGCTCGAGGGCGTGTCCGGCGTCGAGGCGATGGTGGGCGA
>CAYTYU010000136.1:0-5944 GCA_964440815.1 uncultured Chitinophaga sp.
AGGTGGATCCGGCCGGCATCGGGGAACGCCCCGACCGCAAGCAGCGTGGCGTCGGGCGTGGTGCTCTTCGAGTCGTCGTAGCAGCGCACGCCGCGGCGGGTGCCCACGTACTGCAGCCGGTGCGGCAGGGCGCGGAAGCGCGAGAGCCGCCCGACGAGCGCGGCGCGGTCGGCCGTTCCCCCCGCGCGGCGGATCGCCGCCTCGGCCGCGAGCACCGCCAGGCGCGCGTTGCGCCGCTGGTGCTCGCCGGGCACCTCGGGCAGGTCGATCGTGCCCAGCAGCGCGTCGAGCTCGGCCTCGGCCGGCCGCACGGAACCCTCCCACCACGCGCTGCCGCAGGCACGCGCCATCTCGGCCGCGGCGCCCGGCTGCTCGCGGTCGTACATGGTCACGAAGGCATCGCCCGGCCGCTGCGCCGCGCGGATCGCGGCCTTGCTCGTGGCATAGTGGCCGAGCGTCCCGTGCCAGTCGACGTGGTTGGGCGCCAGGTTGGTGAGCACCGCGACCGCGGGGGACCACGGCGGCAGCCCCGCGAGCGCCGCGCCCTCGCCGAGCCACCAGAGCATGGCGCTCGAGAGCTCGAGCACGGCGAAGCGCGCATCCGCGCGCGCGGCCCCGAGCAGCGACCCGCCGATGTTCCCCCCGAGCGCGGCCGTTCCCGGCGGCTCGTCCAGGATCGCTGCGACCATCCCGGACGTGCTGCTCTTGCCGGCGCTGCCCGTGATGCCGATGGTGCGGTCGCGGTCGAGGGCGTCGACCGACAGGCGGATCTCCGTCGTCACCGGCGTCCCCGCGTCGCGTGCCGCCATGACGAACCGGTCGACCCACGGCGTCGGCACCGCCGGGTTGGCGATCACGAGGTCGGCCTCGGCGAAGTCGCGCGCCTCGTGCCGGCCGAGCCGCAGTTCCACCGATCCCGCCGCCACCTCTTCGCGCAGCGCCGCGAGCGGCGCCGCCAGCGCCGCCTCGTCGGCCCGGTCGGTGAGCAGGACGCGCGCCCCGCGGCCCACCAGCCATTTCGTGACCCCGAGCCCGCCGCCGAAGCGACCCAGGCCCATCACCGTGACGCGCGCGCCGGCGAGCGTGTCCGGGAGCGGCCTCATCGCGTCGGCGTGATCGAGGGCGACGCCGGAAGCGGCGCCAGCAGCCCCATCAGGTCGTCCGCGTAGCTCGTGAGCGTGCGCCGGTCGGTGATCGGCCCGTAGGCATCGCCGCGGATGAACTGCCGGACGATGCGGTCGTCCTCCGACAGCATCCCCGCCTCCTCGCGGGTGGCGTTGCGGATCCGCTCGTAGTCCTGGCGTGGCGCGATCTTCAGGCAGCGGCCCTTGTCGAGCATCACCATCCGGTCGGCGATGGTGAACGCGCTGTCCATCTCGTGCGTCACCACCACGCTGGTGACGCCGAGCTTCTTCGTGAGCGTCAGGATCAGCTGGTCGATCTCGGCGCTGGTCACGGGGTCGAGTCCCGCGCTCGGCTCGTCGTAGAAGA
The DNA here is from genome assembly GCA_964440815.1 of uncultured Chitinophaga sp. Classification (GTDB taxonomy): domain Bacteria; phylum Planctomycetota; class Phycisphaerae; order Phycisphaerales; family SM1A02; genus UBA966. Next base: position 1,492 of record CAYTYU010000136.1, read on the forward strand.
TGATCTCCGGGTCGAGGGCAAGTGCCCGGGCGAGGCCCGCGCGCTTCTTCATGCCGCCGGAGATCTGCGCCGGGAACTTGTCCGCGTGCTCGCGCAGGCCGACGGCCTCGAGCTTCATCTTCACCTGCAGCTGGATCAGGTCGTCGGGCAGGTCGGTCAGCTCGCGCATCGGCAGCGCCACGTTGTCGGCGATCGACATCGACTGGTACAGCGCGCCGCTCTGGAACAGGATGCCGAAGCGCCGGCGCACGCCGTCGAGCTCCTGCTCGGACGTGCGCCCGATGTCCTGGCCGAAGAGGCGGATCGCGCCCTGCGTGGGCTGCAGCGAGCCGATCATCAGGCGCAGCAGCGTGCTCTTGCCGCAGCCGGAGCCGCCCATCACCACCAGCGTCTCGCCGCGGCGCACCTTCAGGTCGAGGCCCGCGAGGACGGTCTGCTTCCCGAAGCGCATCACGAGGTCGTCGACCTCGATCACGGCATCACTGTCCTGGCTTGGCTGCATCCTGCTTGGCTCCGTCGTCTGCGGCGGGTTCCTCGTCCGGCCACACGATACGCGCTCCGTCGCCGGGGATGAAGGCGAAGCGCCGCACGCGGATGGAGTCGATGGCCTCCGACGTGGCCGGGCGCTCGAAGCTCACGGCAAGCGGCACCGCAGCCACCGTGCCGTCGGGGCGGCGGAACGATGCCTCGTAGGAGGCTCGCATCTCGCGCTCCCCCACCGGCGCGGCCGGTCCCGGCGCTGCCGGAGCCATGCGCACCGATTCGAACTCGCCGAAGCGGCCGCGCAGCTCCGCCACCCACGCCGCGATGCGGGCCTCTGTCGCCTCGTTTCCGGGCGGCGTCATCGCGCTGCGCAGTCCCTCGGCATCGCCCGCCCACGCCGCGTGCAGCGCCTGCTCGGGCCGGGCGGCCAGCGTGTTGAAGGCGTGCGCGATTGACCACGCCCCGGCCACCTGCAGGCCCGTGGCCGCGATGCCGATCGCGATGCCCGCCCATGCGAGGGCCTGGCCGCGCAGGTGCGGCCGGCGACGGAGGCCGACGAGTGCGATCACCCCGAGCAGTGGCGCCAGGGCGCTGGCCAGGGGCAGCACGCTCGTGACGATCGACCCGATCGCAAGCGCGCTCCAGCGGGCGTGCGGGACGGGTGCCTCGGTCGGCTCGTTCATGGCGCCGTGCCTCCTTCGGGATTCGTCGATGCCGTCGCGTGGTCGTCCGCAGCCGGCAGCGACAGCCGTCTGCCGCCCACCTCGACCTCGAGCGAGCGGATCGAGAGTTCCGGCGGGAACGTGGCCGGCTGCACCGAGAAGCGCGCCACCCCGAACGCGGTGGCCCGCTCGCCGACGGCATTGAAGGCCGTGGTCACCACGGGCGCGGAGACGCCCGCGGCCTCGCGCTTGGTGATGGAGAGGGACTTCAGCGCGCCCACGGCCTCCGCGAAGGACTGCCGGAACGTGCGCAGGTCCGCTTCGGTGCTCTCGATGCCGGCTTCCCAGGCCGGCATCGGGCCCTCGCCGACCACGCCCCGGATCAAGGCATGGGCCTGCTCGTCCATCGAGGCGGCCACCTCGTCCTGCAGGCGGCCGAGCATCCACCCCTCGGCCAGCAGGATCACGGTGGCGATGGCCATGCCGGCGACGGCGAGGCCGATCCCGCGCCGGCGACCATCGCTGCGGGAGATGCGCTGCAGCGCCACGCCGCCGGCCACGACGGCGGCAAGCGCGGTGAGCGGGCACCATCCCAGCACGATGGCCCCGAGGAACGAGGCCAGGGCCCACGGTTCCATCGACGGTGTGCGGTCGCCGGTGCTCGGGCGGGTCATCGGGTCGGGCAAGGTATCCCAAATGAAGCGGCCGCCCGGCGGTGAGCCGGGCGGCCGGTGGGTTGCGAGAGGCGCGGCGATCGATGCCGGCTCAGAACGTCCAGTAGCCCAGGAACATGCCCAGGTCGATGCCGTCGGTGTAGTTGTCGCCGTTGAAGTCGGTGTCGCCGCCTTCGGTGCCCCACCTCGAGAGGAAGTGCCCGAGGTCGATGCCGTCGATCACCTGGTCGCAGTTGAAGTCGCCGGTCGGGCAGGGCGGCTGTGCGTTGCCGTCCGGTCCCTTCACCGCCACGGCAAGTGCAGTCTCGGTCACGCCGGACGGGGGTGCCTTCCACAGGCCGAGCGATGCGGTGCGGTTGACCGGCGCGGCGTTCGCGTCGAACCGGAAGTTGTAGGTGGTCGACCAGCGGAGCGCGTTGGCGTTGGGGTTCGTGTTCGGCTCGCAGGTCCAGGTGATGAAGCCATTCTCCACCCGTGCCGTCCACGGGGCGTTGGAGTAGCCCTCGCCGTTCATGTACATCGGCGACTTGAACCCGACGTTGGTGACGCTGACCCCCTCGGGGATCGGCACGCTGAACGAGCCGCCGGCGCGGTCGGAGTTCAGGTTGTGGATCGCGTACTCGTAGTGCCAGGTGCCATCGGCGTTCTCCCAGGTGCGGTAGCCGACGTTGAAGCGGCCGTCGCGCGTGGCGTCCGCGGCAACGATCGTGACGTCGGAATGGACGTCCTTCCAGCCGTAGATCGCGGGCAGCAGCCGGACGGTGGCCCCGGTCAGCGTGAGCGGGTAGCCCTGCGTGTTGCTCCAGTTGCTGCCGACGTTCACGCGGCGGTACGACGAGTTGTTGGTGGCGTTGCCCGCCTCCGAGTCCTGGATGTGGACGTACTGCCCCTCGACGAAGTAGGCCGCGCCGGCGTTCTGCGCCGGGTCAAGGTCGGCGCGGTCGACGGCAAGCCGCTCCCGGATCGAGGTCGGCATGCCCGAGGGCGCCGGCGGATCGGAGTAGGTCCCGGAGAACCAGCCCGTCGACGGGTTGATCGGGCCGCGGCTCTTCAGGTCGTTCTGCGCGCCGTTGAGGCTCGCGGTGTACGGATCCGAGCAGCCGATGCCGAGCACCGTCGGGCAGCCGCCGCCCGCCGGGGTGCAGGTGCCGCAGATGTTCTGCTGCAGGGCGCAGAAGCCGTGCTTGCACCAGCTCATGCCGATCTGCTCGAGCGCGCCGTTCTTGACGCGGTACATGTTCTGCGGGATCGTGGGGTGCATGTTGCTCGGGTTGGGTTGCCAGAGCAGCTGCTGGTTGCCGATGTTGCAGCTCGTGGTGCCGACGGCGTACGAGGCGAAGGTCTTGCCGAGGTAGTTGGCCGGCGCGTATCGCGCGATGTCGGGAATGTCGCCCACGATCACGTCGGGTCCGTTGCTTGGCAATCCGCCGTCGCCGCCCCCGGGCAGCGCGGTGGCGGAGAACTGACCGATCCCGAGTGCCAAACCCGTGGCCGTGAGGCTTCCGGCGAGAACGCGCGTCTTCATGTGTGGAGCAACCCTTCAGGCAGAGGACTGAGCGCGGCCAACCCATCGCAGGCCGCCACGGGCGACGCGCGCAGCACGGCCGCGGTCGCTCCTCCATTTATAGGGGCTCGTGCCGAATTCGGTTCTTGCCAATCGCCCGCGAAGTCCCAGATTCCCGCCCGTGGGCCGGGAATGTCCGGATATCTCCGGAACCAAACTCCGTGGTCAGCTCCGCCGACGGCGGTTCGACGCGCCGGCCGCAGCCGCAAGCAGCGCGATGGCGCCCGGGGCCGGGATGACCTGGAAACTGAAGGCCGACGTTCCCTGCATGGTCGTTCCGTCGGCCCGTCGGACCGTCGCCCCCATGTTCCAGAGCACCATGCTCGGCAGCGGGTCGGCGATGTAGAAGTGGGCGACCAGCATCCCGAAGCCGCCGGCGGCTGCCTCGGCAGTCGAGCTGGCCACGCGATTCAGGCCCGCCAGGGCGCGCGCGGGGCTCGCCGTGCCGACCAGGTACCAGCCCGCCGCGAGCGGGACGTTGTTGGCGTTGCCGGTACCGGGAGTCGAGAACGTGTTCGTGTCCCCGACGACCCAGCCCGGATCGCCGACCGTGGCGCCGTTGCCGAGCCAGGCGCCGGTGCTGGTGCTGTATCCGCCGCCGATGGTGAGGAAGCTGTCGTAGCTGTTCCAGCTCTGGTTGCTGCCCGGTCGCCATGCCGCGAGGTCCGGATTCGCCGACTGCCGGAATCCGCCGGAGGCGGTCGTCGCCACGTAGCCGACATAGACGTTCGATGGCGCGCCGGGCGAGCCTCCGTACACGTTGAGGAGCGAGTCGCCCTCGGAGGTGACCGCGAACACGTCGACGAAGAAGCCGCCCTCGGCCGCGGTCCGGACGGAGGCCGTCCAGCCGACCATCTCGGCCTGGGCAACGGAGGCGAGCGCAACAACGGCCGAAGCCGACGCGATGGCAAGACGCAACTGCATGTCTGACCCTTTCCTTCCCTTGGGCCCCGCGTCGGGGCCGCATGTCTCTCTCGTCAGGCCCTGGCCGCGCCGGCCAGGTGCCCGTCCCTTGCTTTCCGAGCAGTCCGGCCCCGAAGGGCGGGGCCGGACTGCCCGCCACCGGCGCG
>CAYTYU010000137.1:0-5938 GCA_964440815.1 uncultured Chitinophaga sp.
ATGGGAATCGTCTGGGGCAAGCGCACCAGCGCTGGCCGTGCCTGCCGCGGCCGGTGCCGTCACGCAGGTTGACCCATCGCCGGCCCGAAGTTCGGGCTTGCAGGCGGGAGAACGGGTGGCATTCCGAAGCGGCCTCGTCGGCGCGGCGGGCGCGGGCCTGCTTGCCGCGCCGCTGAGCGACCTCCCCGCGCCGGACGACTGGATCGAGGTCGCGCGCAAGGCCACGTCCCTTCGTCTTGATCAGACAAGCGAGGAATTCGCGTCCCTTCGCGCGTCGGCGGAGTCGTTCCGCTCGGCGTTGGCCGCGCGTCGCGAGCGCGACTGGCAACCGACGTACGAGCGGATCAACGCGCTCATGGCCGTGAATGCGGAGCGCGGAAGCGGTGACGACGACGCCACCATCGCCTTGGCAAGCGACTACAGCCGAGACTGCGTCCGCGCGTCGCTCGCGGACTTCGACTCGGAGTGCGCGGCGTTCGTGGCAGCGCTCGCAAAGGCGATCGGCACCGAGGGCGATTCGAACGTCGTCGAGCGGGCGTCGAGGATCCTGTGGCGGACGCGCGCCACGCGATTCCTCCGTGATCCCGCGCCGATCCCGGTGCCCGCGATCGTCACCATGTCGCTGCGGGAAGAGGTGGCGGACGTGCCGGTGGACGAATCAAAGTCACAGGCGCTGGAAGATGCGCTACGTGCGTACGAGACGGAGTGGGACGCGGCGCTTCGCGACATGATCAACGCCCAGGCCAGGGCGTTCACGAACCCGGACGACACGCCGCGCGTGCTCCGGGGCGTCTCCGCGATGAACGACCGGATGGGCGATATTGATGGTCGCGCCGTCGATGCGGTGTCGGCGCACCTCAAGGACCCCGAGTTCCGCTGGCTGCGAGGCGTGCTGGTACGCAGGCATCCGCACGCCAAGGAGGTGATCGACGCGTGGCTCGGCATCAGGCGGCTGATCGCCCCGTCGACGGACCCCGCGATGTCGGCGAACCTCCGGGATGCGGAAGCCACCCTCCGCCTGCAGTTCGAGGCGATGCGCAGTGCCTCGCGCGAAGCCTGGCGCGCCGACACCGTGTTCGGGGCCGCGCCCTCCCATGCCGAACGGGCGAAGTACGGTCCGGCGATGCGCGCGGCCGCCGTTCGGTCTCAGCAGTGTGCGCTTGCCCTCGTCGCGAGCATCGACGCCTTGGCCGGCGTGACCAAGCGCGGAGCAGAGTTCGCGAGGGCGGTCCGTCTGGCCGTCGAACCGGTGACGGGTCCGTTGCCTGCGAACGCGCTCTCTGCACGGCCGATCTCGCCTGACTGGCCGCCGCGAGTAGGTGATCGGCCGCAGGCGCCCATGCTCGTCCCCTGACCGGGCGCGTCCGCCGCCGCGTCCGTCTCGGCGTGCGCTGCCTCCGCTCACGCGGAGGGGTAGGGTGCGTCCATCTCCGACAGGAGCGCTTCCATGCCGCAATGCCCAGCCCATGCGATCGGGATCAGTGGACTCCTGGTGATGTCGGCAGTGCTCCTGCCGGCCGGCTGCACCCCGTTCCATGGCACCCGGCCGGTCCAGCTCGAGGTTGTCGATGGCCTTTCAGGGCTGCCGGCACCCGGCGCGAAAGTGAGGCAGATGGTCGCGCCCGAGAAGTTCGAGCGCCCGCTCCAGGTCATGGCGACCTCGGACGAGCGCGGCGTGCTTGCCATGAATGCCATCGATGCCTCGCGCGAGTCGTATTGGTGGGTGGGCCCCGGCGGGCCCGCGTACGTCGGCCACGGCAGCGGTCGGCTTCCGAGCGAGTTCCGGGAGGTCACGCGTGACGACGGCACCGTGGCGTTCATCGCCCCCGCCTGGCCCAAGGCGGCTCTCAGGATCGTGATGCCTGAGGGCTTCACGGGTCCCGTGATGGAGCTGCCGATCCGACAGGATGTCCCGCGCACGAGCGGGTGGATGCCGGCGGCGACGGTGCCTGCGGATGACATGCGCGTGGCCATCGCCCGGGCCACGATCGCCACCGCAGCCGATGGCGGTGCACACGTGGCCTACCCGACATCGATCGGCGGCGTGCCCGGCTTCGTCTTCGAGAGAGACTCCGTGCTGCTGCGCGGTCGCACGCCCCTTGAAATCGTCGATGCGGGCTCGCATCTCAGGACGAACCGAAGTGCGGTTACGGACCCGACGGCAATCTTCGCATGGGAGGTCTATCTCGTGGTCGGGCCGCGGGATCAGCCCACTGCGCCGGAGGTGCCTTTCGACCCCGACAGGGTGCGAATGTGGTTCGTCGGAACCGAATCCTCGCTGTGGACGTGGCTCGATGGGGCCAATCTCACGCCCATCGATCGACAGCTGGCCGCGCGCGAGCCGCTTGCCGGACGACGTCAGGTGACGTTCTCCAGTGCCCTGCCGATGCTCAAGCGATCGTGGGTCGGTCAGGTGACCAGCGCGCCGAAATGGACCACGCGGGCCACGGTACGCGCCGAGTACGAGACGGAGTTGGACCCGGCGCATCGCGACATGATCAAATCCCAGGCAAGGGCGTTTACGAGTCCGGGCGACACGCCGCGCGTGCGCTGGCGCGTCTGCGCAATGACGGGGCCGTTGACTGCGGCCGCGGTGTCGGCAAGGTCGATCTCCCCGCCGACGGCGGCCGAGCTCACCGCAGCGCTTTCGATGTGCCCGGACTTCAAGCCCGCGTCGTGGCCGGTCGTCGACCAGCTCCATGACCGCCTGATCGCCGAGTGGCGTGCCCTTGCACCCGCGGAGTCGACGGCGTCGAACCAGCGCTTGCTCGAGTCCCGCTTCGCGGACGATCTGGCGGCGGTCACCGGGATCTCGGCCGAGTGCGTCTCTGCGCTGAAACTTCTCTTGGAGGAATCGAGGCTGCGACGTCGCTTGGCTTCTTTGCGGATCGAGACCTGTGTCCCGTCAGTGGACGAGGTCGTTGGCATGTCCGGGCTGGGACTTCGCCCGGAGGTCGCCGGCGCCCGCGCCGCGTCGGTCCACGCGCTGCGCGCCATCGTCGCTGACGCCGAGCGGACGATCGCCGCCGGCGGCACGCCCATGAGTTCGTCGGTGTTCGCGCCGTCGGAGGTCGAGATGGCCGCGGTGCGAAGCGTCACGAAGTGCATCGACGCGTTGCAGGGCGTGTCCGAAGGAGATGACGCGAAGCGGATGCGCGAACGGCTGTCGGCGGCGATCGCTCGATCTCCCCGCGACCTGCCCATGGCGCGTGCGGCGGTCATCCTCCGGTTCCTGCCCGGGCTCGATGCCGAGCAGTCGGGCTGCGCTCGGTCGTGGCTGGACGCCGAACGCGCACGCCGCGTCGCCGCGCTTCAGGAACTCGCGGCGCTCGTGACGCAGGGCGACGCGGACCAACGGAAGCTCACCCAGCTGCTGCACGCCGGCACCGGAGCACCCGCCGGCCTTTCGGCGCTGCTCACGTGCCTGCCGGAGGGCACCGCGCGCGAGGTACAGGCGCTCGTGGGCCACTGGGACGCGCTCCTTGACCCCGTGTCGACGGCGCGCACGCTGGTCGGCGATGAAGGTGTGTCTGGGCTGCTCGAGCTGGAGCCCGCGAACTTGGACGCGGTCTCGAAGCTCTTCGTCTCGGACGTGCTGGTCCGGGCGCCAGACGACGACCCCGGGAGATTCCAGGCCCTGTGGAGCTCAATCCTGGGCCGGGAACTGCAGCCTGCCGAACGCGAGCACGTTGGCGCGGCGTTCGCGGCTTGGCAGGAACGCCTCATGCCGAAGGTCAGGCGAGCGCTGGCAGCCGTGTCCGACGAACGGCGCGAGCCCGATCCGGACGGGAGTGGGGCGGCGGCACAGGCCGAGGCGGTGCGCGCAATCGTCTCGGCGGAGGGCGAGCTGGAGGTGGATTTCCCGGCGGAAATCGTCCCGTCCGGCGCGCAGTCGCTGGCTCGCATGGAGCGGCTTGCCGAGGCATTCGCCGCGATCCCGCTCAGCCATGTCGCGGCCGTCGGCATGCAGTACCCGCATGCGGTGTCGCCCTGGGCCGCCATCGAGGAGGCGGGGCTGTCGCCGGCCGACCACGCCTCGGCCGTCCGCATCTGCGTGGAGCACGGCGACCGCCTGCTGCGGGAGTATCGCGAGTTGGTGCGTACGGTCATGGAGGCGCACGTCTGCGACGGCCGGCGCGCGCTCGATCAGGCGGAGAACCGTCCCGCCGGGTCGGAGTGCGGTCCCGACGTGCATGCCGCATGGGATGCGTGGCTGTGGGCGTGCGAGCGCGTCCGGAACGAGCTTCGTTCCTCGCTCCCGGCACCCGCGTGCGACGCCATCATGGCACGCTGGATGGTGGCGTGTTTCCCGGTGCTGCGCGACCTCGCCGACATGCGGGACCAATCCCGTACGCTCCTCGCCTCGAGCGTGCGCGAACTCGAGTCCATCGCCTTCGCCAATCGGCCGGCGAGCGACCCGGGCGCACCCTCCGCCGAGGTGGCCCGCATCACGACGGTGTTCCAGCAGCTCCAGTTCGACGGCGACACGCTGAGGGAGCGGGAGCGCCGGGGACGGATGGTCCGATGAGCCATCGATCGGCCCGGGCCGTCCGAACGGAAATCTCTGGAAATCTCGGTGCCAGGTCGGCGGGATCGTCGCCTCGGCGTTGTTCTTCGTGTACAGGAGCATCCCATGCGACCAACACCCGCACGTCCCCGCGTCCGATCGGCCCTCGCATCCACGTCCGCGCGTCAGGAGCCGCGCATCACCTTTGCCGGCCTGCGTGCGCTCGTCGTGGCGTCCGCGGTGGTCTTCGCGCCGGTTGCCCATGTCCACGCCGTCGACGCCCAGGCCGCGCCCGGGACCGCGCCCACCGTCGACCCGGCCGTGGTGGCGCGGATCCGTGCACTGAAGGGGGAATCCGACCGCCTTGCCGAGCAGCGTCAGTCCGCGGGTCGAGATGAGGCCATTGAGATGAGGCGACGGATCGAGCAGATCGCTGCCGAGCTCGCCGCCATGCCGGAATCCGAGTGGACCACGTGGATCATGCCGTACCCCTCGGAGCTCGGACGCGCGCCCGGCAACGCGAACATGCCTCGCGGCACGATTTCCTACATCGGGGAGGCCGTCCGCCGGGCGGAGTCGCGCCTCCTGTTGCCGGGCTACGGCTCCATTGATTTCAGTGTGTCGAACACCCTGTCGGAGGTGGTCGTTCGCGGAGAGCGCTGGATGGTCGCCCTTGCGGCAGTGGCCCTGAACGAGGAGATCAACCATGTCTGGAACCGCTTCCTGGTCGTGGAGGCGGAGCGGACCGCCCTCGAGTTCCAGGAGCGGGAGAACAAGGCCAGCGAGTCACGGGCTGGGCTTGTCCGGCTCGACTGGCCGGGCGGCACGCTCGGTGAGTTCGTCAAGGCCGTGCAGGCGGCAGTGCCCCGACAGCCGGTGAACGTCGTGCTGCATGAACGCGACGGGGCGACCGGGTCGGTCAGTTCCGTCCACATCGGGCCGATCTCGGTGCGCGACGTCACGCCGACCGCGCTGTTTCGGTCGCTCGTCTACCTGGCTCCCGAGGGATCCGAGCTGATCGTCACCGTCACGGGTGACATGGCGGCTGCGGCCGGCGATGCGGAGCCCGGCGCCCGCGACGCGGGCCGCGCTGCCGGCGCGCCGATCATCACCATTCGGGCGCGCCGGGCGGTGGGTGCTGCGGAAGCCGCTGCGAAGGCGGCCCGGCCGTCCGTCGTGGTCATCGACCTGAGCCAGTACCTCGACTGGGAAGGGAACGGCATCGAGAGCGGCCCGGCGAAGGAACGTCTTGACCGGCTCATGGACGCCGTCGGCGCCGCACTCACGCTCGACGATCGGCCCGTCGTCGATGCGGAACTTCGGATCCACGGGCCGACTGGACTGCTCTTCGTGAAGGGCGACGAAGGCCAGGTGTCCCTCGTCAACGAGGTGATCGATCGCATCGTCGGCCAGTAACGATGAGTCGCCTCC
>CAYTYU010000138.1:0-5937 GCA_964440815.1 uncultured Chitinophaga sp.
GGCGCGGGCTGGGCGGCGCCGTTCCTCGCCGCGGGCGCGGCGGCGGGCGCAGCGGACGTCGGCGCCGAGGCCGCGGCCTCGACGTTCTCGCCTTCCTCGGCGAGCACGGCGATCACCTCGCCGACCTTCACCTGGCGGCCCTCGGGGCACAGCAGGCTCGCGATCGTTCCGTCGTCGAAGACGGCCTGCTCCATCGTGGCCTTGTCGGTCTCGATGTCCGCGATCACCTGGCCGGAGCTGACCCGGTCACCGGGCTTGACGTGCCACTTGACGACGGTGCCCTGCTCCATGGTGTCGGAGAGGCGGGGCATGGTCACGTTGATGGGCATGGCGTTCCTGGATGGGTCGCGGGCTGGAAGCGGCCGCGTTCAGAGGTTGTAGGTGGCGCTGCGGACCGCCTCGGCGATCCGGCGCGCGTTCGGCAGGTATTCCTGCTCGAGGTTCGTCGCGTACGGCGTGGGCACGTCCGCGGAGTGGACGCGGTGCACGTAGTTGTCGAGGTCGTCGAAGCAGTGGCGGTGCACCTGGGAGGCGAGCTCGCTGCCCGGGCTGCCGAAGCTCCACGACTGGTCGACCACCACGCAGGCGCTCGTCTTGCGGACGCTGCGCACCACGGTGCCGATGTCGAGCGGGCGCACCGTGCGCAGGTCGATCACCTCGCACGAGATGCCCTGCTTCTGCAGCTCCGTCGCCGCCTCCATGCAGAAGTGCACGGGGCGGCCCCAGCTCGCCAGGGTGCAGTCGGTGCCCTCGCGCACCACCTTCGCCTGCCCGAAGGGAATCGTGTACTCCTCCTCGGGCACCTCGCCCTTGTTGCCGAGCATGCGCTCGCTCTCCAGGAAGAAGACCGGGTCGCTGCCGCGGATCGCCGTCTTCAGGAGGCCCTTGGCGTCGTAGGGGTTCGAGGGGATCGCGATCTTGATGCCCGGGACGTTCGAGTACAGGCCCTCGACGCACCAGCTGTGGGTGCTGCCGAGCTGGCCGCCCGCGCCGTCGTTGCCGCGGAAGACCACGGGACAGCCGAACTGGCCGCCGGACATGTAGAGCATCTTGGGCGCGTTGTTCAGGATCGGGTCGGCCGCCACCAGGCTGAACGACCAGCTCATGAACTCCACGATCGGCTTCAGGCCCAGCATCGCGGCGCCGATCGCCATGCCGGCGAATCCGCTCTCGGAGATGGGCGTGTCGATGATGCGGCGCGGCCCGAACTCGTCGAGCATGCCCTTGCTCACCTTGTAGGCGCCGTTGTACTGGGCGACCTCCTCGCCGAGGAGGAACACCCGCTTGTCGCGGCGCATCTCCTCGCTCATCGCCTCGCGCAGGGCGTCACGGAACTCGATCTCGCGGACGGTCACAGCAGGTCCTCCTTGGTGTCGATCGTGCGGACCCCGGCGGGGTTGGGCGTGCCCCCGTTCATCTCGGGCTGGCTGCTGCCCGTGTACGGGCCCCACGGCTCCAGGAACACGTCGTGGTGCAGCTCGGAGAGCGGCGGCGGCGGGCTGGCGTCGCTCCACGCGACGGCCTCGCGCACCTGGTCGCGCACCTCCTTCTGCATCGCGCGCCAGCCGTCCTCGGTCAGCGCGCCCATGGACATGAGGCGGGCCTGGAGCGTCCCGACCGGGTCGCCGGCCTCGAACACCTCCTCCTCCTCCTTGGTGCGGTACTTGCGCGGGTCGCTCATCGAGTGGCCCTTGAAGCGGTAGGTCCGCATGTCGACGAACGCCGGGCGGCTGGTCGCGCGGCACTTGTCGGCGATGTGCTTCATCGCCGAGTGCACCTCGACCACGTCCATGCCGTCGACCACGTAGCCGTCGATGCCGTAGCCCGCGGCCTTGGTGATCAGCGAGTGCGCCATCGTGGTGCCGCGGGCGATCGCGGTGCCCATCGAGTAGCCGTTGTTCTCGATCACGTAGATCACGGGAAGGTCGAACAGGCCGGCGAGGTTCAGCGCCTCGTGGAACGCGCCCTGGTTGAGGGCGCCGTCGCCGAGGAAGCAGAGCGCGACGCGGCTGTTGCGGCCGCCGTCGATCACCTCGTCCTGGTACTTGCACGCGAAGGCGAGGCCCGCGCCGAGCGGCGTCTGGGCGCCGACGATGCCGTGCCCGCCGAACAGGTTGTTGTCGCGGTCGAACATGTGCATCGAGCCGCCCTTGCCCTTGGCGCAGCCGCCGATGCGGCCGAACATCTCGGCCATGCAGTGCTTGGGGTCCATGCCGCGGGCGAGCGCGTGCCCGTGGTCGCGGTAGGCGGTCACGATCGGGTCGCGGTGCTCGACCGCCGCGGTGCAGCCGACGGCGACGGCCTCCTGCCCGATGTAGACGTGGCAGAAGCCGCCGATCTTCTTCTCCTGGTACGCCTGCATGCAGCGCACCTCGAACTCGCGGATCAGGAACATGTCCCTGAGCCAGGCGCGCATGCGCTCGGCCGGGACCTCGACCGCGGGCGGCGGCGCCTGCAGGTGCTCGGTGTCGCCGAAGACCTTCGAATGGACGGCGACCACCGGCGCAGGCGAGCCGGAGGATGGGGTCGTGGGGACGTTCACGGGAGGTGGGAGGGTCGTCATGGGGAGTGCCGGCCTCGACGGCCGACGGTCGCCTGGCCCGGCGGAACGGCACCGCCGACAGGCCATAGCCCCATAAGGATAGGAGGGCGCGACCGTCCCGGCAACGGCCGGGAAGGCCTACGGATCAGGGCCGCCGCGCGGTCAGGAGCGGACCTTCTCCGCGGGCTTGCCCGGCTCGGGCGTTCGCTGCGCCGGCGTCGCCGGCGCAGCCGCCGAGGGCAGCCCGCGTCCGAGCGCGTTCGCCTGCAGGAGCAGAACGGCCGTCTCGAGCTGCGGGTCGACGCCCTTCTGGACGAGTTCCGCCGGATCACGCGGCTCCTTCGGCGCCTTCGCGACCGGGTCGCCCTCGCCCTTCGGCGCGGCGTCCGGCAGCGGGATCATGCCGTCGGCGGCCTCCTCGGGCATGTCGTCGGCCGAGGCACGGATCGCGTTGATCTCCTCGACCTGCGACGGCGAGAGCTTCACCACGTAGTCGGGCACCACGCCCCAGTCGTCCGACCCGGGCTTGCGGTGGACGAGCCGGCCCTTCGCCTGGCCGGGCTTCGGCGGCAGCAGGTAGTGCTGCACCGTGTACTTGACGGTCGCCTGCGCGTCGGGGCCGCGGCCCCCGAGCTCGTGGACTTCCTGCACGCTTCCCTTGCCGTAGCTGCGCTCGCCGATCACCACGGCGGCGTCGTGCGCCTCCAGCGCGCCCGAGACGATCTCGCTCGCGCTCGCGCTCGACTCGTTGATCAGCACCACCGTCGGCACGTCGGCGAGCGGCGCGTTGCGGCGCTGCGCGCGGTAGGCCATGACCTCCTCGCCGTTGCGGTCCTCCACGCTCACGATCCGGCCGTCGCGCAGGAACACGTTGACGAACGACACCGCGCTCGTCAGCAGCCCGCCCGGGTTTCCGCGCAGGTCGAGCACCAGGCCGTTGATCGGCCGGGCGGTGGACATCTCGCGCATCGCCTTCAGGAAGTCGGTGAACGTGTCCTCGTTGAAGCCGGTGAGGCGGACGTAGCCGATCCCGCCCTGCGGGTCGATGAACCAGTCCCACATCGGCTCCGAGCGGCCGTTGTATCCGGTCTTCCTCCAGCCCTGCACCGAGTACATCTTGATGCGCTCGCGAACGAGCGGCACGTCGAGGGGCGCGTCCTGGCCCTCGCGCGAGATCGACAGGTTCACCGTGGTCCCCGCGGGGCCCGTGATGACGTCGACCGCCTTGTCCACCGGCCAGTCGGCCGCGGACTGGCCGTCGACCGCGGCGATCCGGTCGCCGGGCCTGATGCCGGCGCGCTTGGCGGGACTGCCGTCGAGCGGGTTGACGATCACGATCTCGCGCCGCTCGTTGTGGCGGATCATGATGCCGACGCCGACGAAGTTCCCCTTGATCATCTGGTTGAACCGGCGCATGCGGTCCGGCCAGACGATCTCGGTGTACGGGTCCTCGAAGTCGTGGGTGACGATCGCGGTGGCGCCGTTGCCGAACTCGCGGACCACCACCTCCTCGGGGAGCTTCACGGTGGCGGCGTTCGATTCCTTCACCGCGCGGAACACCCGCCCGAAGGTGCGCGCGTCGACCTCCTCGGGCTTCAGCGCCTCGACCAGCGCCGACTGCGCGCGCACGGCCCGGGCAAACTCGCCCGCGAGCGCGGAATCGCCGAGGCTCGGGAAGTTCTCCTGCAGCGCGGGGGTCGTCGCCAGGCGCTCGACCATGCCCAGGCCGCCGAGGATCAGCGGCTTCCAGCCGATGTTCTCCAGGTGCTGCGCGGCCACCTGCGAGAGCGCACCGGCCAGGATCCGCTCGTTGATTCCCTCCAGCGCCTGCTTCCAGTCGTTGGCGGACTTCTCGTTGAACTCGGGGAACGGTTCCTTCCGGTCCTTCTCGTCGAGCCGGTCGTACTGCTTGCGGCGAAGCTCGTGCCAGGCGCGCGGCGCATATTCGAGCACCAGCAGCACGCGTCGGCCGACGTCGGTCTCGAGGGCCTGGTCATGGCGGTCGTAGGCGGCGCGGTCGGGCGTGCCCTCGTAGAGCGAGCGAAGCCGGTTCAGGAGTTCCTCGGCGAGCAGCCAGTCGCCCTCGGTCCGCGACTCCTCGTAGCGGCGCTCGGCGAGCGCGATGGCCTCCTTGACGTCGGGCGAGGCGATGTCGCGCTTCCAGTCGTCGGAGAGGAACTTGAGGTACGCGGCGCCGATCAGCGCCTTGGTGGCGTTGCCGGCCTTCACGGCATCGCGCATCTCGCCGAGCTTCTCCTCGCGCTCCTTGGCCACTTCCTTCGCGGTCTCGGCTCGGTGCTCGAAGAGCCGCTTCGCGGCCTCGCGGACGCGTTCGGTGTCGGCGGGCGACTCGCCGTCCGGGACCTCGGCGAGCAGACGGTCCACCGCCGCGCGGTCTGCCGTGCGTGCGGCGTTCCAGAGCGCCTCGCTCCACGCCGACGCCGGGCGGGCCGGCGCAGGCGCGGCGGCGGGCGCGGCAGGCGACTGCGGCGAGCCGGCAAGCGCCGGGCACGCGGCCGGAAGGACGAAGGCCGCGGCCGCGAGCAACGCGGCGCGGCACGGATGGGCGCGGAGTGCGGACGTCATGATCGAAGGGTGCTCCCGAGGGGGGCCGAGGGTCGTACGACTTATACTTCGGCGCAGTTCGCCGCGCGGCGAGCGATTCCCGTCCCGATTCCGCGAGATCGAGCGAAATCAGCGACGCGCAGCGCCAACCACGGTCGAGGCGACGGTCGACGGCGGTCCAGACCGACCCGCTGCCCTGCGCCGGCTGCGGCTACGACCTCCGGGGCACCGAGCTGGCCGGCCGCTGCCCGGAGTGCGGCATGCCCGTTCGCGACTCGACCGGCGGCGCGGCGGTCGGAGACGCCCAGCGCGAGGCCGCCTCGGACGCGTTCAGGCTGTTTGCGCGCTCGTACCTGCCCGGAGCCGGGCTCGGCTTCTTCGGGCTCTTCGGATGCATCGGCGTGCCGCTCCAGGCGCTGGCCCTGCTCGCCGCGTTCCAGCGGCTGCTTGCGCTGCGCCGCTGCCGCTCAGAGGTGCGCGCGCCGGCCGTCGCGTCGATCGCCGCGCTGCATACCTGCCAGCGGGCCACGGTCGCCGAGGTGGTGCTCGGCACGCTCGCCATCGGCGCCGGGATCGGGGCCGCGCCCGTGGCCGTCCACCTGGGCCTGCTCGGGCTTTGGTTCGGCACCGCGCTTCTCGGCGCCTGCGCCGGCGCCCTCGCCGTCGACCAGGCGGCGGGCCGGTTCTCGCCGGAGACGGTGCCGGCGATGCGCGGCGTGCCGTGGCTCTTCGGCTCGGCGGGCGCGCACGCCGCGGCCGCGTTGATCGGCGTCCTCGCAAGCGGCGGCCTGCCGGGGATCGCCGCGGTGTCGTGGCTTGCGGTCCCGCTC
>CAYTYU010000139.1:0-5924 GCA_964440815.1 uncultured Chitinophaga sp.
GCGGTGGAGGCGGCGGCAACGGCGGCGACCGGTCCGGCGAGCCCCGCGGAGACCGCGGCGGACGCGGCGAAGGAAACGGCGATCGCGAAGGCCGCCGTGCCGAGCGCCCCGCGCGTTCGGAGGGCGACGGCGGTTCCGGCGGCGGCAGCTGGCCCCCGCCCGTCCCGCCCGCGGCATCGGCGCCGGGGACCGAGGCGTCCCCGCTCGATGCGGCCAAGAAGACCATCCGCAGCGTGACCGGCTGGATGCGGCGCCTCAAGTCGCCGACCGGCGGCGGCCGTGACGACCGCTGACACGCGAATGCCGGCACCGCGGCGCATCATCGTCCTCGGCTCGACCGGCTCGATCGGCACGGCGACCCTGGAGGTGGTCCGCCACCTGCGCGAGTCGGGCGGTCCCTCCTACGAGGTCGTCGGCCTGGCCGCGGGCTCGAACGCCGCGCGCGTGGCGGCGCAGGCCGAGGCGTTCGGCGTGCGCCACGTGGCCTTGTCGGACCCGGCGTCCGCGTCGACCCTGCCCGCGGGCATCGAGTGCTTCGCGGGCGACGGCGCGGCGACGGAACTGGTGGAACGCGTGGCGCGCCCGGGCGACATGGTGATGGCCTCGATCGTCGGCGCGGCGGGCATCGCCCCGACGCTCGCCGCCATCGAACGCGGCTGCCACGTCGCGCTCGCCAACAAGGAGACGCTGGTGGCCGCGGGTGCCGTGGTCCGCGAGGCGGTCGCGCGAACGGGCGTCGACCTGATCCCCGTCGACAGCGAGCACAGCGCCGTCTTCCAGTGCCTGCGCGCGGGGCGCACGTCCGAGGTGGCGCGCCTGGTGCTCACGGCAAGCGGCGGCCCCTTCCGCACCTGGAGCGCCGAACGCACCCGCGACGCCACGCTCGCCGAGGCGCTCCGCCACCCCACGTGGCAGATGGGCCGCAAGGTCACCATCGACAGCGCGAGCCTCATGAACAAGGCACTCGAGGTGATCGAGGCCCACTGGCTGTTCGACCTGCCCTCGTCGCGGATCGACGCCATCGTCCACCCGCAGAGCGTGGTGCACTCCTTCGTCGAGTTCGTCGACGGCAGCACGGTGGCGCAGCTCAGCCCGCCGTCGATGAGGCTGCCGATCCAGTACGCGCTCACCTGGCCGGAACGCACGCGCGGATGCTCGCCGACCATCGCCTGGGACGCGCTTCGCACGCTCGACTTCGAGCCCGTCGACCATGCGCGCTTCCCCGCCATCGCGCTCGCCAAGCGCGTGATCGACGCCGGCGGCACCGCGGGCGCCACCTTCAACGCCGCCAACGAGTCCGCGGTCGAGGGATTCATCGATGGGCGCATCCGCTTCGGGGACATCGCCGCGGTGGTCGAGGAGACGCTCGATGCACTGCCCGTGCGGCCGGCCGCGACGCTGGCGGCCGTGCTCGACGCGGACCGCGAGGCGCGCGCCGTCGCGCGCGAGCGGATCGCCGGGCGCACCGCCGCCGCGCGCTGACTTCGCCTAGGCTTCGGGCGCGCCGCGCGCTCCCCCGATGTCGCTCCTCTCAAACGGCTCGAACGTCCTGCTCATCGTCCTGGGCTTCGGGCTCCTGATCTTCGTCCACGAGCTCGGGCACTGGTGGGCCGCCACGCGCGCGGGGATCCGCTGCGAGAGCTTCGCGATCGGGCTGGGGCCGGTGCTCGCCGCATGGCGGCGCGGGATCGGCTGGCGCGCCGGCAGCACCGACCCGGCGACCATCGCGCGCTTCGGCAAGCCGGCCATCGAGATGACCGACGAGGAGCTGGCGCGAAACGGCCTCGGCGAGACCGAGTGGTCCCTGCGCCTCTTCCCGCTCGGCGGCTTCGTGCGCATGCTCGGCCAGGACGACCTCGACCCGTCGCGCACCTCGGGCGCCGCGCGCAGCTACCAGCGCGCGGCCGTCGGACGGCGAATGGTGGTGGTGTCGGCCGGCGTCGTCGCCAACCTGGTGCTGGCGGTCGTCCTCTTCGTGGTCGCGTTCATGGCCGGCGTGCGCTTCGAGGCGCCGGTCGTGGGCGTGGTGCTGCCGGGCTCGCCCGCCGCCACCGCGACCGCCGCCGACGGCGGCCCCGCGGGCCTGCGCACGGGCGACGTGGTGCTCACGATCGACGGCGAGCCGGTCCAGACGTTCGCCGACATCCAGATCGCCGGCGCGATGGCGCGGCCGGAGCAGTCACTTTCCGTCGAGGCAATGCGGAACGTGGACGGCCGCGCCGAGCGCCGGACGTTCTCCGTGCTCCCGCGCCGCGACCCGGCGAGCGGGCTGCTCCAGATCGGGATCGGGCCCGCGCTTGCGGGCGGGATCGGCGCCGTGCGCCCCGACGAGCGCGCCGCCTTCGACGAGGCGATGGCGCGCGCGGGCCTCGCACCCGAGCGCGCGCCCGACGGCAGCGGCGACCCGCTCGCCGACCTGCTGGTCGTGCACGTCGGCGCGCAGGCCGGCGGCTCGGTGCAGGACCTGCACCTGACGCAGCAGTGGATCGGCGACGGTGACCGGGACGAACCCGCCGGCAACCTCTCGACCACCGCGCTCGACGCCGCCGCGGCCGCCGGCAACGGTGCGCCCTTCCGAACCACATGGCAGACGGCCGCGGGCCGCACCGTGGAGCGCACGCTGGTCCCGGTGCCTCGCCTCCAGGAACTCCCCGACGCGGCGCAGGCCGGGTCCGGCGCACCGCCCGAGACGGGACTCCTTGGCCTGGTGCCGCTGCTGCGCATCGAGCGCCTGGCCGACGGATCGCCGAACGACGGCATCCTGGAGCCGGGCGACGTGATCCTGTCCGTCGCAGACGTGCCGGGACCGCGCCTGGGTGCGCTGCGCGCCGCGATCGCGCCGTACGCGGGCGCCTCCGCGCCGGTGCGCGTGATCCGCGACGGCGCCGAGGTGGAGCTCGACGTGAAGGTCGACCGCACCGGGCGGCTCGGCACCATCATGCTTCCGGCGATCGACGTCCCGCGCATCGCATCGACGGTCGAGCGCACGGGGAATGCAGCCGCGTCGGCACCGACCCCCGCCGCCGCGCTCGGGCTGCCGCCGGGCTCCGTCGTCCGCGAGGTGGGCGGCACGCCGGTCACCGACTGGGCCTCGATGCGCGCGGCGTTCCTGGCGGCCACCCGGGACGCGGCCGACCGAGGCGAGGCGTGGCCGGTCGAGCTGGTGCTCGAGGCGCCGACCGCGGGCCGAGACCGGATCGAGGCCTCGATGGTGCTGTCGCCCGCGGACGTGCGCGCGCTGCATGCGCTCGGCTGGGCATCGCCGGTGCCGGCGGAGGTGTTCTCGCCGCTCATGACCACGCTCACCGCGCACGGCAACCCGCTGCGCGCCGTGGCGATGGGCTTCCGCCAGACGAAGACGCTCGTCATCATGACCTACCTGACGCTCGACCGCCTCGCGCGCGGGACGGTGGGCGTCGACCAGCTGCGCGGGCCGGTGGGGATCGTCCACCTGGGGATGCGCGTCGCCGACCGGGGCGCCATGTACCTCGTCTTCTTCCTGGCGATGATCAGCGTCAACCTGGCGGTGCTCAACTTCCTGCCGCTGCCGATCGTCGACGGCGGCCTCTTCCTCTACCTCGTCTACGAGAAGCTCACGGGGAAGGCGCCTTCGGTGGCGTTCCAGAACGCGGCCACCACCGTCGGCCTCGTCCTCCTGGGCACCATCTTCCTCCTCACCTTCTACAACGACGTGGCCCGCCTCGTCGGCGGAGGCTGACCTCATGAACTCCATCGTCACCGGCGCCGGAAGCGGCATCGGACGCGCACTCGCCGTCGAGCTCGCCGCGCGCGGGCATTCGCTCGCGCTCGTGGGCCGAAGCACGGAGAAGCTCCACGGCACGGCCACCGCCTGCGCCGCCGCCGCCGCCGGCTGCCGGGCGCTCGTCATGGCCGGAGACCTCGCCAACAGCGCCTTCGCCGCGGGGGTGGTGGACCGGACCGTCGCCGAACTCGGCGGGCTCGACGTGCTCGTCAACTGCGCGGGCGTCGCGCCGCACGTGCCCATCGAGGGCACCGACGAGGACGTGCTCGAGGAGGCGTTCCTCAACAACTCCTTCGGCCCCGCGTTCCTCATCGTGCGCGCCTGGCCGCACTTCCTGCAGCGCAAGGCCGGCTGCGTGGTGAACGTCAGCTCGCTCG
Organism: uncultured Chitinophaga sp.; assembly: GCA_964440815.1. Classification (GTDB taxonomy): domain Bacteria; phylum Planctomycetota; class Phycisphaerae; order Phycisphaerales; family SM1A02; genus UBA966. The sequence goes on from CAYTYU010000139.1 coordinate 4,141, forward strand.
CGAGCTCGGACCCCTTCCAGGGATTCTTCGCCTACGCGGCGAGCAAGGCCGCGCTCGACAGCTTCGTCCGCAGCATGCACCGCGAGGGCGCGCGCCACGGCATCCGCGCCTTCTCGGTGAACCCCGGCGCCGTCGAGACGCCGCTCCTGCGGAGCAACTTCCCGGTGAAGGTGGTGCCCGCCTCGGCGGCGCTCGCCCCCGAGGCGGTGGCCATGCTCATCGTCGACTGCATCGAGGGCCGTCGCGAGGCGGACCGCGGGAAGACGATCGAGATCCGGAAGTAGTCCCGGTGCCCGGGGAGGCGACACGCGCGCGGCCGCGCCGCTAGCGCCGCCCGTGCATCGCCCGGTCCATGTCGCGCTTCATCTCGCGCGCGGCGATCGCCTGGCGCTTGTCGACCGCCTTGCGGCCGGTGCCGAGGCCGACGAGGAGCTTCGCCCGGCCACCCTTGAAGTAGATCTTGAGGGGCACGATGGTGAATCCCTTGAGCTTCACCTGCTCGGCGAGCTTGCGGATCTCCCGACGGTGGGCGAGGAGCCGCCGCGGGCGCACCGGGTCATGCTGGACGGCCTTGCCGGCCGGCGGGTACTCGGCGACGTGCACCGAGTGCAGGATGAGTTCGGGCGGCTCGGCCCGGGCGCTGACGTAACCCTCGGCGAGGCTGACCTTTCCGGCCCTGACGCTCTTCACCTCCGTGCCGAGGAGCTCGATCCCGCACTCCAGGGTGTCGCCGATCGCATAGTCGTGGCGCGCCTGGCGATTCTCAATCGTGGGCTCGTTCGGAGCGGAATCTCGGGAACCTCCAGCCACGAGGCGAGTATAGGAACCAGCCGACCGCTTCCCGGACTATCGGACACCGGCGTGTCGGCCAAAGTTCGAAGGTTCTCGTCCCCGCTTCGGCGGAACGTGAAACAATCGTCCGCGCCGGCCACCCCGCCGGACCATCCAGGACCGACCCAGACACGGACCCACACGATGCGACTGACCAACGCCGTTGCCCTGTGCATCGCCTCCATCGCGATGCTGCCCGCCTCCGCCGCCGCGCAGGTCGCGCCGCCCATGGGAAGCGACGACTGGACCGCGCCCGGCGGCCCGGTGCTCGGCACCGCCGGCCCGTCGTCGGCCGTGCTCGACGCGTTCCGCGCCGCGCACCCCGAGAGCGACGTGATCGTCGAAGGCGCGCAGGCCGCCTGCGTGTGGGGCCGGCTCGGGAACGGACCCTCGCCCGCCGAGAGCGCCTCGCGCTTCATCAAGGCCAACGCGCGCGCGCTGTGGGGCGTCGATCCCGCGAGCCTGCTCCCGGTCGGCCCCTACGAGACCGGCGACCACATGGTGGGCGTGATGCCCGACCGCGAGGTGGGAGGCTTCAAGTTCACCGGCCTGGCGTGGTCGCAGTTCCACCGCGGCATCCCGGTCTACCGCTCGCACCTCTTCGTGCTGGTCCGCAACATGGACGCCTTTCCCGCGGTGCTCGCCTCGAGCACGCTGTGGGACGTGCGCGCCGTCGACGCGCAGCTTGACCGCCTGGGCCCGGGACTTCCGTCGGACCCCAAGGTCTGGACGCGCCATGCGCTCAACCAGTTCCGCTCGAAGCCCGAGGTCGGGCCCGCCGCGTACGTCATCTGGGCGGGCATCGACCGCGAGGCGGCCGAGCCGCGCCTGGCGGTGAAGTTCGAGGCCGTGGGCGGCGGCCACTGGGATCCGGACTCGTACCAGCGGATCGAGTTCGTCGTCGACGCCGAGACGGGCGCCATCCTGCACCAGGAGAGCATGATCCGCCACGC
>CAYTYU010000140.1:0-230 GCA_964440815.1 uncultured Chitinophaga sp.
CGTCGAAGGCAACGCTCACGGCCGAGCAGACCACGGACAGGCGGGGCTCGCCAAGCTGGGTGCGCATCTCACCCAGCCGGGCGCGGACGTTTCCGGGCATGTGACGCTCCGAGCAGCGCTCGGCGGGGATCGGGCCGGGCAGCCGCGAGGCGTCCGGGGGCGACTCCATCCGCTCGCGCGCGGCGGCGCGCACGAGCCAGTTCGCGTCCTCGGACGCCAGCTGCTCGACC
>CAYTYU010000140.1:312-1460 GCA_964440815.1 uncultured Chitinophaga sp.
TCCGTGCCACGGCCACGCGCGCCCACCAGCATGCACTCTCGGCCTGGGCCTCCAGCACCTCGACCGGGCAGCGCGGACCCGCCACGAAGAGCACCTTCGGGATCGAGTCGTACGCGTGCCGCAGCGCGACGATCGCGGCCTCCTCGGCGGACCATGCGTCGCTGGCGTCGGACTGGCCGAAGGGCATGCCGTTGGCCTCGCGCGGCGTCCCCGCCGCCCAGGAGCGCACCATGCCATCCTTGATCCGCTCGACGTCGGTGATGGTTTCCTCGAGATCCCCGGCGCAGCAGGGATTGTGCGCCAGCGCGAACTGCACGCACAGGTCCTCGTCGCGCGCGAGCCGCTCGAGCACCTCGCGCTCCGGCGTCGCGCGGGCGACCGAGGCGCGCACCCGCCGGTCCGGGTCGGCCGCCAGCAGGCGCAGCAGCTCGATCGGCAGCCCAGGACGCACCGCGACCGCCGAACGGACCTGCCACTGACGGTCAGACGCAAGCCGCCTCAGCGAGCCCTCGGAGAGTTCACCGGGCGCGGCCATCGTGGCGCGCATCCGCTCCGTCATCTTGCTTGCGAACACCAGCTGCGCCGGGACCTCGCCGGGCTTGAGCACGCCGTAGGCGCGCTCGCGCTCGGACAGCAGCGCCGACGGGGTCTCGGTGCGGCGGCAGAGCATCGCGAGCTGCCGCCGGTAACTCGCACCATGCTCCGCGGGCGCGTGCACCAGCGTCCGCAGGTTGCGCTCCGACATCGAGCGCTGCGCGCGCATGTAGCGGGAGAGCGTGATCGTCCCGCCGACCATCACCACGAACGCCGAGAACGGGTCGTGCCCGTCGATGCATCCGGTGCGCGCAAGCGCCGCGGTCACCCGGGCGTCGCCCTCGCGCAGGCGCACCGAGCGCAGGGCGTCCTGGTCATCGCCGGCAATCCGGGCGACGGCCTCAAGCCACGGCTCGATGCCGGCCGACGGCGAATTCACGTTGAGCTGCGCAAGCGGCTCCTCGCCGAGGATCTCGAGCGCCTCGCGCGGGGCATTCGGGTGCGTGGCGATCCGCGAGACGACGCGCTTGCCGCCGCCGTCAAGCTCGCGCCGGCGCCGGGCCAGCACCACCATCAGGTCCTGCGGGAACGCCGGCTGCCGGACCAGCGCGCAG
>CAYTYU010000140.1:1470-2108 GCA_964440815.1 uncultured Chitinophaga sp.
CGCGCAGAGCGCATCCTCAGGCAGGTCCAGCAGGAACCCCGGCTCCGTGACCACCGCCAGCTCGAAGGCGGGGTTCTTCAGGACGAGGCTCGGGTTCGTGAGCGAGAGGTCGCGCAGCCGGTCGAAGGGCGTGCCGGCATCGGCCGCTTCCTCACGACGCCGCTCGCGCGACTCGGTCACCGGGCGAAGCGGCTTGGGCCGATGGAGACGCGGCATCTGGTGCACGGTCATGGTCGTCCTCCGGTCCGCATGCGGACCACCTCTCCGAAGGGGAACTTCGCGTCCACCACGCCGCCCGGCGTCACCACCCAGAGCACCGGGCGGTTCGGGGGTCGCTTCGGGAAGACCCCATGGCCATCGGTCAGGTAGACGGCCAGACGTTCATGGCCGAACCGCGACGGCTCGCCGCCCGCCGAAGCCTCGAAGAAGGGCCGGAAGTCCGTGCCGCCGCCGCCCTTGGCCACGGGCAGCGGCTCGCTGCCGGTCACGTCGAATGGACCGGTGCACGCGGCGTCGGCGTAGTACAGGCGACAGCGCACCGAGGGGTACGCGCTGAGGATGCCGCGCAGCTCGCCGAGGAACTCAGAGAGCTCGGCGTCTCCCACGGACCCGCTGGTGTCGATGCACACGTCGACGTC
>CAYTYU010000140.1:2118-5552 GCA_964440815.1 uncultured Chitinophaga sp.
GCATCACGACGGCGACGCCCCTGGTGCTGGCATCCGCGCCGGGCGACGACGTCGACGCAGACGTCGACGTCCAGTCCCTGGCCCTCGAGCTCCTCGACGTAGAGGCCCTGCCAGACGTGGCGGCGGTCGAAGCCGGTGAAGTCGTCGGGCGTGCGCACCACGTGGCGCCAGAGCGCGGTGCGCCAGTCGAGCGAGGGTGCATGCACCTCGTTGATCAGCCGGTCGATGCCTTCGGGAAGCTGCCCGGCGGCCCGGCCCCGCATCGACTCCATGGCGCGGGCACGCTGCATCGCGTCCGACCAGAACGCGCCCAGGCGCTCGATCCCGGCCTCGTCAAGTCCGTCGCGCGGGCGCACGTCGACCACCCCGAGCGAGCGCTGGACGTGGCTCGACGTCCGCAGCCGTGCGTAGATCTCGTCGACGCAGAGCTCGGCGAGCTTCGGCTCCTCGACGCATCCCTCCGGCAGGTCCAGGTGCGGCAGCGTCCGGATCAGCCCGTTGACGTGGATGTCGCAGGCGATGTTCCAGAGGAGCGGGTCGCGCGTGCCGCGGCGGATGCAATGGAGGAGCGCGCAGTGGAGCAGCTCATGCACCACGAGCCCATCGAGCGCCTGCTGCGTGAGCGGCGCGACGAACGAAGGGTTGAAGTACAGCCGCTCGCCGTCGGTGGCCGCGGTCTCGTGCGCCTCGGTCACCACGGTGGGTGCCATCATGAGGAGCGCGGCGAAGAACGGGTGGTGATGGGCCAGCCGCTGGTGCGTCCCCTGCAGGCGCCGCTCGATCGCGGCGTGGTCGATGGCCGGTGCGGAGGCCGTCATGCCGCCGCCATGACCTCGCGGTACTCCTTGGCGTAGCGCTTCATGGCGGGGTCCTTCTGCATCGCCTCGGCGAGCGGGCGCTGCAGCCCCTTGCCGATCATCGAGCGCTGCAGGTCGAGCATGAACAGCCGGCACCACTCGGCCGGCATGCCCCCCTGCACCCACTGCAGGCCGTTCGCGGCCTGCTCGGCCGAGCGTGCCCGCAGCGCCAGGCCGATCACCGCGGCGTAGCGCGTCGACACCTCCTGCGGGCAGGGGATGGCCCCCCCACGTCCCGCAAGGATGGTGTCAAGGTCCGGAAGCGCGTCGTAGACGGCGCAGTGGGCGCGGAACTCGGCCCCCGCCGGGGCGCCGATCACCCCGTCGGCGTCGAGCCCGGCCCGCAGCAGCGCGTCGGCCATGAACCAGCTGCGCGGCGAGGGCCACGCCGGCCGGCCCGGGTCGATCCGGTGCAGGAGGTCGGGGCGGAACGAGAGGAACGACAGGATCCGCTCCGAGACGCCGCGCGCGATCGCGTGCGCCTTGAAGCTCTCGAGGTCCGGCAGCACCTCCAAGTGGACGAATCGGTTGGCAAGCGGCGCCGGCATGTCGAACACCGAGGCGCGGTCCTCCTTGCGGTTGCCGGCCGCCCACACGAACCACCCCTCCGGAAGCACGTAGCTGCCGACGCGGCGGTCCAGGATCAGCTGCTGCGCCACGCCCTGCATGGTGGGCGCGGCCATGTTGAGTTCGTCGAGGAACAGCACCCCCCTGCCCTCGCGCGGCAGGAACTCCGGCGGATACCAGCGGGCGATGCCACCGCCGTCCGCCTGGCGATCCGGCACGGGCAGCCCGCGCAGGTCGGTCGGCGCGAGCTGGCTCAGGCGGACGTCGATGAACTCGAGTCCCGCGCCGGCCGCGGCCTGGGCGACGATGCTCGACTTCCCGATGCCGGGCGGGCCCCAGATCATGAGGCTCAGCCGGAGGTCGTGCGAGAGGACGGTCGAGAGATACTCGGCGAGTTCGCTTGGCTTCATGTCGATCGGTGCTCCGTGGGATCAGGGCAGGATGAGCCGCGACGCGGCGGGCGCGGGCGCCGCGTCCGCCTCGGCGGGCTCGGCGCTTCCGTCGGCCATGCGCTGCTTGACGCGCTCCGGGTTTGCGAGCGGCCCGAACACGGCGACCAGCTCGTCGATGCGGCCACTGGCGTCGACCGCGGTCGCGCCCTGGTCGCGGATCCACTCGACGAGCGCCGACGCCGCGGCCAGCGTGCGGATGCCGAGGTCGACCACGAGCGCCGCCGCCGCCAAGAGCGACCCCTCGTCGAGCGAATGCCCGCAGCGCGCCAGCACCCGGCGCAGCCGCGCGGCCTCGGCCTCGGGGGTGCGGCCGAGGTAGTAGGTGCGCTCCACCCAGCCGAACCACGGCGCCGTCGGGTCGACCGTGTCGCGGGTGGTGGCGATGACCGTCACCGACGGGTAGCGCTTGCCGGCCTGCGACTGCCGCCTGAGCAGCTGCTCGAACTCGTCGCACGCCTTCCCCGGCGCCGGCTCGAGCCGGACGCCCGAGGCCGCGCGCCCCAGGTCGCGCAGGGCCGGCGGGGTGGCCAGCTCCAGGCCGTCCACCACCAGGATGCCGCGGTCCGATGCGTCCCGGAAGGCCGCATCGATGTCCGCAGGCCCGGTCACCCCGGACATGCTGAGGGTGGTCGCCGGCTCCGCCAGCTCCTTGGCGATCGCACGGGCCACCGACCGCTTCCCGCTGTCCGCCGGGCCGCACAGGAGCGTGTGCGGGAAGCGTCGCCGGCCGCGCAGGCATTCTTCGATGGCGCGGCCGAGCGAGCGTGCGAGCGCGGGATCCTCGGCGAAGTGGTTCAGGGTCGGCGGCACCAGCAGGGCCGGCTGGACGGCGACGGGGGTGACGGACAGGAGGGGATTGGAGGGGCGCTCGCGCATGGATGGGGAGTGTGGCTCAAGAGGGTGAAGCAACAGGTTCGCCCGGCGTGACATCGCCCCGGAATTCCGGTCCGCGCCCCGCCGGGGGCTTTGCATTGCATTACGGCTGAGGGCGTATTGTAAATGAGCGGAAGAGATGCGTCAAGCGAAATCTCGACGCGATCCGGAGGAACATGCAGCAGACAAATTTCGCCGATGAAACGGCAGCATGCGGAAGCATCAGCTTCACCCATCACTCGTACCTTGAAGAACATGCCGGCAACCAAAGACAAGCCCATCACCAAGTCCCAGTTCAAGCTCGGGCTCTACTGCATCCAGAAGTTGCGCCACGCCCGGAACGGCCTGCCGCAGACGTCCGAGGAGAACGAGATGCTGCGCCTGCTGTCGGAAGGCGGCGCCGCCATCGAGGCGCTGGTCCGGGCGAACCATCCCGGCAACTCCATCGGCGGCTTCGGCCAGGACGCCATCGACAAGTCACGCCGGGCCATCGCCACGGCCATGGCCGATGCCGATGCCGGGACCAGCACGTCGCTCTACGAAGTGACGATCGAGCACGACGGGTTCCTCGCACGCATCGACCTGCTCAGGATCCATCCGGGACGCATCGAGCTCGTCGAGATCAAGTCCAAGAGCGTCGACACGTCCGGAACGGGCACGCGACGCGCGCCTCGCGACGCGACCA
>CAYTYU010000140.1:5606-5852 GCA_964440815.1 uncultured Chitinophaga sp.
GTCCTTGACCCCTCGAACTTCCAGTCACGTTACGAGGCTGGATCACGCGGCATCCGCGCCGCCGTGAACTACGTCGGAACGGCGCCGGACCACGATCTCCTCATCGAGGTCGACATGGAGCGGGTCGTCTCGACCGTCGACAACGCCGCCGGATCGACGGTCCCCGAGTTCCTCAATCGCGGGATCGACGGGTGCATGGCCGCCATGAAGGCGATCGTCGACACCGATCGGTGGACCGATCCGAGC
>CAYTYU010000141.1:0-5800 GCA_964440815.1 uncultured Chitinophaga sp.
CGGAACCGCCGCCGGCGCCGCCCGGGCCTCCGCCCGCTGGTCCGCTGCCGCCCGGTCCGCCGCCCTGGCCGAAGCCGTCGCCGAAGCCGTCGCGTCCGGTGCGCCGCGGCCCGCCGCTGGCTGCCGTCGGTTCGGGGCGGCGGGGAGGCATGCTTGGCTGCGGCTCTGTCACGAAAGTCTCCAGGTGGGTTCCGGGGGATCTGCCCCCAGCGATGCTCCCGAGTCTATCGACGCCATGGGGCGTCCTCTCCAGCAAGATGCCATTCCGGCGCGCCCGGGCCCCATTCGCGCCCGTTCGACGCCCGCACAGGCCGAACTGCGGCCTTATCGGCTCGCGTTCCCGGAACCGCCCCAGTCGGTGCCGCCGCGGCGCCGGCGCTCGCGCTCGGCGAGCTGGCGCGTGCGCTGGATCATGGCGTCGCGCGCGGTGTCGAACTCGCGCTTGCTGATCTCGCCGCGCTCGAGCATGCGCCGCAGGTCCTCGAGCGTGAACGGCTGCTGCGGACCGGTGTCCGGCGCCTTCGCGTTGCGGCGCGCCCACATGATGGCCACGCCGCCCCCGATCACGAGGACGAACAGCACGCCGATGCCGAGCCAGAAGAAGAGGTCGGTCGCGCGCGCCGACATGGCCGGTCAGCTGGCGCGGCCCGCCGCCTTGGCCGCCGCCTTCTGGCGCTCGGCCACGAGGGCGTTCCACTCCTCGGCCTTGATGTCGGTGACCTTGGCCTTGGAGAGCACGCGGTCGAGCACCTTGGCCTCGCGGATCGAGAGCGCGAGCTCGTTCAGGCGGCCCGACTGCTGCAGTTCCGCGCGCATCTGGTCCGGGCGCATGCCGCGCGAGCGGGCCATCTGGGCGACCTGGCCGTTGATCTCGCCCTCGCCGACCTCGATGCCGAGGTCCTGCGCGAGCTTCGCGAGGATGAAGAACACCTTGAGGCGGCGGCGCGTGTCGGCCTCGCTGGCACCGCGGATCTCCGCGAGCCGGTGCTCGACCTGCTCGCTCTCCAGCCCCTGCGAGAGGAACTGCATGCGCGCCATCTCCAGGTTGCGCGCCACCTGCGCACCGGACATCTTCTCGGGCAGCTCGAAGCTCACCTTGCCCTCGAGCCACTCCGCGGCCTGCTCGCGCATCGCGGAGCGCTGCTCCTGGTCGCGGCGGCTCTCGAGCGTCATGCGCACCTGCTGGCGCAGGTTCTCGATGCTGCCGAGGCCGAGCGTGGTGGCCACGGATTCCGGCGTGGACGGCTCGATCCGCTCGGCCTGCGAGGGCGTGAACTCGACCGTGATGTCGGCGTTGCGCAGTTCCTCGCGCTCGTGGGCGGCGGGGCCCTTCGTCGACAGGGCGATGGCGTCGCCGACCTTGCGGCCCCCGAGCTTCGGCCCGAGGTCGTCGAACATGAGGCCGAGCACCTGGCCCTTGCCGGCGTCCTCGGCGTCGGGGACGACCACCATGCACTCGTCGGCCTCGAAGTACGGGTCCTTCGCCGCACCCTTCACGCGCACGACGGCGCGGCCGACCATGCGGTCGAGGGGCTGGAAGGGGCCGTCGATGCGGCCGGGGGTGCCGAAGCGGTAGCCGAGCGCGCGGACCTCGGCGTCGACGAGCTTCTCGGGGATGTCGGTCACGGGACGGCGCACCTCGACGTCCTCGAGGGCCGGCAGCGTGATGTCGGGCACGATCTCGACGTCGAGCGTGACGGCGAGCGGCGTCCCGCGCCTGACCTCGGGATCGCCCGCCTTCTCGTCGACCTCGGGGTCGGAGATCGGCTGCAGCTTGTGGTCATGGAGCGCCTTGCCGTACGCCTCCGAGAGAAGCTTGCGCCGCAGGTCCTCGACGATCGCCGCGCCGAAGCGCTTCTCGATCAGCGCGATGGGCGCCGTGCCGCGGCGGAAGCCGGGCACCTGCGCCTCGGCGCGCGCCGAGGAGTAGGCATCCTTGAGGCCCGCGTCGACGACGCTGGCCGGGATGGTGATGCGGAGGCGCTTGCGGGCGGGCCCGACGTGCTCGACGACGACGGTGGTCTCGGTGGACATGGCGATGGCGTTCCTGCGGTCCCGAAGGGGGAAAGCGGCGCAGTATACGCCCCCCCGCCGCATCACTTCATGAGGAGCATCTCGGCGTACGTGGGCATGGGCCACAGGTCTGCCGGGGTGACCCGCTCGAGCGCATCGCAGGCGGCCCGGATCCGGGCCATCGCCGGCACCACGTGGTCGCGCAGGAAGCGCATCTCGGACACCTCGTCCTTGTGGTGCCTGGCGGCGAGCGTCTCGAGCTCCCGCACCGAGGCCCGCAGCTCGTCGACCATGGCCACGTAGGACTTGAGCTCCGCCTGGGTGTCGGCGCAGTCGACGTCCGCCGCGAGCGTGGTGCTCACGGCCGACGCCAGCTCCTCCTGGGCGCGCAGCGCGGCCGGGAGCACCTGCGTGCGCACCATCTGGACGAGCGTGCGGCCCTCGATGGCGAGGACGGTGTTGTAGTGCTCGACGAGGACGTCGTGCCGGGCCTCGAGCTCGCGCGGGCTGAGGACCCCGTACTTCGCGAAGAGGTCCTTCGCCGACTTCGAGGCGAACACGCCCAGGCAGTCCGCGGTGCTCGGCAGGTTGGGAAGGCCGCGGCGCGCGGCCTCCCTGTGCCAGGCCTCGCTGTAGCCGTCGCCGTCGAAGCAGACGCGGCGGTGCTTCTTGAGCACGTCCTTGAGCACGGCCTTCACCGCCGTCTCGAGCTTCGCCTCGCTCGGGTTCTTGCCGGCCTTCCTCTCGAGCTCCGTGGCCATGTAGTCCAGGCTCTCGGCCACGATCGTGTTGAGGACCGTGTTCGGCCAGGCGACGCTCGCGGTCGATCCCACGGCGCGGAACTCGAACTTGTTGCCGGTGAAGGCGAAGGGCGAGGTGCGGTTTCGGTCGCTCGCGTGGCGCGGGATCTGGGGAAGGGTGGTCGCGCCGAGGTCGAGGGCCCCGCCCGACTTGGTCTTCTTGGGCGTGCCGTTCTCCACCTGGTTGAGGATGTCCGTGAGCATGTCGCCGAGGAAGATGCTCATGATCGCCGGCGGCGCCTCGTTGGCGCCGAGGCGGTGGTCGTTGGCGGGGCTGGCGATCGAGGCGCGCAGCAGGTCCGCGCGCATGTCCACGGCGCGGATCACCGCGGCCAGGAACACCAGGAACTGCATGTTGGTGTGGGTCTCGTCGCGCGGGTCGAGGAGGTTGACGCCCGTGTCGGTCGCCATCGACCAGTTGTTGTGCTTGCCGCTCCCGTTGATCCCGGCGAAGGGCTTCTCGTGGAGCAGGCACTCGAAGCCGTGCGAGCGGGCCACCGCGCGGAGCACCTGCATGGTGACCATCTGGTGGTCCACCGCGATGTTGGCGTTCTCGAAGGTGGGCGCGATCTCGTACTGGCTGGGCGCGACCTCGTTGTGGCGGGTCTTCACCGGGACGCCCAGCTCGAAGAGGCGCGCCTCGACCTCGGCCATGAAGGCGAGCACGTGGTCGGGCACCGCGCCGAAGTAGTGGTCGTCGAGCTGGTGGCCCTTCGGGGCATTGGCGCCCATCATCGTGCGTCCGGTGAGCGCCAGGTCCATCCGCTGCTCGTGCTGCTCGCGCTCGACCAGGAAGTACTCCTGCTCGCAGCCGAGGGTGGCATGCACCTGCTTGACGCCCGCGGCGTTCCCGAAGAGCCGCAGGATGCGCATCGCCTGCTTCGACATCGCCTGGATGGAGCGCAGGTGCGGGGTCTTCTTGTCGAGGGCCTCGCCGGTCCAGCTGACGAAGGCGGTGGGGATGCAGAGCGTGACGATGCCGGAGGCGCTCTTCATGAGGAACGCGGGGCTCGTGCAGTCCCAGGCGGTGTAGCCGCGGGCCTCGTAGGTGTCTCGGATGCCGCCGGAGGGGAAGCTCGAGGCGTCGGATTCGCCCAGGATCAGCTGGTTGCCGGAGAACTTCTCGATGGCGCTGCCGTCGGCCATCGGGCTGAGGAACGCGTCGTGCTTCTCGGCGCTGATCCCGGTGAGCGGCTGGAACCAGTGGCAGTAGTGGGTGGCGCCGTGCTCGATGGCCCAGTCCTTCATGGCCACCGCCACGGTGTTGGCGATCGCGGGGTCGAGCGCGCTGCCCTCGGAGATCGTCTTCTGCAGCTTGGCGAAGACGTCGCTCGGCAGGCGCTTCAGCATCGTGTCGCCGCTGAAGGTCATGCAGCCGAAGTAGTCGGATGCCCGGGTGGGGTTGTCGAAGGTCGAGGTGTTTCCGCTCATGGGGGTGCTGCGCGCGTGTGGGATCATGGTGGAGGGCCTCCTGCCCAAGCGGATAACGCTATGCGGACTCGGCGGTGCGTTCAAGGCCTGAAACGTGGACGAATCCGGCCGGCCGTACGGACGGCCGTCGGGGAACCCTCCGTTCACCCGAGGATCGACCGCCGGCGCTTCACGTAATCCCACACCACGAAGCGGTCGAGGTCGCGCCCGGCGACGAAGAACACGCGCCCCCCGGTCGACTCGGCCATGCGGTGCGCGAACTGCACGTCGTCCTCCGTCTGGCTCCAGGAGGGCAGCAGGAACACGTTGATGGTGATTCCCGCCTCCTTGCACCGCATCGCCTCGCGGACCGTGGCTCGCTCGGTGCGCGGGTCGGGCGGGTAGAGCATGAAGAGGTTGCTGCCCTCGAAGTGCGCGGTCGGGAGCCCGTCGGTGATGAGCATCACCTGGCGGTTGGGCGTCGGCCGGCCGGTGAGCCACTGGCGCGAGAGCTGGAGCGCGCGCTGGATGTTCGTGAAGTGGAGCGGCAGGTCGAGCTCGCCGATCGCCGGGTCGGACATGTCCGCGCGCAGGCGGACCACGGGCTCGTGGATGGTGACCGGCTTGGGCATCACCGTCGCCAGCTCTCCCGAAGACCGAAGCCGCGCCAGCGTGTACATCTCGACGAACTGCAGGAAGTCGCCCGGGTACTCCGAGCGGATCAGCCCGTCGAGCGCGAGCGCCATGCGCTTGGCCTGGACGTACTGGCCGCCGTGGCGCATCGAGCCCGACATGTCGATGACGACGGCGGTGGCGCACTTGGGCTGGTGGCGCGTGCGGTGCACCTCGATGTCCTGCGTGCGCAGGCGCACGGGGTCGCCGGGGGCGCGGGCGCCTTCCCGCGACTCGCGCAGCATGGCGTTCACCATGGTCTGCGGGATGTCCATCGCCGAGGGGCTGTCGCCGAACTCGAAGGCGCGGGTCGAGGGCAGCTCGACGGCGCCGTCGGGGCTGGAGACGCCCTCGTGGCGGCCGCTGCGCGCGGCCTGCAGGTCGCCGAAGATGGTGGCGAGCAGCCCGCGCTGGTAGAGGCGCATCGCCTTCGGTGTCACCTTCCACCCGCCCTCGGGCGTGCGCGCGAGCCCCGCCTCCTCGGCGAGTCGCTCGAGCAGTTCGTTGACGCGCCGCTGCGCGTCGCGCAGCGAGTCGACCTGCTCCTGCGGGGCGAAGCGCTCGAGCGCGTCCATGTCGATGACGGCGGGCTTGGCGTCCTTCAGCGCCTCGCGCAGCTGCTCCAGCAGGCGCTCGATCTCCTCGAGCTCGGCCTTCACCTCGAGCGCGCGCGGCACGTCGAGCGCCTCGCGCCCGGTGAAGGGCCAGCGCGACACCATGGCGTCGACCTCGAAGCGCTCCCGCAGTCGCTCGAGCGCGTGCGTGAGGCGCACCTGCGCGCGCGACCCTTCCGGCAGCCGGTACCAGAGCCGCTCGAGGTCGCGCAGCTGCCCCTCCGCGACGGCGCGCGCGATGCGGTCGCGCACGGCGGGCGGCGTGGCGGGATCGACCGCGCCCTCGGCCGC
>CAYTYU010000142.1:0-500 GCA_964440815.1 uncultured Chitinophaga sp.
CCCGCACCGTGAACTGGTTGTAGATGTGCCGACCCTCAGGCACCAGCTCCAGGGGTAGCCCCAGCTCTTCGGCGGTAAGCGTCTTCAGGCGCTCGATGTAGCCCTTGGCGTGCCTGCGCCGGCCCTCGTGCCAGCCCTCCAGACTGGGCAGCTTGGCCCGCAGGATCAGGGCCTGGAACTCGTCGATGCGACCGTTCATGCCCACCTCGTGGTGGACGTAGACGGGCTCCATACCGTGGACGCGCATTCGGCGCACCTTAGCGGCCAGCTTCTCGTCGTCCCGGATCAGGGTCAGCCCGGCATCCCCGAAGGCGCCCAGGTTCTTGGTGGGGTAGAAGCTGCAACCCGTCATCTCGCCGAACTGGCCCGCCGACCGGCCCCAGCCTTTGGCCCCCAGGGACTGGCAGGCGTCCTCGATCACCGGGATGCCACGTTTCTGGGCCACCGCCATGATGGCGGGCATCTCGGCCAGCTGACCGAAGAGATGGACGGGCATGATC
>CAYTYU010000142.1:510-5789 GCA_964440815.1 uncultured Chitinophaga sp.
GCGGCTTCCACCAGCTGGCCGGTGGCGTTGAAGGTTGCGGGATCCAGGTCCACGAAGACGGGTTTGGCTCCCAGCCGCGCGACGACACCAGCGGTGGCGAAGAAGGTGAAGGTGGGGATGATGACTTCGTCGCCGGGCTTGATGTCCAGGGCCATGAGGGCCACGAGCAGGGCATCGGTGCCGCTGGACATGCCCACACCGTACCGGGCGCCGGTGTACTGGGACAGTTCCGTCTCCAGGCCCTTCACGTTCTCCCCCAGCACGAACTGCGAACGATCGATGAGCCCCGCAAGTCCTTCCAGGATCTTCTGCTTCACATGGGCGTTCTGGGGAACGAGGTCGAGCATGGGCACAGGCATGGGTTTCTCCTTGGATGACCCGATGGAGGTCATGGAACGGGGTTATTCCTTCGTTTCTTCGAGCGTGGGCTGTTCTTCTCCGCTTTCGGAAGCCTTGCGGGGCCGCATGAGCGGGAACAGGATGACATCGCGGATGGACTCAGAGTTCGTCATGAACATCACCAGTCGGTCGATGCCCATCCCCATGCCGCCGGCCGGGGGCATGCCCACGCGCAGGCTTTCCACGAAGTCGTGGTCGAGCGTGCGGAAGGTGCTCTCCTCGTCGTCGGCGCCGGCGAGCTGCTCGGTGAACTTCGAAAGCTGGATGTCCGGGTCGTTCAGCTCGGTGTAGGCGGGCCCGAGCTCCATGCCGGCCACGAAGAGGTCCCACCGCTCGGCAAGCTCCGGGCGCGCGCGGCTCGGCCGCGTGAGCGGCGAGATGGCGCTCGGGTAGTCCATCACGAAGGTCGGGCGCCGCGGGTCGATGAGCGCCTCGGCCTGCAGCTCGAACAGCTCGTTCACGAGCAGCCAGTGGTCCAGCTTCGCCGCGTCCTCGACGCGGTGCTCGCGCCCGGCCGCGCGCACCTTCGCCTCGTCGCGCATGTCGAAGCCGAAGGCCCTCATGAAGAGCTCCTCGTAGCGCACGCGCTCGAAGGGCTTTCGGTAGTCGATCTGCAGCTCGCCGAAGGGCAGCACCGGCCCCGCCCCGCCCTCCGCGCAGCCCGCCACCGCGCACGCCACGTGGTGCACCAGCGACTCCACCATCTCCAGCATGGTCAGGTAGTCGCCGAAGGCCTCGTAGGCCTCCATGGCGGTGAACTCGGGGTTGTGGCTTCGGTCCACGCCCTCGTTGCGGAAGTTGCGGTTGATCTCGAAGACCTTCCGCATGCCGCCCACCATCAGGCGCTTGAGGTAGAGCTCCGGCGCGATGCGCATGAAGAGCTGCATGTCGAGCGCGTTGTGCGTGGTCACGAACGGCCGCGCCGCGGCGCCGCCGGCGATCGGCTGCATCATCGGCGTCTCGACCTCGAGGTAGCCGCGTGCCTCCATGAAGCGGCGCACCAGGCTCACGATGCGCGAGCGCTGCTCGAAGACCTTCACGGTCTCCGGGTTCGAGTACATGTCGACGTAGCGCTTGCGGTAGCGGATCTCGGCGTCCTCGAGGCCGTGCCACTTGCCGGGCGGCGGCGCGAGGCTCTTGCAGGCGAGCTCGATGCCCGAGGCCCACACGCACGTCTCGCCCTTGTTGGTGCGGCCGATCGGGCCGTCCGCCACCACCAGGTCGCCGTAGTCGAGCATCTTGGCGAGCGCGAAGTCACGCTCGCTGACGTTCGCCTTGCTCACGGTGACCTGCAGGTCGCCCGAGGCGTCGCGCAGCCAGAAGAAGACCAGCTTCCCCAGGTCCCGGTGCTGCATCACGCGCCCGGCGATCCGAACTCGCGCGCGACGATCCTCGCCGGCCGCCGCCGGATCGGCCTTGCGCGCCTGCTGCCAGCCCTCGAACGCGGCGTGGGCCGCCTCGTCGAAGCGGCCGCGGGCCGCGGCGCACGATTCCAGCCCGTCGGCGCGGTGGCCATAGGGCTCGACCTTCAGGCGGTCACGCAGCTCCGCAAGCTTCGCACGCCGCGCGGCGACGAGCGCTCCCTCGTCCTCGGGGGCGGGCTGGGCAGCGGAATCGGGGGTCTCTTGCATGGCGCTGGGCGTGGCGTTCACGGGAGGGCCGGATCCTACTGATCGCACGCGCCGCCCGACCCATGGCTATCCTCGCCCCGCCGCGATGGCGACCCCTCGCCCGAGGACCACGCGAGTTCCCGCCCCGGGTGGCCGCACGCGACGACGGTGGACCGACGCGCAGTGGAAGGCGGCGCTGCGGCCGCACCGCGCGCGCCTCCTGATGCTGATGGACGGCCTCGGCGAGGCCACGGCCTACGAGCTGGCCGAGCTCACCGGACGGTCGGCCTCCTCCATCTACAAGCACCTCGACGCACTGGTCGCCGCCGACCTGCTGCGCGAACGGAGCGAGCGGCGCGGCGGCCGCATGCAGCGAGTCTTTGCGCGCGGCCCCGGCCTCGACCTGCCCATGCTCGACCTCGCCACCGGTGCCGGCGGCACGCAGTTCGGGAAGCTCAGCGCCGCGGCGCTTCGCGCGGCGGCATCGCAGGCAGAGCGGTTCGGCCGGGCCGTCGACGAGGGAAGTGCCGGGGATCCGTTCCCTGCGATGCTGCACGTGGACATCGCGTGGCTCCACGCGCCTGCTCGCCGACGGGTGCTCGCCCTCATGCACCAGGTGCTCGACATCGCGCGCCGTGCGCCGCGCGGCCGCACGGGCGCCCGGATGCAGGTCGTCCTGTGCTGCTTCAGCGACCTGACGCTTCGCCAGATGCGCGCTCGCCGCGCCGGGACGTCCCGGGGCTGACCGGCGGGTCGATCGAGATCCCGAGCACCTTCCAGAGAAGCCACGCGATGGCCCGGCGGAACGAGCCGGCGTGCGGGCGGGGGGAGGGTCGGCCGGAAGAACCGTCCATGGTTCGGGACATCGTGGATTCCATTCGTGCGTCGGCCGCGCAGAGGCGCCGCTGTTGGTTCGTTTTTCCAAGAATACATACCGACTGCCGGCGAGCCGGCCTCCAAACGCAAACTTCTCCGTCCGGGAACGACCCGTCCCCGCCGCACTATCCTTTTGCGCCCCCATGCCCCACACCATCAAGCGAATCGGCGTCCTCACCGGCGGCGGCGACTGCCCCGGCCTGAACGCCGTCATCCGCGCCGTCACCAAGACCGCCATCTGGAAGCACGGCCTGGAGGTGATGGGGATCGAGGACGGCTTCCAGGGGCTCATCGAGGATCGCGTGCGGCCGCTCACCTCCCGCGACGCGAGCGGCATCCTCACCCGCGGCGGCACCATCCTCGGCTCGAGCAACCGCGCCAACCCGCGCCGCTACTGCGTGCGCGTGGACCCGACGACCGGCCCGGTGTGGGAGGACGTCACCCAGAACTGCGTCGACACCGCCCGCCGGCACGAGCTCGACGCGATCATCGTGATCGGCGGCGACGGCACGATGGCAAGCGCCGCGCCGCTCGTCGAAGCCGGAATCAACATCATCGGCGTGCCGAAGACGATCGACAACGACCTCGTCGGCACCGAGATCACCTTCGGCTTCCTGACCGCGGTCAATACGGCCACCGACGCGCTCGACCGACTGCATTCCACCGCCGACAGCCATCACCGCGTCATGGTCTGCGAGGTGATGGGCCGCAACGCCGGCTGGATCGCGCTTACCGCGGGGGTCGCCAGCGGAAGCGACATCATCCTGCTGCCGGAGATCCCCTTCAGCATGGAGTACCTCTGCGAGAACGTCGAGTTCCGCATGCGCAAGGGCGGTCCGGAGTTCGCCATCGTGGTCGCCGCCGAGGGCGCGCGCCCGCGCGATGGGGAGCGCATCGTCGACCGCGTCGACCCCACCTCGCCGGACCCGATCCGCCTTGGCGGCATCGGCCGATGGGTGGCCGACGAGATTGCCAAGCGCACGGGCGTCGAGACGCGGTCGAGCGCGCTCGGCCACATCCAGCGCGGCGGCGCCCCGATCCCGGCCGACCGCATCCTGGCCACGCACTTCGGCTACCACGCCATCAAGATCCTGATGGAAGGAAAGCGCGGCCGCATGGTGGTGCGCCAGGGGAACGTCTTCGCCGACGTCGACCTGCTCTTCGCCGCGGGCAAGCAGCGGCTCGTCCCGATCGACCATCCGCTCATCGAGGCCGCGCGTGCGATCGGCACCGGCTTCGGCGACGGGCGAACCCCGGAACCCGCCCCGAGCGCCGAGGGCACCGCGTCGGTGGTCGTCTGATCCCGGCCACGACCGCATCCATCATGGCCACCGACGGCACCTCGTTCACCACCCTGCACTGGCTCGTCGCGGCCGCGGTCTCCTTCGCGGCCGGCAGCATCCCGTTCGGCCCGATCGTCGCGCGCGCGCACGGCGTCGACCTGCGGACCGTCGGCAGCGGCAACATCGGCGCCACCAACGTCGGCCGCGCGCTCGGCCGCGGCTGGGGCATCCTGGTCTACGTGCTCGACGCCGCGAAGGGCGCGACCCCCGTGCTGCTCGCGGGCTCGATGGCAAACATCCTGGGAAAGCAGCCCGAGGCAATGGCGCCCGGCGAGCTGTGGGGATGGCTCACGCTCCCGGTGGCCGCCGTGCTCGGCCACATGTTCAGCCCGTGGATGGGCTTCAAGGGCGGCAAGGGCGTGGCCACCGGCAGCGGCGCGATGCTTGCGGTGTGGCCGGTCCTCACCGGGCCGGTCGTCGTCGCCATCGGGCTGTGGGCGCTGGTGCTTGCGGTCACCCGCATGGTGAGCGTCGCGAGCGTCGTGGCGGCGATCGCCATCCCGATGACGGTCGCGTTCTCGTCGATCTCCCGCACGGGCGACGGCACGCCGGACGGCAGCATGCCGCTCGAGCACGCGGTGCCGGCGATCGTCGTCACCGGCGCGGTGGCCGCGCTCGTGGTGTGGAAGCACCGCGGCAACATGCAGCGGGTGCTGGCGGGGACGGAATCGAGGGTGGGGAAGAAGACGGGCTGAACCTACGCCAGTCGGCGGTATGCGTCGCGCCTGTGCGCGATGCGAATGACCATGACCACCACTCGGCCGTCGTCGATCTCGTACAAGACGCGAAAGTCGCCGCTGCGGATGCGGAACAGCTGGTCCGCGCCGGCGAGCTTCTGGCTCCCGGCGGGTCGTGGCTCATCGGCAAGCCGCAAGATGATGCCAGTCAACCGTTCGCGGTCCTTCCGCGACCCGATGCCAGCCAGTTCCTTGCGAGCCGATGGCTTGATCAGCAGCTCATAGCGAGCCACGGCGCTTCAACCGGCGCACCACCGAGGCAAACGGCACCGCGCGCTCGGATCGTCGCTTTCGGGCGATCGCCAGGTCCGACG
>CAYTYU010000143.1:0-5764 GCA_964440815.1 uncultured Chitinophaga sp.
CATCGCCGCGCGCAACGCCGCCCGCGGCGTGACCCGTGCCCCGCAGCGCGCTCCTGCCAGCCGGGGCCCGCGCCGCGCCGGCTGACCGGCGCCGCGCCGATCCCGATGATCCGTACCCGGTCCAAGGGCGACCCGGCGGCCTCGCGTGCCTTCGCGGTCGACCTCGCGCAGGCGTGCCTGCTCGACAAGTGCACCGACGTCGTCGTCCGCGACGTCGGGGGCGTCAGCCAGGTGTGCGACTACATCGTGATCGCCAGCGGCACCTCCGAGCGGCAGATGCGCAGCGTGGCGCAGGCGCTCGAGGACCTCGGAAAGGCGCGTTCGCAGCCGCCGTTCCGCTCCGACCGCGACACCGGCACCACCTGGATCGTCGTCGACTTCGTCGACGTGGTCGTGCACCTCTTCGAGCCCGAGCAGCGCGAGTACTACGACCTCGAGTCGCTGTGGGCCGACGGCAAGCCCGTCGAGGTGCCCGCGCCCACCCGCGCCGCGGGCTGAGGACGCTCCCATGCTGCGCCACGCGCTGCACGCCAAGCTCCACCACGCGACGGTCACCTACTGCGACGCCGACTACGTCGGCTCGATCACCATCGACCGCGACCTGCTCGATGCGAGCGGCATGCGCGCCAACGAGAAGGTGCTGGTGGCCGACTGCGACAGCGCCGCGCGCTTCGAGACCTACGTGATCGCCGGCGAGCGCGGCTCGGGCGTGATCGGGGTGAACGGCGCGTGCGCGCGGCTCTCGGGGATCGGCCACAAGCTGATCGTGATGAGCTTCTGCATGCTGACCGACACGGAGTTCGCGTCGCACCGCCCGCGCGTGGTGATCGTCGGCGCGGGCAACCGCGTCGGGCAGGTCACCGAGTACGCGCCCGACTGAGTTCCGCACGAAGTCGCGGCCGCGGCCGCAGGAGCCTTCCATGGGATCGACCCGACTGCCGGCCCTGAGCTTCCGGCGTGCCGTTGCACGCTTTGCGGGAGCGTGCGTCGCCACGCTGTGCCTCGCCGCCGTGCCGGCCGAGGGCGTGCGCACGTACCTCGCCGACCTGGCGGTTCCGGGCGGGTCGCTGCGGCTCGTGCTGCGGCTGACCGAGGACGGCGATGCGACCATCGACATTCCCGCGCAGGGCATCGAACGCATGGCACTCGAGGTGACCGGCGGCCCGGGCGGGGCGCTCACCATGCGCATCCCGGTGCCCGTGCCGGCCTTCATGGACCTGAAGGAAGCGGACGGCGGGCTGGCCGGGACGTTCCGCCAGGCGGCGTTCGGCGCACCGGTCACGTTCCGGCGGGGCGAGCCGACCAAGCCGCAGGATCCGAAGCCGCCGTTCCCGTACGCGGTGCGCGACGTCGAGGTCCGCCATCCCGAAGGGCACGCGCTCGCGGGGACGCTGTTCCTGCCGACGGGTACGTCGGCCGGGGCGCGTGTGCCCGGCGTGGTGTTCATCACGGGAAGCGGCCCGCAGGACCGCGACGAGTCGCTGATGGGCCACCGCCCGTTCCTGGTGATCGCCGATGCGCTGGCGCGGCGCGGGATCGCGTCGCTTCGCTGCGACGACCGCGGGGTGGGAAGGAGCACGGGCAACTTCGCCGCGGCGACGAGCGCGGACTTCGCCACCGATGCCGCCGCGGCGTTCCAGCTGCTGGCAAGCGTGCCCGAGGTCGATCCGGCGCGCGTCGGCTTCCTCGGCCACAGCGAGGGCGGGCTCGTCGGGCCGATCGCCGCAGAGGCGCTCGAGGCGCGGGCGGGACGGGCGGGGGCGCGACCCGCGTTCGTCGTCCTGCTCGCGGGCCCGGGGGTGGACGGCGCCGCCATCCTGAAGGCGCAGAACGAGGCGATCTTCCGCGCGGCGGGCGTTGGCGGCGACGCGCTCGCGCAGGTGGTCGCCGCCCATGCCGCGTGCGTCGATGCGGCCACGGCGGGCGTGCCAGAGGACGAGCTGCGCGCGAAGGCCGCGGCGATGGTCGAGGCGCAGATGCGCGTGGGCGGCGGCGCGGCCGCGATGGACGACGCGCAGCGCGCGAAGATCGTCGACGGCGTCGTCGCGCAGATGCGCGCGCCGTGGATGCTCGCCTTCATGCGGCTTGACCCGGCGGTCGCCCTGAGGCAGCTTCGCTGCCCGGTGCTTGCCTTGTTCGGCGAGCGCGACCTGCAGGTGCTTCCCGCGCAGAACGAGGCGCCCGTCGCCGCGGCGCTGCGCGAGGCCGGCGTGCCGGCGACGGTGCGCACCATGCCCGGCCTGAACCACCTCTTCCAGCCGGCCGTGCGCGGCACGATCGACGAGTACGCCTCGATCGACGTCACCGTCGACCCGGCGGTGCTCGCGCTCGTCGGTGACTGGATCCTGGCCCAGCCGCCGCGGCCGCCGGCCTCGAGGTAGCCGAGCATCGGTTCCGGATTTGGTTCGCACGCCACCGTATGCTCGCGCCATGTCGTTCGGACTCGGCCATGGCCGCGCGCTCGACGTCACCGGCGTCGGACGCTCTCAGCAGGACCTGCCGCCCCCCGAGGCCGGCCGCCTCGGGCCGGCGTGGTTCTTCCCGGAGCGGCCGGACGCGCCGTTTGAGCTCGAGATCGGCTCAGGCAAGGGAACCTTCCTGCTGCAGGAAGCCCCGGCGCACCCGGACGTGAACTACCTGGGCATCGAGTGGGCGGGCGAGTTCTACCGCTACGCGGCCGACCGCATCCGCCGCGCGGGCATCCCGAACGTGCGCATGCTGTACGCCGATGCCTCGGAGTTCGTGCGCTGCTGGCTGGCCGACGCCTCGTGCTCGGTGGTGCACCTCTACTTCAGCGACCCGTGGCCGAAGGCGCGCCACCACAAGCGCCGCGTGGTGCAGGACGCCTCGCTCGTCGAGTTCCACCGCGTGCTTCGGCCGGGCGGCGAGCTTCGCCTGGTGACCGACCACGACGCGCTCTGGGCCTGGTACGGCGAGCGGATCTCCTCCGCGGGCCACCTCTTCGAGGCCGTCCCGTTCGAGCGCCCGGCGAGCGCCGGGAGCGGCGAGGTGGTGGGGACGAATTTCGAGCGCAAGTACCGCCGCGAGGGGCGGCCGTTCCACGCCGTGACGCTCAGGCGCCGCCCGGCTTCGGCCTGAAGGCGAGCCTCGCCTGCGAGACGTCCGGGTACAGCTCGAAGATGCCGTCGAGCTTCGCCAGGCGCAGCACCTGCACCGCCATGCCCTTGAGCCCGGCGATGCGCACCTCGCCCCCGTGCTGGCGCATGCGCTTGTGGAGCATCAGCAGGCGGCTCAGGCCGGCGCTCGAGATGATGTCGAGCTTCGAGCAGTCGACGATCACCCCGCGCATCCCGCAGTCGACGGCGCGCTGGACGACCTCCTCGATCTGCGCGGCGGTGCCCGAATTGAGCCCGCCGTCCGCCACGATCACGATCACGCGCTCGTCGGCCTCGCCGAGGTAGGTCTCCATGCGGAGAAGGCTACCGGGCGGCCGCCGCCCGCTCCCGCTGGCTCACGCGGTCGGGCGACGCCACCCGAGGTCCGGGTCCTTCTGCAGCACCGCGGCCGACTGGCGGACGCAGCGGCGGCAGGCCCGCGCGCCGCCGCGCTCCCATCCGGCGTCCGGCCGGTCCTCGAGGCAGAGCGTGCAGCGTTCCGGCGTGCCGTCGGGCCGCTCCGAGAGCACGGCCTGGCGGTACGCGTCGGCGAGGCAGTCGCCGCAGATGCAGCTTCCCTGGTGGCCCTCGACCATCGGCAGCGACTCTCCCCACGCACGGCGGCAGAAGTCGCAGAGGACGTCCTCCATGCGCACGTCGTCGGGGTCGCATTCGGGCCGTCGCATGCGTGGCCGAGCCTATCATCCGCGCCATGCCGGAACGGACGGGCTCGCTTGCCACGCGCACGACCATCGTCGTGGGCGCGGGCCTCGGCGTGGTGGCCGCCGTCGTCGGCACGGGCGGATGGTGGCTTGCGGACCGCGCGCTCGACACGGCCGCCGCGTCGCAGGTCGACCCCGCCGCCGCGGGAGATCCCGCCGCCGACGCCGCGATCCTGCGCTGGACCATCGTGGGCGGCGCGGCGCTCCTGGCGCTTGCCGGCGCCGCCGTGGCCACGGTGTTCGTGCGCCGAGAGGTGCTGGGCCCCGTGCGCCAGCTGCGCGAGACCGCCGAGCGCGTGGTGCGCGGCGACACCTCCGCACGCGCCCCGGCCGACGGGCACGGGGAGCTCCGCGCGCTCGCCGAGGCGATGAACCGCATGCTCGACGCCGCCGAGCGCGCGCAGCTGCAGCTGTTCGCGATGAACGAGGCGCTCGACCTGAAGATCGGCGAGCTGTCCGAGGCGAACGTCGGCCTCGGCGAGTCCAACCGGCTGAAGAGCGAGTTCCTGGCGAACGTCAGCCACGAGCTGCGCACGCCGCTCAACTCGATCATCGGCTTCGCGGACCTCCTCGAGGAGATCGCCCGCTCCGAGCCCGCCCCCGACCCCAAGCGCCTGCGCTACATCGGCAACATCCAGCGCAGCGGCCGCTCGCTGCTGGACATGATCAACTCGCTGCTGGACATGGCGAAGATCGAGGCCGGCCGCATGGAGGTGACCGTCGCTCCCGCGTCGGCCGCGGACGTGGTCGAGGGCCTGCAGGCGATCATGCGCCCGCTCGCCGTGCAGAAGCGCATCGACCTGCAGGCACGCGTCGCGGACGGGCTGCCCAAGGTCGAGACCGACGCCGGCAAGCTGCAGCAGATCCTCTACAACTACCTGTCCAACGCGATCAAGTTCTCCCCCGAGGACGGCGCGGTGATCGTGTCCGTCGCACGCGCGGAGCGCAACGGCGGCGAGGCCGTGCGCATCAGCGTGACCGACCACGGCCCCGGCATCCCCGAGGACATGCAGGAGACCATCTTCGAGAAGTTCCGGCAGGTGGACGCGAGCCACACGCGCCGCGCGGGCGGCACCGGCCTGGGGCTTGCGATCTGCCGCGAGCTCGCCGACCTGATGGGCTGCTCGGTCGGCCTGGTGAGCGCCTCGGGCAAGGGCAGCACGTTCTGGGTCGAGGTGCCGGTGGTCCACCGGCCGCGCGAGCTGAAGCCGCTGATGGCCGACGCGGCCGTCACGCGGCCCTGAGGTCGACGCGCTCGGAGATCCGGCGGTCTGCGTCCGCGGCGCGCCGCCGGGGCGAGCTGGCGTCGATCCGCGACGGCACCCCTTCCGGCCACAGCTCCTTCGCCACCTCGAGCACGGCGAGCGCCACGCCCTCGGGCGGCACGGAGCCGTCCGGGCAGAAGAGGTCGTAGTCCTGCCAGCTCATCGTCAGGCGTATGCCGGCGAGCGACCCGTCGTGCCGGATCTCCTGGACCTCGAACGTCCACCCGCCCGGTCCCTCGCGCTCGGAGATGATCTCGAATGTCCCGCGCACGCGCGCAGGGATGCTAACGGCGCTCGAGCAGCACGATCTCGCCGCCGCCCCAGTCGATCCAGCCGGGGAGCCTCGTGCGCTCCTCGAATCCGCGCGCGCGCAGCGCCTCGAGCGCCCCGGGCATGGCGCGCGGGTAGAGGAACATCACCCAGCGCACGGACCGGTCCTCGATGGCCGGCAGCATGTCTCGCCCGTACGCGCCGCAGCCCGGGAGTTCGATCCCGCGTGCGAGGGCGTACCAGCGGTGCACGTCGTCGGGCAGGCCCACCGCGACGGCGCGCTCGCCGGGCCTCATCGCGGCCGCGAGGAGGTCGGTCGCCTCGCGCAGCTGCTGCCGCGGGCCAAGCGCCGCCAGGCAGTGCTCGGCGTCATCACCGTCATCTCGGTCGT
>CAYTYU010000144.1:0-5430 GCA_964440815.1 uncultured Chitinophaga sp.
AAAAAATACAAACACCTCGTCGGCAACTACGGCGGCGCCTGGCAGGATCAGCGCGGCGTTGAGCAGCCCGCGCTGCGTGGCAGGGTCTGCCAGGGCCGAGGCGAGGTGCCGGAGCGTCAGGCCTCCGTCCTCGGTGCGGAAGGCACCGCCGACGGTCAGGCCGATCGGATAGACGAGCGCGGCGCCGAGCACCGCCACGATGGCGACGAGGAGGAGGGTCTGGCGCCACGTGGACCGCACGCGGGCCGGAGTCTAGTCAGGTCACGTCCAGGCGCCGAGGAGTATGCCGAGGTCGTTGCCGTCCACGGTGTCGTCGAGGTTCAGGTCGGCCGGGCCGGTGCCGGGTCCCCAGGCCCCGAGCATGATGCCCAGGTCGTCGCCGTTCACCACGCCGTCGCCGTTCAGGTCGCCGGGGACGGTGCGCAGGTCGACGATTCCCGCGACGGCGAGGAAGCTCAGCGCCGACGTCGCGGTCGCCTCGCGCACCACGCTCACCACGTAGCTGCCGGGGGCGAGCCCGCGCACGAAGAGGTGCTCGACGTTGTCCACCGCGCTCGAACTGACGACGTTGCCCGACTCGAAGCGGCCGATGCCTGCATCGCCGGTGAGCGGCACCACCATGTCGCCCTCGATCCGCTGCAGGCGGAGGGTGACGTTGGCGATCGCGGGCGCGGTGGCCGAGGAGAACCCGTTGGTGGGCAGGTTGCGGGTCCACGTGGCCACGATGCTCACGTCGCCCGGGGCGGGCAGGTCGAGCCGGTAGTGGAACTGCTGCACCGCCGCAGAGGACTGCAGCACCTCGACGTCCCAGAGCACCACCTGCGGCGCGGGAGGCTCGAGTGCGGCGTCGTCCGCGGTCGCCAGCGACTGCGACTCGTCGGCGGTGATGATGCGGTGGGCACGGTCGATGTTGACCGTCCCGCAGCCGAACACCGGGTCGAGCGGCCGGGCGGTGATGCCGCGGCCGGCGCCCGAGGTGGGGGCGTTGTTGGTCCACGACGGGCCGTGGGTGGCGCCTGCGAGGAGCGCCGCCTTGATGGCCACGCCGCGCGCGCGGTTGACGTTTTGGTTGTAGGGCGCCGTGGCGGCGGTCTGGTACAGCAGCGCCGCCGCGGCGCTGACCACGGGCGTCGAGAAGCTGGTGAACTGCCCGGGCGCCACGAGCTCGGGCTTCATGCGCCCCGCCCCGTCGACGGATGCGGGCGTGTTTCCGGCGCTGTGCTGGCCGTCGATGCGCCCGACCGCGATCGAGTTGTAGCCGCAGGCCAGCAGCGGCTGCATCGTGCTGCCGGCACCGTTGTTCTCGCCGACCACGAACAGCGTGTTGTCGCGGTGCATGGCGAAGTCGGCGCGGCGCAGTGCCTCGCTGTCGAACACGCCCTGGTTGATCGCGCCGATCCAGCTGTGGTTGAAGACGCGGGCGCGGTCGAGCGAGCTTGGCCCGGGCGGGACGCTCGGGGCCACCCCGAAGCCCGCGCCGAGCTGGAGGTAGTTCGACTGCAGGAACCCGTTGGCGTCGTACACGTGGACCTGCGTGATCCCCGGGGCGATGCTGGTGCCGATGCCGTAGAAGCTCCTGGCGACCTCGGTGCCGTGCCAGCTGACCGTCATGCCCGAGACGGCCTGGTTGAAGGTCTTGCCCGCGAACGCCGCGAGCGCGCCGTCCGGAAGCACCTTGAGCGCGCCGGCCTGCTCCGACGCCTCGCACTGCACCACGCGCACGCCTGCGCCGGTCGGGGCCGCGGCACCGAGGCGCGCGATGAGCTCCTCATGGCCGATCTCGTCCGCCAGGGCAGCGGGAGAGACCACCCCGATCGCCATGGCGGCGACGATGATGGTCCATGTCTGTCGTGGGGCGCTCACGTGGCGGCGGTCCCTTCGGGTCGATCGGTCCGGTGATGCGGAACCGGCCGCCGAGGCCCGCTCCGCACGGACACAGTCTTGTCACTCTCGGACGCACGGGCAAGCCGAAAGTTCGCGCGATTCCCGTGTTCCGGGGCCAAGGTCCGGAATGCACGTAGCCTGCGGCCTCCGATGGCACTTCCGACGGTCATCCAGACCGAGCATCTTTCCCGGCCGGCGGCGGCGTGGCTCGGGGAACGCGCCCGGCTCGTGGTCGGGGCGGCGGGGTCCGCCGCCTTCGAGGCGGCCGCCCCCGAGGCCGCTGGGCTGGTGGTCCGGACGTACACGCGGGTCGACGACGCCCTGCTCGACCGGCTCCCGCGCCTGCGCGCCGTCGGCCGCGCCGGCGTTGGGATGGACAACGTGGACGTCGAGGCGTGCCGACGCCGCGGCATCGCCTGCTTCAACACCCCGGATGCCAACACGCAGGCCGTGGTCGAGTACGTCACCTGCTTCCTGTGCGATGCGCTGCGGCCGCGGCTCTTCCTCGACGCCCCCGTCTCCCGCGCGCGCTGGGACGAGATCCGCCAGGAGGTGGTCGGCCGCCGGCAGATGAACGAGCTGTCGCTCGGGATCCTCGGCACCGGCCGGATCGGCCGCCGAGTGGCCGAGGTGGCGCGCGCCATCGGTTTCACGGTGCGCTGCTGCGACCTCCTCGACATCCCCGAGCGAGACCGGCACGGGGCCGCGCAGGTCGACGCGGCCACGCTCTTCGCCGAGAGCGACGTCGTCACGGTGCACGTCGACGGACGGGCCTCGAACGCCGGCTTCGTGGGTGCGTCGCTCATCGGCCGCATGCGCCCGGAGGCAGTGTTCATCAACACGAGCCGCGGCTTCGTGGTCGACCACGCGGCGCTCGCCGCGTGGCTGTCGGCGCACCCGGGCGCGCAGGCGCTCCTCGACGTCCACGACCCGGAGCCGTTCGATGCGTCGAACCCGCTGCTTGGGCTTCCCAACGCTCACCTTGCGCCGCACCTTGCAAGCCGCACCGACGCCGCCATGGAAGCGATGAGCTGGGTGGTGCGCGACGTGTGGGAGGCGATCCGCCCGCGGTGACGCGGGGCAGCGCCTGGGCCCTCGGACCGGGCGCACCCGGGCCATTCCTATACTTTGCCCACCATGTTCGACATCGTCTCCGTCCAGGCGCGGCAGGTCCTCGATTCACGCGGCAACCCGACCCTCGAGTGCGAGGTCGAGCTCTCCGGCGGCTCCGGCGGGCGCGCGATGGTGCCGAGCGGCGCCTCGACCGGCGAGCACGAGGCGGTCGAGCTGCGCGACGGCGACCGGAAGCGGTGGCTCGGCAAGGGCGTCGGCAAGGCCGTCGCCAACCTGAACGGCCGCATCGCCCCGGCCATCCTGGGCCTGGACGCACGCGACCAGGCGGCCGTCGACCGCACGATGCTTGAGCTCGACGGCACCCGCAACAAGGCGAAGCTCGGGGCGAACGCGATCCTCGGGGCAAGCATGGCGGTGGCGCACGCCGCCGCGGCGGCGAGCGGCCTGCCGCTCTGGCGCTACCTCGGCGGCGCGGGCGCGCGGCGGCTGCCCGCGCCGATGCTCAACATCCTGAACGGCGGCAAGCACGCCGACAACAGCGTCGACTTCCAGGAGTTCATGATCCAGCCGGTCGGCTTCGCGAGCTTCGGCGAGGCGATGCGCGCCGGCGTCGAGTGCTACCACGCGCTCCGCAAGGTGCTGCACGACGAGGGCCTGTCGACCGCCGTCGGCGACGAGGGCGGCTTCGCGCCGAACCTGCCGAGCAACGAGGCGGCCTGCGAGCTGATCGCCAAGGCGGTCGGCAAGGCCGGCTACGACCTGGGGCGCCAGGTGGTGATCTGCCTCGACCCGGCGACCAGCGAGCTCTCCAACGAGGCCAAGGCGCGGAAGAAGAAGGGCTACTGCTTCTTCAAGAGCGACCCGAAGCGCACCGTGTCGAGCGACGACATGATCGCCCTCTGGGAGCGCTGGTGCGCGAAGTGGCCGATCCGCTCGATCGAGGACGGCCTTGCAGAGGACGACTGGAAGGGCTGGAAGTCGCTCACCGCGTCGCTCGGCGCGAAGGTGCAGCTCGTCGGCGACGACCTGTTCGTCACCAACCCGGCGTTCCTCGCCAGGGGCATCAAGGAGGGGTGCGGGAACGCCATCCTGGTCAAGGTCAACCAGATCGGCACGCTGTCGGAGACCTTCGACGCGGTGAACATGGCCATGCGCAACGGCTACCGCGCGATCCTGTCGCACCGCTCGGGCGAGACCGAGGACACCACCATCGCCGACCTCGCGGTGGCGACGAACTGCGGGCAGATCAAGACCGGCGCTCCTGCGCGCACCGACCGCACCGCGAAGTACAACCAGCTCCTGCGCATCGCCGAGCAGCTCGGCGAGGACGCGACCTACGGCATTCCGTTGCCCTGAAGCGCGGCCCAGGCCGCGGCACGTTCGGCGGCGGCGGCCTCGCGCACATCGGCAGGTGCCGCGGCGAGCAGCGCGTCGGCGCGGGCGAGCGTCGCGCGCGCGTCGGGATCGGCGAGCATCGCCTGCGCGCGCGCGAGCATCAGCATGGACAGCGGGTCGGTGCCGCCCGTGAGGCCGACGAGGCGCTCGGCGAGCGCACGTGCCTCGGCGCATGACTCCGGATCGGTGGGGACGGCGAGCAGCGCACGCACGCAGCGCGCCGCGATGGCGACCGATTCGCCGCCGCGCGAGAGCGCGAGCGCGGCGCGCAGGTCGCGGCGGGCGGACGGCAGGTCCCCGAGCTCGAGGGCAAGCGACCCGAGGTTCCCGCGTGCCTCGGCATCCGCCGGCGCGAGTGCCATGATGCGGGCGGCGACGTCACGGGCCTCGGCCAGCTGGCCGGCCGCGGTCAGCCAGCGAACCCACTCGCGCAGGTGGACCAGGTTGCGCGGCGCCCGCTCCACCGACCGGCGGTAGTGCTCGCCCGCCTCGGCGCCGCGCCCGGAGAGCTCGAGCAGGCGGCCCAGCTGCCACTGGGGCTCGGCGCCCTCGGGTTCGAGCGCCGCGGCCCGCTCGGCGGCAGCAAGTGCCTCGGGGATCCGTCCCTGGACGCGGCGTACCTCGCTCAGGTTCGCCATCACGCTCGCGTCGATCGCGCCGGCGAGGGCGACGGAGCGCTCGCTCAGGGCCTCGGCCTCCGCGAGCAGCGCATCGGCGGCGGCCCGGTCACCGGCGTCGAGCGCCGCCTGCATGCGCTCGAGCACGATGACGACCAGGTTGTTCGAGGCGAGCCAGGCGTCGGGGTTGCGCTCGAGCGTCGCGCGCCACAGCGTCTCGGCGTCGGCGTAGGCGCGCGCGTGCGCGTTCGAGAGTCCCGCGAGCGTCACCGCCACCGCGGCGACGAGCGCCGTGCCCGCGCGCCGCGCGGTGCCGGCGGCGTCGATCCGCGCCCAGGCGCGCATGGCGCCCCACGCGAGCGCCGCCGCCATCACGGTGCTGGCCACGTAGCCGAAGTGCTCGGCGACCGGGGCGTACCGCAGCGGATAGAGGTTCAGGATGCCGAGCGCCGGGAAGACC
>CAYTYU010000145.1:0-5406 GCA_964440815.1 uncultured Chitinophaga sp.
CGCGGCGGCGTCGCGGATCGACGCGGCGTCGGCCGGGGCGTCCGGCCCCGGGGCCGCGCGCAGCGGACGCTGGCGGTAGCCGCGGACCACCGACTCGGCCTCGGCGACCAGCGCGGCCAACTGCGTGCGCGCGGAGTCGGCGCGCGTGACCTGTGCCTCGCGCCACTTGCGGATCTCCGGGAGCGCCGCCTCGTAGACGCTCTCGGCCATCCAGATCCGTTCCTCGTACTTGCCCCGCGCCTCCTCCTCGGCCTTCTCGGCGTGGCGCGCGGCGTCGGCGCGGATCTTCGCCTCCTCGCGGCGGACGCGCTCGGCCTCCCGGGCGGCGTGCTCCTCGATGCGCTCGAGCTCTCGCGTGGCCTCGTCCCGGATCGACGCCTCGGCCGATTCGCGCGCGGCGCCGATCGTCTCGATGGCCTGCGCGTGCATCCGGTCGTTGAGCGACCGCATGCGTGCGGCCTCGCGGCGGGCCCCGTCCGTCGCGACGGTGCGCGTGGCGGCGGCCTCGTGCAGGGCCTCGACGAGCGCCCGCTCGTCGGTGAACGGGCCTCCTTCATGGTCGTCCGGCGCGGGCTGCACGCCGCGATGATAGGTGAGTGCCCGGCGGACTCAGGGCTCGTCGCCGCAGTCGCGGCGCACGCGCTCGAGCGTCTCGTTGATCGAGTCCATCGCGCCGAGCGCGGTCCGGATGCAGGTGTCGAGCCGATCGAGGTGGTGGCGCTCGATCGACTGCGAGACGGGATCGTCCCAGGACTGCCGGGCCTGCTGCCACGCCACGAGCAGCGTGCGCTGCGCGTCCTTGATCTTGGCCCGTGCACCCGCGACGCTCATGCCGGGGCCTTCCCGTCGCCGCCCGTGGCGTCGGCGTCCCCCGCGTCCCCGCCCTCCGCCTCGCCGCCGCGCGCCATGCTGCCGACGTCACCGAGCATCGCGAGGATGCGCTCGGACTCCGGCCCCCCGCGCAGGTAGTCCTCGAGGTGCTCGCTCATCCGGCGCATCATGGCCGCCAGCTGCGGGATGTCCCGGTCGAGCGCGGTCTGCATGGGCGCAAGCGCCCCCTTGAAGACGATCGCCTGGCGGGGCAGCTCGATGGCCCACTTCTTCGAGGCGCGCAGCCGCTCCTCGGCGAACTCCAGGCGCCGCTGCGCGCGCTCGAGTGCCTTGCGCTCGTCGACCACGCTCGGCTTCGCGTCCGCGGTGGCCTTGATCTCCTGCTTGCGGAACAGGGCGCTCTTGCAGGCGACCACCTCGTCCTGGCCCTTGCGGATCCGCTTCTTCCACGTCTCCATCCGGTCGCGCTCGAGCCAGTCGGCGGTGCGGTCGACCTCGCCCTCGGCGTCCTCCAGGGCGAGCGACATCGCCTCCGCGGCCGTGATGAGCGCGGCGCGGAACCGCTCGATGGTGGCGACGTCGGCGACCCGTGCCTGCTCGGACATCGCTCAGCGCTGGTTCAGGTAGGCATCGGCCGCGTCGGCCTTGCGCAGGAGGTAGGGCACGTGCTGCTCGGCGGCCTTGGTGAACTTCTGCAGCACGCGCACCGTGGCGTCGAACTCCTCGGCGAACTTCGACTGCTCCTGGTCGCGCCAGGTCTGGGCCAGCGTGGCCATGCGCGCGTTGAGGCCGCCGGTCTGCTGCTGCAGGTCGGCGGCGAACTTCTTCAGGTCCTGCGCGAAGCGGCGGAGCTCGGCGGGGTCGACGATTGCCTTGGCCATGGGGAGTCGCTCCTTCGTTGCGGGTCAGGTCACTTCGCGGTGGCGGGGGCCGGGGCAGCGCCCCCGCCTGCCGGCGCTTCGGGCGCCGCCTCCACCTGCGCTGCCGGCGTCTCGTCCGGATACGGCACGAACGCGGCGATCAATCCGTCGCCGATCCCCAGGAGCGCCCATCCGGCGATCAGGCCCGCGCACACGGCCTCCTTGGAGTCCACCCACAGCCGCCAGCCGAACTCGCCGGCACGCTTCAGGTAGCGGTGCTCCATGGCGGTGAAGAACGCCGCGCCGATCCACATCATGATGGTCGATTCGGGCGGCAGCACGACGCCGAGGCCGATGCCGACCGCGGAGATCGGGAACTTCCCGCGCGAGGCGATGCGCGCGGTCTCCAGCACCACGGCGATGATCGCACCCCACATCATGGCCCACCCGGCCGAGACCGGCAGCACGCCCCACAGCTTGCGGATGCCGTCCACGGTCTGGACGAGCGGCGCCTCGGCGCCGGCGGTTCCCATGCCCTCGATGACCTTCGCGATCGCCGCCCACTGCAGCGCCCCGGGCACCGCCCACGTGTCGGTGACGTGGGACTCGATCGAGGCGCCCGCCTCCCGGTTGGAGAGGAACAGGATGAAGAAGAGCGGCGTCGAGGCAATGGCGCCGGCGAGGACGCCGATGCAGTGCCCCCATGCCTGCTGGCGCGGCTTGGCGCCCAGCATGTAGCCGGGCTTGATGTCCATCAGGAGGTTCGAGGCGTTCGACGCCACCTCGGTGGTGACGCCCGCCGTCATCAGGTTGGTGCCGGGGTTCGCCGGCTGGAGGGCGCCGAAGGTGAACTGCGTGATCTTGGAGAGCGACCCGGTGGGCGTGGTGGAGGTCAGCGCCGTCGCGTTGGCCGCGATCAGCGTGAGCAGGATGATCAGCGGGATGGAGAGCGCTCCGAGCCACGGGTCGACGCCGAACCACTCGTGGTTCAGCCAGATGATGATGGCGCTGAAGACGGGGATGCCCACGAAGCTGACCTTCAGCGGCAGCTCGATGTGCCTCAGGCAGTCGCCGCCGTCGGCGCCGCGGCGCGCGAACGGCGCGGTGAACGCCGAGAGCAGCACCTTCGGCTTGGCGAAGAGCCCGAGCATCGAGGCGGTGAGCATCATCGACACGCCCCACCACAGGCACCACGTGTTGGTGAGGTGGGCGCGGCCGAAGACCGCCTGCGCCATGTCGTAGGTGCCGTCGGCCGCGGCGATCTGCGCATAGTTCCGGGGCAGGATCTCGCCCGCTTGGATCATGAGCGGCGCCAGCACCAGGTAGTTGGCCACCATCCCGATCAGGAGGCTGTTGGCGATCCGCATGCCCATCAGGCCGCCGGCACCCACCATGCTCAGGTCGAAGGCCATGATCATGCCGAGCTTGTCGAGGCGGATGCCGCCGATCGCCGGCGTGACGTGCTTGTAGATCCACGCGTCCAGCCGCTCCGGGATCACGTGGAAGACCGTGTCCTTGGCCTTCGACGTGCCGAGCACCGAGATCTGGAGCACCGCCATGTAGCCGCTTGCCACCAGCACCTGGAGCGCCGCGCCGATGCCGGCGGCCCACGCGAGCGCCTTGGCCTTGAAGACCCCGGCATCGACGGCGCCGTCCGAGGCGCCGGAACGCGGCCGCTCGATGGGCATGCCGTCCGCATCCTGGTTGCGCGTGCCGCCCTCGGGGGCGTCCGGGTAGAGCGAGTCGAGCACCACGGCGCACGCGCGCCCCTCGGGGAAGGGCTGCTGCTCGTCGTTGATGAAGCGCCGCTTCATCGGGAACGCCACCAGCACCCCCAGGATGCTGGCGATCACGTTCCAGATCAGCATCTTGTGCCACTCCATGACCTGGTCGGTCACGAACATGTAGGCCATCAGTGCGCTGATGAGCGGACCGGTCATGTAGCCGGCCGCGGTGGCGATCGACTGGACGGCGTTGTTCTCCAGGATCGTCATGTCCCGCGAGATCTGCAGGCGGGAGATGGCGCGGAAGATGACGAACGACAGGATGACGCTCGTGACGCCGACCCCCAGCGTCCACCCGGTCTTGGCCCCGATGTAGAGGTTGGTGGCGCTCAGGATGCCGCCGAGCATGAACCCCGTCACCGCGGCGCGCACCGTCAGCTGCGGCATGTTGCCGCGGAAGACGTTCTCGAGCCACCAGCGGTCCTTCTGCTCGCGGGTCCAGGTGCGCGTCTGTTCGTCCGTCAGGTGGGGCAGTGCCATCGGTGGGCAGCGTAGCGGTGGCGCCGGGGTTACCCTCCGCGGCGATGGGCCCGCCCACCGACGCATCCGCCCCGGTCTCGCCCGCCGCCGGGTTCGTCGCCTCGTGCGTGCGCGGGGCGGCCGGCGCGCTCCGGGATCGGCCGGCGCTGTTGGCCGGATCGGTGCTCGTGATCGCGGCGGCCAACGCGCCGCAGCAGCTGGCGCAATGGGTGGCGTCCGCGGGCCTCGAGCGGATGCAGGCGTCGGCGGAGGCGCGCGGCGGCGCGGCCCCGACGCCGGAGGAGGCGGTTGCGGACCTGGTGACCGGCGCCTCGGCCTGCGGGTGGCTGTGCGGCTCGTTCGTCTTCACGCTCCTCGTCGGCGTGCCGGCGATTGCCGGCGCGGCGCTCGCGGCGGCGCGGGCGACCGCGGGTGACGGACGCGTCGGCGACCTGGCCGCGGGGTTCCGCGGCCGATGGGCGCCGACCGCGCTTGCCGGCTTCGTCACGGTGCTCGTCGGCGGCGGCGCGGCGGTGCTCGCGGCGATCCTGGGGTCGGTGGCGGTGATCGGCTCGGCATCGCGCGTGGCGAGCGGGCTGGTGCCCCCGCAGGTTCTGTCGGCGCTCCTCTGGGCGGTGATCGCGCTCACCCTGTGGCTGACGGTTCGCCTCTGGTTCGCCGTCGTGCGCGCGGCCGACCCGCGTCGCCCGCGGATCGGCGGGATCGCGGCGGTCGTCTCGAGCTGGACATGGACCGAGGGCAGCGCGCAGTGGAACGTGGCAGTGGTCGGGCTCGCGGCGTTCGCCGCGGTGCTGGCGCTCCTCATGCCCGGGCATGCACTCTGGCAGCCCGACGGCAACGGCGGTGCACCCGGCGTCGGCATCGCGCTGATGGTGGCGGGCGGTGCGGTCGGCTGCGCGGCGGGCCTGGCGCTCATGGGCGCGGCCTACGAACGTCTGGCCGACGCGAACGAGCCGCTTCCGCCGCCGGCGGCCGGGGGCGCGGCATGAGCGGGGCCCCGGTGGCGGCGACGGACGGACTGCTCCGCCGGCGAGCGTGGCTCGTCGGGTCGTGGCTTGCGCTCAGCGCGTGGGAAGGATGGGCGATCTACGCCGCATTCATGGCGCGCTCGGAGAACCCGAGCCCCGAGGTGGCGGTGGCGCTGGCGCTCAGCATGTGCTGGATGCCCGTGATCGGCACGTGCGCGGCGGTGATGGCCGCGTCGTTCGCGTGGGGAACGCCCTGGTGGCTGGGCGTGGTGGCCTACCTGGGCCCGCGGCTGGCGTGGGTCCTGGTGGCGCGCGCGATCCTGCGCCGGGCGTGAGCCCCGCGGGGCGCGGGCGTCACTCCTCGCCGCCCTCGTCCGAGTCGAGGAAGCTCTGCAGGCGCTGCCGGCGCACCGGGTGCTGCAGCTTGCGGATCGCCTTGTTCTCCACCTGGCGGACGCGCTCACGGGTGACCTTGAAGATACG
>CAYTYU010000146.1:0-5371 GCA_964440815.1 uncultured Chitinophaga sp.
GTCGCCACATCGACGGTCGCGCTGTCGGCCGTCGGCGTGAAGACCCTTGGATCGACACCGCTGAAGCCACCGCCTCCGAACGGCCCGGCATTCGTAATCGTCACATCACTCGGATCCAGCAACCACACCCCCCCCAACCCATTCACCCCCGCCGTCGACACGCTGCCGAACGCCTGCAGGTTTCCCGCGCTCGAAGTCTCCACGAACCCGCCGCGCCCGCCGCCTGCCCCCTTCGCCTCGATCGACCCGAGGAACGCCGTATACGCATCGCTCCACACGATCACGCGGCCGCCGGCGCCGTCCTCGAGCGCGTTCGCCGTCACGCGCGCACCCGGACCCACGTAGGTGCGGTCCGCGCGCGGTGCCTCGGCCGCGTTCGTACCGAGGTAGTCGCCGCCCACGCGCACCGAGCCGCCGCCCGTGGCGCCGTCGGCCGCGATGCGCGCGTCGCCGAACAGCCCGACCCGCTCGCCGAAGACGTCGACCGAGCCGCCCGTGCCGGCGGCATCCGATGCATCGAGCGTGCCGCTCACGGCGACCGTGCTCTCCTTGCCGCCGCGCGCCGCGATGCTCTTGCCGATGATGGTCCCCGACAGGTCGAGCCCGAGCGCGTAGAAGTCGCCGCTCACCATCGCCGCCTGGCCCTTGCCGGCGGTGATGGTGCCCGTGTTCGACACGCCGGCCTGCGTCCCCGCGCCCGAGCCGTCCTCGCCCATCTGCGACCGCGTGACCGACACCATGATCGGCCCCGACCCACGCTGCAGGTAGACGCTGTCGCCCGCGGCCATGGCCACCACGCCGTCCGGCACGTCGATGGTGCCGCGGTTGGCCACGTACTGGCCGACCAGCGTCACCGACTCGGCGCGGATCAGTCCCTCGTTGGTCACCTGTCCCGTCAGGCCCGTGAAGCGGTCGACGCCGTTGATGAAGTCCTGGTCCGCGATCGCGCCCGCGGCGGCGTGGAAGCCGCCGACGTTCACGAACGCGCCGCTGCCGACGCGGATCCCCTGCGGGTTCACCAGGTAGACGATGCCGTTCGAGAGCAGCGCGCCGTCGATGCGGCTCATCTCGCGCCCGGTGACGCGGTTCAGGACGCGCGAGTTCGCGGTCGGCTGGACAAACTGCGCGACCTCGCCCGCCGCGATCGAGAAGCGGTTGTAGTCGATGATGGCGCCGTTGCTCGCGGTCACCGTGAGGCGGTTTCCCTGGCGCTCGAACTTCACGTCGCCGCGCCGGACCTGCGCGCCCTCGACGCCCCCGCCCGCCAGCACCGGCACCGCCATCGCGGCCGTCGAGATCGCTGCCGCGAGCGTGAGCGCGCTGCGCAGCGTCGTCGGGGTTGTGCTCGGTCGTCGCGTCACGTGGGCGGTGCGGTCGAGTCGAGGCGATCGATACGGTGCGGGAAGACGGGGTCAGTACACGAACGAGGCCGAGAGCCAGAACTGCATGTTGCCGGCGTCGACCTCGAGCTCAGGCACCGAATTGAGCGCCCAGCCCCAGTCGACGCCGATCGAGAACGCGGTGCCGACCGTGAGGTCGAGCCCGACGCCGGCGCTCAGCATGCCGGTGTCGACCTCGAAGGCGAAGTCGTCGCTGTTGCCGATCGACCCGCCGTCGAAGAAGCCGCTCACGATGAAGTCCCAGTCGGGCCCCGCGCCGCTCGTCGAGTCGGGCAGCCACCGGAACGGCTTGTCGACCCAGGGGAACTTCGAGGGCGGTGCCGCCGAGAACGAACGCGGCAGGTGCAGCCGGTACTCGATGGTGCCGACGATCGCGCTGTCGCCGGCGTTCACCGACTGCGGGAATCCGCGCACCGTGTACAGCCCGCCCATCACGTACTGCGCCATCGGCGTCAGGCGGTAGTCGAAGGCGTACTGGCCGCGGATCGAGCCGAAGATCTCGTGGACGAGCGGCTTGTAGAGCTCGTTGCCCTTGCCCCACGACGCGTCGATCAGCGGGTCCAGGTAGACCGACCCATAGACGGAGGCGTTGATCGTCGCCCACGTCGGCGACGTGTCCGCGCGGCCGAGGTCGTCGAGCGACTCCTGGTCCGCCCCCGTCGTGCTCCACGCCCCGCCGAAGCTGCCCTGCACCGCCCAGGTCTCCCCGAGCGCCAGGGCATCGAGCGTCAGGTCGAGCGTCAGGAAGGTGGCGTCGCCGTCGGAGAGGAACAGGGTGTTGCTGGTCTGGGAGTTCCAGCCGCGCACCGAGCCGTCGAGGTCCAGGAACACGTTTCCGCGCTGGTGCAGGTTCCAGATGAGGTCGCCCTGGGCTCCCCAGAAGCTTCCGTTGAACTCCTCGTTCGCCAGGCCGATCTGGGACGAGTTGTACTGGCCCCACTGGCCGGTCACCCGCCAGCGCAGGTCCTGCATCTTCCCCACGCGGGCGTCGTAGTAGCCGTTGAAGGAGTCGTAGCCGGAGAAGCTCGTGGTCGTGTACTCGAGCGACAGGATGTCGTCGTTGTTCGTGAGCTGCGTGGCGAAGATGCCCACCCGCTCCTGCCAGTAGTTCGTCTCCTTGGTGCCGGTGTTCGAGACCGCCACGTACACGTCGAAGACGTTCTTCTCCTGCACCAGGAAGTCGAGCACCACCTGCGCCGACGACGGCTCGCTGCTGACCACCGCGCTCACGGTGCGTCCCGGGAAGCGGCTCAGCGAGTAGAGGTAGTCCTCGAGCACCTCTTTCTCGAGCACGTCGCCGGGATCGATCGGTGACAGCTCCTTGATGGCCGAGTGCTGCGGATGGTCGACCTGCTGCTCGCCCTCTCCCGCGCGCACGCCGGTGCCGACGGTGCGCACGCGCGCCACCTGCACCGCGACCACCTTGATGGCGTTGGCACCCTCGGGCGACGATGCCGGCTCCATGAGGCAGGCGATGCCTCCCACGCCTTCGCGGTTGATGCGTGCGACGATCGCGTTCTGGATCGCCGCGCGCGCGCTGTCGGTCAGCTCGCCGCCGATCACCGCCATCTCGGCGGGCGTCACCGTGATCGCCACGCCGCCGGAAGACGGCGACCCCGAGAACGTGTTGCCGTGGTGGTAGAGCGCCACCGGGGTATCGAGCAGGTCTTCCTCGCACGGCAGGCGCGGATGGTTGGCCGGCTGAAACTCGACCGTGAACTTCGTGGACGGCGAGAACGCGGTCTCGCCGGCGAGCACCTCGGCCTTCCCGGGCACCGGGGGCGGCGGCGGCACCGGCTTCACCGGCGCCGGGGCCGGCTGCAGGTCACGGCTCGGACGCCGGGCGTCCGGGACGATGCGTGCATCCTGGGGTGGCAGGGTCTGCGCATGGGCCGAACAGGCCACCGCGACCGCCAGAAGGGCAATCTTCAAGGGTTGCATTCGGTATGACCGATATCACCCAGTTGGGGGAAGACTGTCCACCGCATCAATATAGAGGAGGGGATCCCGGGGTCGGGCGCGTGAAAACCCGGACGAATCGGCCGCAGGCCGCCCACCGCGCCCGGAAACCCGTCGAACTCCCCGGCATCCAGCCGCGCGCGGGGACCGAACCGCCCCGCATGCCCGACGCGCCCCCGATCAACATGCTTGCCGCCCTCCGCGCCTCCGGATGGCGCTCGCGCACCGTCAAGGCGGAGCTGCGCGCCAACTTCGAGCGGGCCCTCTCCGACGCCGTCGCGCGCGGCGAACGCACCGCGGTCGCGCTCTTCCCCGGCATCGTCGGCTACGACGACACGGTGCTGCCGGAGCTCGCCACCGCGATCATCGCCGGACACGACCTGCTCTTCCTCGGCGAGAAGGGCCAGGGCAAGAGCCGCCTCATGCGCATGCTGCCGCGCTTCCTCGACGAGTGGCTGCCGTACCTCGACATTCCCGGATGTCCCGTGCACGAGGACCCCGAGCGGCCGATCACGCGCGCGGGCCGGGAGCTGCTCGCCTCGACGCCCCCCGAGCGCGTGCCGATCGCATGGTGGCACCGCGACGACCGCTACGCCGAGCGGCTCGCGCCCGGCACGAAGTTCGCCGACCTGATCGGCGAGATCGACCCGTCGCGCCTCGCCGCCGGCACGTCGATGGGCGCGGAGGAGGCGCTCCACTTCGGGCTCGTGCCGCGCATGCACCGCGGCATCTTCGCGATGAACGAGCTGCCCGACCTCGACGAGCTGGTGCAGGTCGGGCTCTTCAACGTGCTCGAGGAGCGAGACGTCCAGATCCGCGGCTACCCGGTGAGCTTCGACCTCGACGTCATGCTCGTCTTCAGCGCCAACCCCTCGACGTACAACCGCTCGGGCAAGGTGATCCCGCAGCTGAAGGACCGCATCGGCAGCACGATCGTCACGCACTACCCGCGCGACCGCGACGCCGGCATCGCGATCACCCGCCAGGAGGCGGGCATGGACCTCGGGGGCGCGTTTCCCGTCATCGTGCCGCCCTTCATGGACCGGGTGGTCGAGGAGATCTCCGCCGCCGCCCGCCGCAGCCAGTTCGTCGACCAAGCCTCGGGCGTCAGCGCCCGCTTCAGTGCCGCCAACTGGCGCACCATGGTGGCGAGCGCCCGCCGCCGCGCGATCCAGCTCGGCGAGCGCCCGGCCTGCCCGAGGATGAGCGACCTGGCGCACCTGCACGCCTCGGCCATCGGCAAGCTGGAGCTCGACCTCATGGGAAGCCACCAGATGACCGAGCGCCAGGTGGTGGACGCCATCGTCGCCGAGGCGGTCGCCGCCGTCTTCAAGGAGTACGTGGACGAGCACGGCCTCGAGCCGATCGCCGACGCCTTCCGCAAGGGCGTGCGCATCGAGGTCGGCGACCTGGTGCCGAGCCGCGAGTACGCCGCACGGCTCTCGCGCGTCCCCGAGGCCTGGGACAAGGCCTTCGAGGTGAACGCGAGCCAGGACGAGGCCGTGCGCGCCTCGTGCGCCGAGTTCGTCCTCGCCGGGCTCTGGGCCACCGACCGCGTGAGCCGCACCTCCAAGCACGGCCGCACGGCCTACGAAGTGAAGTGACGTGACCGACTCCGCCGAGGACGAACGCCCCGCCCTGCCCCCGCGGCCGCAGCCGCTCGGCGGCGCGCTCCACGAGTACCTCGGCTACGACCCGGTCCGCTTCGGCTCCGCGCGTCCGTCCGCCGCCGGCGACGCCGCGCGCGGCGCGTTCGAGCACCTCATGGCGATGGGCTCGATGCGCCGCTTCACCGACGAGGAGCTGGCCAACGCGATCCGAATCGACCCGTCGCAGATCAAGGGGCTGGGGCCCAGCATCGACGCGCTCATCGCGCTGCTCGAGGAACGCCGCCGGAAGATCCTCGCGACCTTCGACCCGGCGCCGGCCGCGCGCGACGCGGCGCGCGCCTTCGAGCGCGCGGCCGAGGGCGCGGTCGATCCCGCCACGCCGCCCGCCGTGCGCGACCGCAT
>CAYTYU010000147.1:0-5363 GCA_964440815.1 uncultured Chitinophaga sp.
AGTGCCGCCACCGCGGACGTCCCGGCGACGAACCCGCTCGCCCAGGCCCACTGGAAGTTGAACCCGCCGATGCGGCCGTCGACGTCGAGCACCTCGCCGGCCAGGTGAAGCCCGGGCACCACGCGGCTCTCCATCGTCTCCAGCCGCACCTCCGACAGCGGCACGCCGCCCGCGGTCGCCTCGGCAAACGTGAATCCGCGGTCGCCGGTCACGGGAAGTGGCGTGGCGCCGACCAGCTGCGCCAGCCCCCGGCGGCGTTCGCGCGCCAGCTGCTGGGGCGTGGCGGCCGCGTCGACGCCGGCGGCCGCGCACAGGGCGCGCACCAGGCGTTCCGGAAGCCATGCGCGCAGCACCGAGCCGACGCCGCGTCCCTTCGCCTCTACCAGCGCACGGTCGATCGCCTCGACGTCCATGCCCGGCGTCCACGAGAGCTCGAGCTTCGCCTCCGGGTCGTCGAAGCGCGCCATCGTCCAGTGGCGGCTGACGTTCAGCACCGACGGGCCGCTGAGCCCGAAGTGGGTGCAGAGCGTGCTGTCGGCGAACGACACCAGTCGCCTGCCGCCGCCCGAGCGCAGCACCAGTTCCGCCGGCACGGTGAGCCCGCTGAGTTCCGTGATCCAGTGCCCCTCGGGAAGCCTGAGCGGCACGAGCGACGGGATCACGTGGTCCGTCACCCGGTGGCCAAGCCCGGCCGCGATCGCGAGCCCCGCGCCGTCCGACCCCGACTTCGGGAGGGCCTTGCCCCCGGTCGCGAGCACCACGCGGCGCGCCACGCGCTCGCCGGATGCGGTGCGGATCAGGAAGCCGCCGTCCGCGGGCACCACCGACTCGACGCGCTCCGGGTGCCGCAGGTCCACGCCCGCCCGCCGCGTGGCCGCAAGCAGGGCGTCGAGCACCGTGTGCGCGTCATCGGTGACCGGGAAGAGCTTGCCCGTCTCCTCGCGCTTCAGCTCGACGCCGAGCTCGGCGAAGAACCCCACCGTCTCTTCGACGCCGAAGCGCCGGAGCACCTTGCGGATCGCGGGCGCCGTGCTGCCTGCGTAGTCGCCTTCGTCCACGCGCCAGTGGGTGACGTTGCAGCGCCCGCCTCCCGCCACCAGGATCTTCGCGCCCAGCCGACGCGCGCCGTCGAAGGCCGCGATGCGTGCCGGCCGGCCGGCATCGGCCGCGGCGCGTCCCGCCCAGATCGCGGCGAACAGCCCCGCTGCGCCGGCGCCGACCACGGCGACATCGAGCGCGCCCGCCTGGGCCGTCGCTGCGTCCGTCACGGGGCCCTTGCAGGGGACGCGTCCGCCGCGGGCGCGGGCCAGCGATCCCCGAGGGCGATCGCGAGCTCGACGTCGCGTGCCTTCTGCGCCGAGTGCCGCAGGGTCACGGGCGTTCCCTTCGCGCCCTCGACGAGGAAGCGCGCCGCGATCGACGACTGTCCCGGCACGCCGCGCGGGAAGCGCAGCGCATGCGGGCGGAACTCCTGCGGGTCGAAGGTGCGGTCCGTTCGGCGCTCGAGCGGCCCGGCCGCGACGACGTTCGCGCCGGCCAGCTCGAGCACGTCGTCGACCCCGATCCCCCGGTCGGCGGCACGCGCGGTGCGCGAGGGGATGAGACGGTCGTTCGCCACGGTCGCCGTCACCTCCCACAGGCCGGGCGACAGCTCCTTCGTCTCCACCGACTCGAAGCGCAGGAGCGGCATCTGGTCGGCGTGGTACATGGTGAAGGCGAAGTTGCGGTGCAGCTCCTCCTCCACCATGAAGGGCGGCGGGATTCGTGCGCTGAACTTGGTGCCGCCGCCCACGAGGACGGTGCCATGCTCCGGATGCGGCACCTCGCGCATGGGGCTGCGCGTCTGGTCGAAGAGCATCCGGCGGTCCCAGAGGCGGCGCTCCTCCTCGCTCGGGTCCTGGCCGTCCTGCATGATGCGCTTCTCGGTCCAGAGCTCGTTGGTGAGGCCGATGACCCCGAGGCCCTCGGCGAACCAGTTCACGGCACCGCCGTGCACGGTGTAGAGGTCCTTGTGGATCACCATCGGGCGGTAGAAGGGGAGCATCGCCGCGCCGGTCTCCTGGATGCGCCGGTACGTCGCGACGTCCTCTGCGGGATAGTCCTTCTCGCGGAACGGGGCGCCCGGCCCGCGGAGGATCATCCCGCCGGTGTTGTGGTAGCACTGGGCCGCGGCGAGGTTGGGCTTGCCGAGCACCCAGTCGGCGACCGCGCGCGTCTCCGGGTAGCACAGGGGGTACGCGCCCGCGCCGCCCTGCACGTTCTCCGGCTCCCATCCGCTGGGGAAGTTCCGGTTCATGTCGTAGCCGCCGGGGCCGTCCTCGTTGATCCGGCCGTCGCCGTCGTTGTCGATCCCTTCCAGGCCGGCCATCGACCAGTCGCCGTACTCGCGCGTGCCGTCGGCGCGCGGTTCCGGCGCGACGCGCTCCATGCGGTCGGGGTCGCGCGGGTCGCGGCGGTGCGTGCCGAACGGGTCGCGCCGCCACATCATGGTGATGTGCCCGTCGCCGTCGAGGTCGTCGGGACCGTCCTCGTCGGCGGTGCCGTCGCCGTCGTTGTCCGTCGGCAGCTGGCCGGTGCGCGCCGAGTTCGGCGTGTGGGCGTCGGCGAACCAGGTCGCGCGTCCGTCCGGGTTCACCAGCGGCACCAGCAGGAACACGCACCGGTCCACGAGCTCGGTGAGGCGGGGCACCTTGCCGTGCGCGCTCAGCAGGTACCAGGCCGTGTAGGTGACGGTCTCGCTCGCCTGGATCTCGTTGGCGTGGATGGACCCATCGACGTACATCGCGGGCTTGTCGCGCTCGTCGCCGGTGCGCGGATTGGCGATCACCATGGCGAGCATCGGGCGCCCCTGCGACGACGTGCCGATCCGCTCCA
This sequence comes from uncultured Chitinophaga sp., assembly GCA_964440815.1. Lineage (GTDB taxonomy): Bacteria > Planctomycetota > Phycisphaerae > Phycisphaerales > SM1A02 > UBA966. The sequence continues at coordinate 2,875 of CAYTYU010000147.1, forward strand.
CGCGGCAGAGTTCGGGGTAGGCCTCCGCGAGGCGGAACATCTGGTCGTTGATCCCCTCGACGTCCACGAAGCGGTTGAAGCGCAGGTCGACCTTGGAGTCGATCTGCTGCTGGGCGCCGGCGGATGCGGCAATCCCGACCGCGGCCGATGCGGCGAGCGCCCGGATCACCGAGCGTCCTCCGCCGCCACGGGGACGCCGCCCCGGAAGGCATGCCGCTCGACGGGCTTCCCGGCGAACAGCAGCTCGACGGCGATGGTCTCGTCGTCGGGGGCGCTCACGATCCACGAGCAGGGGCGCGTGGTGCCCGGGTCGATGCCGCGCACGATGTCCACGCGCCGCCCGGACTTCACGCGGTCGGCCGGCACCGAGATGCGCACCACGTGCGCGGGCGTGACGCCCTCGGCGCGCCCGCCGCGCATGACCGATGGCAGGCGGCCGGTGTTCGTGAGCGCGGGATCGATCCGCCAGAGGGATGGTCCGGCACGTGCGATCGTCGGCTTCGAGAGCGCGACCTTCGGCCGCGCGTCGGCGACGCGGCCGAGGAACGCGACGAGCTTCGACGACATCGGCGCCACCTCGGCGAGCGGCGGGTTCTCGCGGAAGCCCGGCACCCAGCCGCCGACCTCCACCTCGCCGAGCTGCGGGTGCTGCTGCCGCGTCCACGGCACGAAGCCGGCGCCCCCGCGGGCGCGGTCGCTGTACTCGAGCCACGCGGCGGCCGATTCGTCGGCAGGCTTCGGCGCCTTGGGGTCCTTCGCGGGCGTGCCCTCGGGGAGCGGCGGTGCGTCGGGGCGTCCCCAGAGCGTCGTCGCGAAGGCGGGCATCCCGCGCTGCGCATTCAGCCACGCCACGAGGCTCCCGGCCGTGTCGGCGCCGTCGGCGCGCGACTGCCCGGCCAGCTCGCGGCAGGCCTTCGCCAGCTCGCCGTAGGCCGCGGCGTCGCCCTCGTCGAGCATGACCGGCATCCCGCCGGGAGTGCGCGCCTTGGCGTCTGGGACGTTGACCACGGTGTCATGGCGGCCGATCACGAGCGCCGCGAAGATCTGCGGGTTGGCGATGACGAGGTCCGCGATCGCCTTGCTCTCGATGGCGATCAGCGGGTAGACGCCCGCCTCGTCCTCGAACTCCGGCCAGCGGTGCGGGAAGTTGCGCTCCGGATCGATGCCGCCGGGCCAGTCCTCGGCCATGCGGCCGTCGGCGTCGGCGTCGATGCCCTCGGTCCACACGGTCCATTCGGGAAGCTGCCCCGCGGCCGCGTCCGGCGACCTCAGGAGGCGCGGCTCCGCCGGGTCGGTCACGAGGGTGGGCTTGCACCAGGGAGGCATGCTGCCTGCCTTGCGCATCTGGGTGATGAGGCCGTCGCCGTTGAGGTCGCGCGGCGGGTCCTCCTCGCCGTAGCCGTCCTTGTCGTTGTCGTGCGCCACGGCATTGCTCGCGGACGCACGGAGCGGCCCGCGGGCGAACCGCTCCGCCGCGTCCGGATTCGCGCACGGCAGCACGTGAACGGTGACGCCGCGCAGCGACTCCGGGCGGTCGCGGAGGACGCCCTCGGCGATGGCCAGCGCCGACTCGATGCTCGACCAGCGGTGTCCATCCATGCCCCCGACCACCAGGATCGCCGGCTGTGCGGCCGCGGCGGCGGGGTCGTCGGCGATGGTCAGCAGGTGGATCGGATGGCCGCCGACGCTCGTGGCGAGGATCCGGGATCCGACGCGGTCGGGCCACGTGGCCCTCAGCGCGGCGATCGCCTCGGCGAGCCCCGCGGCATCGCGCCGCTCGCGCAGCGGCACCGCCGGCGGCGGAGGTGCGGCGGCCGCGGGCTCGGCCTGGGCGAGGAGCAGCGAGACGATCGAGCAGGTGATCAGCATTGGTTGGATCGGGGCCGTGTGCGCGGGGTCAGAGCTCGGGGCGGGCACCTTCCACCATCGAGGCATCCTCGAGGAGGTAGAGCCCCACCAGCCAGTTCTCGACGAGGTAGGGGTCGATCTTCAGCTTGCCCTTCACGCCGCCGAAGTTGAACGTGGCGTGGGCGCCGGAACGCTTCGCGGGCTCGAGGAGCTTCACCTCGATGGCGTCGTAGGGCGTGGGCGGCACGCCGATGCAGCAGCCGTCCCACTGGTTGAGCATCACCAGCAGTTCCTTGGTCTCGCTCACCATCAGCGGGAACGCGAGGTATCCCTCCACCTGCACCCACGCGCCGTCGAGCATGGCCACGCGCTGCGGGAGGTCATGCTCGTTGAGCCGCGGGATGAAGGACTCCGATGCGCTCGCCAGGCACTCCCAGCTCACGCGGTAGGGGCGTTCCGCCGTGCCCTCTCCGCGGATCTCGTACTTGCCGTCGGCATAGAGGAGGCGCTCGCCGCCCTTCGAGTCGGTGCGCGGCACGATGTTCCCCGGCACGATGCGCGCGCTGGCGATCGTCCGGCCGAGACCGAGGTCGACCGCATCGGGCGCGCGCACGACGGGGGCCTTCGGGGCGGGCGCGGCG
>CAYTYU010000148.1:0-5081 GCA_964440815.1 uncultured Chitinophaga sp.
CTGTTGGTGGTGCCGAGGTCGATGCCGATGATCGGGGACTTGTTGCTCATGCCCCCATGGTTGCAACCTGCGTGCCAGCGCGCGGGGCGCCCGCGGCCCGCCGGGCCTGCCGACCCGGGGGCCATGCCGCGCGGGCGGCGCCTGCCGCCTGCCGTTCTGGCAGCGGGTGACGGCGGCGGCCGTCGATATCCTCGCGCGCCCGCGATGCCGACGAACGACGTGAATGCCCGGATGCCCGACCTGCGCCGGGCGATCGATGCGGTGGCGGCCGCCATGCCTCTCGTTCGGTTGATGGGCGCGACGCTCCGCGACGTGCCGCCGGTCGAGAAGGGGGACGGCTCCCCCGTCACGGCGGCCGACTTCGCCGCGCAGGCGGTGGTGGTCGACGTGCTTCGGCGGTCGTCGCCGGACGGACGCGTGCCGCTCGTCGGCGAAGAGTCGGCGGCGGGCCTGGCGTCCGCGCGTCGGCCCGACGTCGAGCGCGTGGTGGTGGACGCCGTGCGCGCCGCACTCGGGTGGCGCGACCGCGCCGCGGCGGTGGCGGCGATCGACGGCGACGTGCCGCGCGCCGGCGAGCCGTTCTGGACGGTGGACCCGATCGACGGGACGAAGGGCTTCGTGCTCGGTGAGCAGTGCTCGGTGTGCCTGGCGCTGATCGAGGGCAAACGTGCCGCGGTCGGCGCGATCGGGTGCCCGCGCATGGGCCCGGCCGGCGACATTGGCGTGCACCTCGGCGGCCCGGGCACGCTCTATGCCGCCGCTGCAGGCGTCGGTGCGTTCGAGCTCGATGGGGCGCGCCGCGTGCTTCGCCGCCTGGTGCCGGCGGAGTGGCGCGCCACGAGCCTCCGCTGGGCGCGTTCGCACAACCGAAGCGGCGTGTCGGCGCCCTCGCGGCTGGAGCGGCGCCTGGCGGCGCTTGCCCCGATCGACGAGACGCGCCTGGACAGCCAGTGCAAGTACGCCTTCGCCGCGCGCGGCGACGCCGACCTGGTGCTGCGCATGCCGCGCGCCGTGGGCGTCCACGAGAGCATCTGGGACCACGCGCCCGGCGCGGTGATCGCCGCCGAGGCCGGGCTCACGGTGCTCGACGCGGAGGGCGCGCCGCTTGACTTCTCGACCGGCGCGCAGATGCGCGCCAACCGCGGCATCGTCTGTGCCGCACCGGGCCTTGCGCCCGCCGTGATCGATGCCATCCGCGCCGTGCGGCGCGAGGAGGATTCGCCGTGATGCACGCTCGCTGGCCCGGCCCCCTGGGGCAGGCCGTCACCGGGATCGCCTGGCCGGTGTTCGGCCTCTCGCTGTCGGGGATCGCGGCATGGCTCGCGGTGATGGTGGTGCGCGACCGCTTCACGCTCACGCAGCTCCTCTTCTGGGTGCCGGCGGCCTCGGTGCTGGCCGCGTGCGGCGTGGCCGCGCTCTCGGCGTGGGCGCTGCCCCTCAAGCCGCGCACGCGGCAGGTGGTCGCGGGCATCCTGGGGCTTGCGACGCTGGTCTCCGGGTACCGCTTCCTGCGCTACGACGTGGGCTGGGCGCTCGGCGAGTTCGACGACGCCGCGGGTGCGCTCACGGTGATGCACTGGAACACGCGCTCGGCCAACCACTGGAGCCATGGCTACGACGGCGTGGACCGCTTCTGCGGTGCGCTCGCGCGCGTGGTGCCGGCGGCCGACGTCTCGGTGATCTCCGGGCCGGGGGACATGCTGCTCCCCGCCAACCGGACCAAGTGGCTGCCCGCCTCGCACCAGATGCGCGGCGTGGGTCCGTTCGCGCTGGTGTCGCGCCTGCCGATCGTCTCCGCCGAGGTGCTTGCCCTGGAGAAGCCGCCGGGGATGGACGAGATCTCGGTGGCCTGGGTCGAGCTCGACGCGGGGAAGGGCGTGCCGGTGCGCATCCTGGTGCTCGACCTGCCGTCGAACCCGCGCCTGCCGCGCATCCGGGTCGCCAACGCGCTCGAGTCGATCCTGGAGCGGGTCCTCGCGGACCGCGTGCCGGACATGGTGGTCGGCGACACCAACTGCACGCCCGGCAGCGTGGTGCTCAGCCGCGCGACGCTCGGGCTCGGCGCGGCGCCGCCCTGGCGCGCGTACGGATGGCTGTGCACGTTCGAGCGGCGGATGCCGCTCCTCAAGATCGACGCGATGGTCGCGGGCAACGGCCTCGCCTGGAAGGCCTACGAGACGATCAACCTGGGGATTGGCGAGCACCGCGCGCAGCGCGGACGCTTCGACGTCGTCCGCTGAGCGCGCGCAGCCCGTCCGGGTACGGTCAGTCCGCCTTGGGGTCGCTGAGGCGGTCCCAGATCTCGCGGTAGAGCGACGTCGTGGAGGCGCCGGACACGTCCGGGTTGTCCGGAAGCCCGCGCTCGAGTTCGTTGCGCTCGTCGACCCACCATTCCACCGACAGGTCGGCGAACATGCGGTTCAGCCCGTTGCCGTGGTTGAAGTCCGAGCGCGAGCGGAGGCCATCGGTGAGGAGCACCACGTCGCGTCCCTCGTTCAGCGTGATCCGCCGGTAGCGGGGGTCCGACTCGTCGTACTGGTACGTGAGGTGGCCGGCGTAGTGGTAGTTGGTGTAGATCTGAAGCTTCGCGTCGCTGCCGTAGGCGTTCGCGTAGCGCTCGTACGAGTGTTCGCCGCGGTGGCTGCCGCAGTGCAGGCACCGGCACTGGCCGGGTCCGATGAACCCGTCGCGCACCAGGAGGCCCAGGCCGTCCCATCCGCGCGTGGCGTCCTCGGCTCCCGTCACCATTCGCGCCGCCATGAGTTCCTGCGGACGCAGGCTGGAAGGCTCGGCGTTGCGGCTGTGGGGCACCTGCTGCTCGTGGGTCAGGCCCCAGGCGCCGAGCGCCATGCCGATCTGGTGCATGTTGGATGAGCAGGCCAGCCGGTTGGCCTGCTCGCGCGTCGCGCGCAGCGACGGCAGGAGGATGCCGCAGAGCACGGAGATGACGCCCAGGCAGACGATCAACTCGACGATGGTGAAGCCCCGATGCGGCGCATCGGCGTGCCACGACGGGGTTGGCGCAACCTGGGGTCGGCCCATGGGTCGGGTCTTCACGGACGGGAGGCCGGAACTTCACGGCCCCTGAACATCCATAGGATGCCACGATCGAGTGGAACCTCAAGGGGGCTTCCGGACGAATTTCCCCGATTTGGCCCCGCCGGCCCCGGAAGTCCGATGCATGCTTATGAGTCAGCGGACCGTCCCGGCGGGTGCCGGCGGCCGCGACGACGACCCCCATGGACGCAAGCGACCGCCAGGACTGGATGCTCATGCAGCGCGTCGGGCACGGCGACGAGGCCGCCATGTCCGAGCTGTACGACCGATTCGTCGGGCTGGTCTACAAGGCGTCCCGGCAGGTACTTGCGTCGAGGGCCGAGAGCGAGGACGCGGTGCAGGAGACGTTCGTCCGGCTGTGGCAGACCGCGGATCGATTCGACCCGAACCGCGCGAAGCTGGTGACGTGGGTCATGCTGATCACCCGGCGACACCTGATCGACCGGCTGCGGCGCAAGGGTGCCCGTCCGGAGCAGCTCGGGCTCGATTCCGCCGTCGACTTCCTGGGTCCGTCGATCCCGGCCCCGACCGACATCGGCGGCGAGCACGACGTCGAGATCCTCCGTCGACGCGTGGCGGAACTCCCGGAACTGCAGCGGGTGGTCATCGAGCGCACCTACATCCAGGGATTCACCCTGCGGGAGGTGAGCGAGCAGCTGGGCGCACCCCTGGGAACGATCAAGAGTGCCCTCAGCCGCGGGTTGGCGCGCCTGCGGGACCGGATGGGGTCCAATAACAAAGTGTCCGGCTCGGAGCCGACGGGTTGATGCAGCATTTGGCGCGGCCGGTGCGAATGGAAAGAAGGAGTCGATCGCAGATGCAATTCCATGATGGTGGTGCCCCCGCGGATCGCGCGGCTGCCGACGGCAGCCGCGGCCCCGATCTGCGCGCCCAGGCCATGCTGGACGCCCTCGGGATGCTGGACGAGGTGGACGCGGCGCAGTTCGACCGTGCCTTCCGCGACGCGCCGCCCTCCGTGCAGTCGGAGCTTCGCGTGCTGCAGGCCGAGGTGGCGTCGGACCCGGCGTTCCTGTCGGCGTCCGACGAGGTGCCGGCGGCCGACCTCAAGGTTCGCACCCTCGCGCGCGTCATGACCGAGGTGGAGCGCCAAGAGGCGGACTTCGCCCCGATCGCGCACATCGGGCGCACCGCCACGCGCGGCACGCGTCGGTCCGTCGGCTCGATCGACGCCAACGACCTCGTGCAGCAGGCGATGGACCTCGCCGTCGCGCGCGCCGACTCGGACCGCTTCGCGCGCAGTTCGCGCGTCTGGCGCGCGGCCGCCTTCGCGCTGATGGCGGCGCTGGTGGCGGCGCTCGTGTTCCAGGTGTCGACGCAGAGCCTGGCCGCGCGCATCACCGAGTTCGCCCTCGGCGCGGCGAGCCCACGGCAGATCTTCGACACGCTCGACCATCCCGGCGCGCTTGCGCGGATGGAGCGCGCGGTGTTCCATCGCGGGCTGTCGGCCGACTCGGGCGCCGGCGGCACGTTGACCCTCGCGGTCGACGCATCGGCGGGCAAGGTCTTCGCGGTCGGCCTCGGCCTGCAGGTCGGCGGCCGTTACACGCTGCGGCTGCGTTCCGAGGACGGCGCCACCCGCGACCTGGTGGCCTTCGTGGCGCAGCGCTCTGCCTGGTCGGTCGAGTTCGCCGCCGACGGCGAGCTCGTGCGCGAGCTCGGCCCGGGAATGCTCGAACTCGTCGACGAGCGCGGCGAGGTCGTCCTGCGCAGCTGAACGTCAGCCGGCCTGCCGGCTCCACTCGAATTCGAGCGGCTCCAGCTCCTGCTGGAGCCGTTCCCGTTCCTGGGTCAGCTGCCTCGAGCGCTTCGCGTCGGCGCAGACCTTCGGGTCCAGCAGCGACTCGTCGATCTCGCGCGTGCGGCGCTCGATCTCGGTGATCCGCGCCTCGATCTGCTCGACGGTCATCGCGGGCCGGCCGCCGCCCTTGTGGCCGCCGGACGGGGCGCCCGCGGCCTTCGCGCCGGTCGGCGATGCGCCCAAGGATTCCCCATGAGGACCGTCC
>CAYTYU010000149.1:0-5054 GCA_964440815.1 uncultured Chitinophaga sp.
GTCGTCCGTGTAGAGATTGGTCAGCTCCATGATCTGGCGCAGCGGCGCGGGCGGGTGCACGCGCGGGCTTGGCGGCCGGACGCGGGGCAACGGCCACGGCCGATGACCGGGCTGCGCCTCGCTTGGGTGCGGGCTGGGACAAACGCTTCGATGCGCTGGTGGTCGTCTGCCGTGACGACCCCCGCGCCTGGCTCTTCGACATCGGTCGCTCCTTGACCTGCGAGAAGAGAGTGCGGAAAGCACGTTGACCGGGTTCGGCGGATCCCCGCCTCTGCCCGATCGCGATGAAGGGCGCCGGTGTCCCGCCGACCGGGACAGACCACCGCCACCCGTTGGACCCCAGCATCCATGCCGGGGGTGCCTTGACGACGTCGGTCCATGACGAACGCCTCGGCGCGTCCAATATAACAAGCCCCTACCCCCGCCTGCAAGGGGAAAAGTCGGAGGTCAGCGAATTAATTTCACCTTGGCATCGACGCGCCGGTGATGGCCGCTCCGCCCATGGCCGCCGCCATGGCGCCCGTCACGCGCACGCCAAGGCGCGCCGCAAGCGCGGAGAAGAGGTCGGGCCGGGCCGAGGGCTCCGGCAGGCCGGCGAGCGATCCCTCGATCCGCCGGATGGCACGCGCCGCCGGCGACCCGGGTTCCGCCGCCAGCAGCGGACGGCCCGCGCGCACCGCCCGGCGCACTGCCGCGTCATCGGGGACCGAGCCGGCATCGCGCACCTCGACCTCGAGGTGCCGCGCGACGGCACGCCGCAGGCGCTCGACCGCGCGCGCGCCGTCTGCGGCATCGCTCGCCATCGAGCACGCGACGTTCCAGCCCCTGCGGCGGCCGCCGCGCACGCATGCCTTCATGAACCCGTAGGCATCGGCGAGCGCCGTGGGCTCCGGCATCGTCACCATGAGCACGCGGTCCGCGGCGCCGGCGAGCTCGAGCGTGCCCGCACCGATGCCCGCGCCGAGGTCGAGCACCATGAGGTCGACGTGCGACGCGACATGCGAAAGTCCTTCGAGCAGTCGCTGGCGCTGCGCCGGCGAGAGGTCCGCCATCCGCGCGAGGCCCGAGGCGCCGCCGAGGAGCCACATGCGCGGCGCCACCGCGACGAAGCACTCCGCGAGCGTCACGCGTCCGCCGAGCCACTCGGCGGCGGAATGCGCCGGCCGCACGCCCGCCATGATGTCGAGGTTCGCCATCCCGAGGTCGGCGTCGACGAGCACCGTTCTCACGCCCCGCTCGGCCGCGGCCATCGCGATGCCGAGCGCCACCGTGCTCTTTCCCACGCCGCCCTTGCCGCTCGCCACCGCGATGGTGCGGGCAAGGCGCGCCGGGCCGGCGCCGTCGGCGGTTCGGTTGCCGGCAACCACGGGGCGATCGCCCACGCCACCGAGTCCGGCGGCCGATGCACGGGCGCGGAGCTCGCGGGCCTGCTCGTCCATCAGCCGCGCCTGCCGGCCTCCATGGATGCGGCCGCAGTCGCCGCCGGAGTGACCGGCGTGACCGCCGACACCGGCCCAACCAGCCGCTCGGCGAACGCACGCGCATCCGCGCGCTCCAGGTCATCCGGCACGCCCTGCCCGGTCGTGAACCACGCCGCGGGACGGTCGCTGCGCCGCACCGCGCTCACCAGCGCACCGAGCCCCTCGCTCTCATCGAGCTTGCTGAGCACCACGCGCGTGGGCGCAACCGCGCGGAACGCATCCGCGGACTCCGACAGCATGGCCGCCGACGCCGATCCCGGGAGCACCAGGAGCGACTCGTCGGCGCGCACCGCGCGCACGGTCTCGGCCACCTCGCCGATCCTCGTCGCGTCGCGGTGCGCGCGGCCGGGCGTGTCCACGAGCACCACGTCGCAGTCGGCCAGTCGCCCGAGCGCCTCCGCCGCGGACGCGGGTCCATGCGCGGCCTGCACGGGCGCGTCGATGATGCTGCCGTAGGTGCGCAGCTGCTCGACCGCACCGACGCGGAACGCGTCCGCCGCCACGATCCCGACGCGCAGCCTCCGGTCGACGCGCCACGATGCCGCAAGCTTCGCGAGCGTGGTGGTCTTGCCGACGCCGGTCGGACCGGCGAGCGCCACGACCCACGGTCGACCCAGGCTCCCGACGGGCACCGGGTCGGCGGGCGCATCGACCGGAAGCAACTCGCTCACCGCCTGCACCGCGGCGGCGTGCATGAGCGCCGCCGCCTCGTCGGCGCGGGCGCCGTCCAGCCGGTCCTCGACGCGCGCGATCACCCACTGCACGAGTTCCGGTGCCAGCGCCTGCGCTCGCAACCGCGCCCCGAGCCGCGCGACGGCCGCCGAGGTCGCGGGGCCCGGCTGGGCACGTACCACCGCCTCCGCCTCCGCGTGCGCCAGGCGTGCCGCGACGACGGCGCGCGCGAGCGCCTCGCGCGCGGCACGGCGCGCGCGCACGGAGGAACCAGACGCGTCCACCACCACCTCGAAGGCGGGGCGGGCGCCAAGACCGACCCCACGGCGAGGCCCTGCCTGCAGCACGGGCACCTCCATCCCGTGGGCGCGGCGGGCGGCGGAGATGGCCTCCGCCAGGGTGTCTGCGATGTAGCGAACGCGGGTCATGCCGCGGCCTCCTGGGGTTGGGCGGCGAGTTCGGCCTCGCCGACTCGGTCGACGTCGATGCCGCGCACGAGCTCATCGAACGAGAGCACGGCGCTGCCGGGGATGTGCGGGGCGATGAGGCGGGCGAGTGCGGCGCGCGCGGCGCGCGAGCTGACGACCACCACGGGGAGTCCAACCGCCGCGAGCGGCCGGGCCGCGGCCGCGACGGCCTGCACCACGCGGGTCGCGTCCGCCGGCACCAGCGCGATCGACGGCTCGCCGTCACCTTCGCGCAGGCCCGCAGCAACCAACGCGTCGAGCGCCGCCCCCGCCACGACGCAGGCAAGCACCGGGCGGCCCTCGTCGTCCGGGCGCGCATACTGCTGGCAGATGGTGCGGCGCAGCGCCAGACGCGCCGCCTCGGCCAGCGCATGCGGATCGCGCGAGCGGCGCGAGGCATCCGCCACGGCCTCGAGCACGGCCTCCAGGTCGCGCACCGGCACGCGCTCGCGGAGCAGGCACTGCATCACGCGCTGCAGCTCGCCGGGCCGGATGCACGCGGGCACCGTGTCCGCCACGAGCCGCGGCGCACGGCGCTCGAGCTCGGCCAGCAGGTCGGCCACGTGCTCGCGGGTCAGGAGTTCGTCGGCGTGGCGGCGCACCACCGTGGCGAAGTGCGCGCCCAGCACCGATTCGGGAGCGGCCACCGCGCATCCGGCCGACTCGGCCTGGCGACGAAGCGACGGCGCGACCCACAGGGCATCGAGCCCGAACGCCGGCTCCCTCACCGGTATGCCCGGGAGCCCGGGAATCGGCCCCTCGCCCGGCATCGCCAGCAGCTCGCCGAGCCGCAGTTCCCCCTCGCCGACCGCGGCGCCGCGGATGCGGATCCGGTAGCCGCCCGCGGGCAGCGTGCGCTCGTCGCGCACGCGCACGGGCGGCACCACGATGCCCAGGTCCTGCGCCACCTGCCGGCGCACGGACTCGATCCGCCGCAGCACCGGCGACGCGTCGCCCTCGCGCACGAGCTCGACCAGGTCGGCGCCCACCTCCACCTCGAGCGGCTCGATCGAGAGCAGCGCGCCGATCTCCTCCGCGCGGCGGCGGACCGACGCGTCGTCCGACTCGGCCGCCTCGACGATCGCCGCGGCACGCGATCCGGAGCCGGCAGGTGCCGACGCACCGCCACCCGCCCGCGACACCAGCATCGCCAGCCCCGCGCTCGCCGCCGCCGCCGCGAGGAGCGGCACCGTCGGCAGCGGCGTGAGCGACAGCACCGCCATGAACCCGCTCAGCATCCACAGCGTGCGCGGCCCGCCGACCACCTGGCGCGGCAGCACCTCGCCGATCGACTTGCCGCGGCCCGCGCGCGCCGTCACCAGGCCCGCGGCCACCGCGATCACGAACGCCGGCACCTGCGCCGCCAGGCCGTCGCCGATCGAGAGCACCGTGATGGCGCGCGCCGTCTCGGCGATGCCCCATCCGTTCTGCACGACGCCGACCAGCATGCCGCCCACGACGTTGACGGCGGTGATCACCAGGCCGGCGATCGCGTCGCCGCGCACGAAGCGGCTCGCGCCGTCCATCGCGCCGAAGAAGTCCGCCTCGCGCGCAAGCTCCGCGCGACGCCGCCGTGCCGCACGCGCGTCGATCGCGCCGGAGGCGAGGTCCGCGTCGATCGCCATCTGCCGGCCGGGCAGCGCGTCGAGCGCGAAGCGCGCCGCCACCTCGGCCATGCGCGAGGCGCCCTTCGTGATGACCACGAACTGCACCACCACCAGGATGGCGAACACCGTTGCCCCCACCACCACGCTGTCGCCCGCCACCATGCGCCCGAACGACTCGATGAGCCGTCCCGCCACGCCCTGGACCTCCTCGGGCGTGGAGCCCTGGGCGCTCAGGATGAGCCGAGTCGACGCGACGTTGATCACCAGCCGGAACAGGGTCGTTCCCAGGAGGAGCGCCGGGAAGGCGCTGAACTCGAGCGGCGTCCGCAGCGACGAGGCGCGCACCAGGACGAGCGCCGCGAGCGCGAAGTTGACGGCCACCAGCGCATCCATCGCCGAGGGGCCCATGGGCACCAGGAGGACGACGAGCATCCCGAGCAGCGCCGCCGGCAGCGCGAACGCCCGGTGCTCGGCGACGAACGACGCGATCCGGTCAGGCAGCGATGCCATGGGACTCCTTGCCCGTCTGGGCGAACCGTGCGACCGTCCGGCGCGCGGCGGCCCGCCGCTGCGCGCGCACCTCGGGATGACCGTCCTCGAGCCGGCGCTCCTCGCGCGCCTCGGCCGTGTCCATGCGCGCCGCCGCATGCCAGCGCACGCGCGCAACCGCCACGTCGAACGCTGCCACCACGATGCCGGCACCGACCGCCGCCACCAGCGCATCGGTGACGACCGGCGCCGCGCGCGCGAGCGCCGCGCCCAGGCCGAGCGCAGGCAGCGAAGCGATCACCGGCCAGTGCACCCACACCACCGCAGCCGCCGCGCCC
>CAYTYU010000150.1:0-5049 GCA_964440815.1 uncultured Chitinophaga sp.
GCGGTGCGGGCGCGGCGGGCGGTTCGTCCCACGGCGCCGCGGCCAGCAGCGCCGCGACCGCCGCGCAGGCGGCGACCGACGTCGCGACGGTGCGGGCGCGCGTCATCGGCGGCCCCCCGTCGCGAGCAGTTCCTCGAGCTCGATCTCGACGAGGTCGGGCGATCCACGGTGCGTGAGCGCGATGGCGCTCGCGCCGTCGAGCGACTCGCCGTCGAGCGCCGCGTCCTGGTCGATGAGCGCCACGAGGAGCGACTCCGAGCCGCCGGCCGGGTCAAGCTGCGCCGTGCGCACCATGACCACCGATGCGATGTCCTTCGCCGCGCCGGGGCCGGCGCCGAAGCGCACGACCGCCGTGACGGAGAGCGCCAGCATCACTGCGGCCGCGGCCGCATACCACCAGCGGCCGATCACCGCGACCGGCGCGGTGCGGGCACCGGCCAGGTGACGCACGCTCGCGGCATGCACCCGGTCGGCCAAGCCCGGCCGCTCGTGGTCGTACGACCGGCCGGCGGCGTCCAGGCGCTGCGCGAGCGCGCGCAGCGCGGGGTCGTCGAGGTGCTCCCCAACATGCTCGTGGAACGGGTCGTTCATGGTCGAAACCTCCTGTGGAACGCGTGTCGGGCGCCCGCATTGCGGCGCGGGACGGCGAGGGCGACGGATAACCGGCGGCTCACGACGGCCCCCCGTGGGCGGGCGGCGGGCCGATCCCCGCCTCCTGCATGGCGGCGCGCAGCTTGCCGATCGCGCGGTGGTGGCGGGCCAGGAGCGTCCCGAGGGGTTCCCTCAGGTGCTCGGCCATCTGCTTGAAGCTCATGCCGCCGACGTGGCGCAGGTCGATGATCTCGCGGTCCGAGGGCGACAGCCGCGCGACCGCCGCCCGCAGGGCCGACAGGTCGTCCGCGTCGGCGCGCGCCGGCTCGGGCTCCGGCGCCGGGCCCGCCAGGCCCTCGAGCACCTCGGTCTCGCCGGCCGGGCGCGCGTGGCGGCGCCGGCGGCGCGCGTCGTCGCGCAGGCGGTTCATCGCGATGCGGAACAGCCAGCTTTCGAAGCGCCCGCCCTCGACGTACTCCGGCAGCTTCGCCGCCAGCGTGCAGAAGACCGACTGGGTGATCTCCTCGGCGAGGTCCGGGTTGGCGCCCTGCGAGCGCAGCAGCCCATAGACGCGGCGCGAGTACTCGTCGACGATCGCGCGCCACGCGGCGTCCTCGCCGCGAGCGGCACGCGACAGGACGTCGGCGAGCGTGGACTCGTCGGGCATGCCGGAGGCAGAACGCGCGGGACGGCCCCGCATTCCCTCCCGGCCGCTCACGCGGGCAGGTCCCCGTCGGCGCCGCCGTAGACGACGCCGGCGCCCTGCCCCGCCGGGGCCAGGTTGCGGAAGGCCGTCGAACGGCTGTCCCACACCAGCTCCACCGTGCCCGTCGGGCCGTTTCGCTGCTTGAGCACCAGCACCTCGGCGACGTTGCGCTTCTGCGGGTTCGCCTCGACCCAGTTCTCGTCGTTCTGGTGGTAGTACTCCTCGCGGTGGAGCATCATCACCACGTCGGCGTCCTGCTCGATCGAGCCTGACTCGCGCAGGTCGCTCATGCGCGGGCGGTGCCCCTGGCGGTCCTCGGACTGGCGGTTGAGCTGGCTGAGGCACACCACCGGCACCTCGAGCTCGCGCGCCATCGCCTTGACGCCGCGGGAGATGTCGCTCACCTCGACCTGGCGGCTCTCGACGCGCGTGCCCGCGCTCATGAGCTGCAGGTAGTCGATCACGATCGCCTGGATGCCGAACTTCTCCCTCATGCGGCGCGCCTTCGAGCGCATCTGCAGGAGCGTGAGGCCGGGCGTGTCGTCGATGTAGATCTGCGTCCCCTGCAGCGCGTCGCAGGCGCCGAGGAGGCGGCGCCACTCCTCCTTGCCCACCATGCCCTTGCGCAGCTTCTGGCCGTCGACGCCCGACTTCGCGCACAGGATGCGCTGCACCAGCTGCTGCTTGCCCATCTCCAGGCTGAAGAACGCCACCGGCGACCCGGAGGAGGCCATGTTCTCGGTGATGTTCAGCGCGAAGGCGGTCTTCCCCATCGAGGGCCGCGCGGCCAGGATGACCATCTCGCCCTTCTGCAGGCCGCTCAGCATCTCGTCGAGCTGGTCGAACCCGGTGGGCACGCCGGTCACGTGCTTGCCGGCGCTGGCCTCGATCATCTTCACCGTCTCGTCGAGGAGCTCGCGCAGCGTGGCCGCCGAGCGCGCCTCGCGTCGCTGCGCGATCGCGAAGATCCGCGCCTCGGCCTCGCCGAGCACCATCGACGCCTCGCCGACGGACTGGTGCGCGTCGACGAGGATCTCGCCGGCGGCGCGGATCAGCTCGCGGCGCGTCGCCTTCTCGCGCACGAGGCGCGCGTACTCGGCGGCGTTGGCCGCGGTCGCGACGCCCTCGGCGAGGTCCATCAGGTACTGGGAGCCGCCGACGTCCTCGAGGACGCCGTGGTCCTTCAGGCGCTGCACGAGCGAGACGATCTCCATCGTCGCCGTCGCGTCGTAGAGCTCCACCATGTGGCGGAAGATCGTGCCGTGCGCCGCGCGCGCGAAGTCGTCGGCCTGGCTGACGATCCCGATCACGTCCGGGATCACCTTGGGGTCGACGATCATCGACCCCAGGAGGCTCATCTCCGCCTCGAGGGCCGACGGCGGGAGCGCCGAGAAGAGCCGCGCCACCTCGGCGGGGTCGGCGACCGCGCGACGGCCGGCGTCACGGCGACGGCCCGGGCGGTCACCCGCGGGACGTGCGCCGTCGGCGCGGCCGGTGGCTGCTGCCTGCTGCTCCATGGACGGGGCCGCGCGGGACGCGCGTCAGGCGTCCTGGGTCCCGGCGCCCGACAGCTCGGCGACGGAGGCGACGGTGGTCCCGCCGTCGACGCACGCCTTCATCAGGCGTCCGACGCGGAAGCGGGCGGTGCGCTTGGCGGGCACCACGACGCGCTCGAGGGTCTTGGGGTTCTGGGCCATGCGCTCGGCGCGCTCGCGCACGTCGAAGACGCCGAAGTCCCGGAACTCCAGGCGGTTGCCGCGGCCAAGCTCGTTGATGATCTCGTCGAGGAAGCCCTGCACCACCCGGCGCACGTCCTGCCGCTTGAGCCCGGACTGGTCCGCGAGGCGCTCGATCAGTTCCTTCTTCGTGACGGTCGACATGCCTCGAGGCCTCCTGGAGCCGCTCCCGGCCCCCCCTTTCGGGGCGGGCGGGGCGATGAGGGCTCAGTATGGGAACGGATCCCGCCGGAGTCAAGCCCCAATCCCGGCACAAGTGCCTCATGGGAAAAGACTTGCGCTGCAGCGCTTTGGACAGGCTGTCCCCACCGCATCCACAGCGATCACGGACGGATCGCGCGCGATGCAGCCGAGAGCACCGCCGAGCGCACGCAGTCCTCGCCCGCATCGAACGCGATCGAGGCTCGCGGCACCCACCACCGTGCCTCGCGGGCATGCCCGGCCGACGCCGCCACCAGCGGCCCGACCTTCGCCCAGTCCTTGCCGGTGAGCACGATGTCCGCATCCCCGGCGTCGCGCGCCAGGCGCTCCACCTCGTCGGCCGTGAACGCATGGTGGTCGCGGCGGAGCACGGTGCCCATGACCTCCGCACCCGCGGCGCGCACGTCGGCGACGAACGCCCCGGGGTTGCCGATCGCGCACGCGACCCATGCGCGGCGGCCGCGCAGCGATGCGTCGGGGACGAAGGCACCCGCCGGACCGAGCCGCTCGACTCGGTCCCACGAGTGCCGCGTCCAGGCGTCCGGATCACGGCCGCGGAAGCGGCGCACGAGCTCGGCAAGCGACCGATCGAAGCCTGCGGCGCGCGTCACCACGACGAGGTCGGCACGCGCGAGCGCCGACGCCGGCTCGCGCAGCCACCCGGCCGGAAGCATCGCGCCGCCGATCGCGGGCACCGTCGCATCGACGAGCACCACGTCGAGCGCGCGCGCCACGCGGCGGTGCTGGAACCCGTCGTCGAGCACCGCGCAGTCGATCGAGGGATGCGCCGCGCGCGCCGCGGCCGCTGATCACCAGCGGTCGCTTCGCCGACCACAGCGCCGCGCGCGCCGCGGCGATCGCGCGGACTCGGTCGGCGCCGACCGCGCACGGGACCTCCGGCAGCATGGCCCGGTACTCCTCGGCCTCGTCTGATCGCCCGGCGTGCGCGCGGTAGCCGCGCATCGCGATCACCGGCGAGCGCCCGCCGTGGCGCAGCGCCTCGACCACCCAGCGCACGAACGGCGTCTTCCCGGTGCCGCCCGCCGAGACGTTCCCCACGCTGATCACCGGCACGCCGACGTCGGCGCCCCGCCGAGCGGCCCACCACGCGCCGTGCACGCGCACGCCCAGGGCGTAGCCGAGCGCCGCCACGTGCGCGAGCGGACCGAATGCCGGCGGCAGCGGCCCGCGCGCGCTCACGCGGCCCTCCCGAACGCGGCGAGCAGCGGCACCACGAGCCGCGACGGCAGGCCCATCACCGTCTCCGGGTCGCCCGCGCAGGCCAGCGGCCAGCCGGCCGCGGCGCGCTCGCCGTAGTTGTAGCCCCCGGACTTCCCCCGCCAGGCACCGGAGTCCACGTAGCGATCGACTTCCCCTGCGGGCAGCGCCCCGAGCGTGACGGTGGCGCGGTCGGCGAGGAGCGTGCGGGCCCCGGAATGCCGGTCGGCGATGCACAGCCCGGTGACCACGTCATGCGACCGGCCCTCGAGCGACCGCACCATGGCCCGGGCATCGTCGGCATCGGCGGGCTTGCCGACGATCCGGCCGTCGACCACGCAGACGGTGTCGGCGGCGAGCACGAGTCGCGGCGCGGGGCCGTCGCCGCGCGCCGCGAGCGCCGAGAGCACCTGGCGGGCCTTGAACCACGCGAGCCCCATGGTGAGGCGCGCGGGATCGTCCGTGGCGGCAGGCAGCAGCGCGTCGTCGATCGCCGGCGGCAGCACCTCGAACCGGATCCCTGCGGCCGTCAGGATGGCCTGGCGCCGCGGCGAGGAACTGGCGAGCACGACGTCGGGCGTGGGCTTCACGCGCAGG
>CAYTYU010000151.1:0-5011 GCA_964440815.1 uncultured Chitinophaga sp.
CCAGTGACCCCACGCGTGTGATGCGTGTGCTCTAGCCAGCTGAGCTAATCGCCCGGGGCTCGAAATGGTAGCCGATCCATCGGGCGCGAGGGCCGTCTCGCGCGCCCGGATAACCCGCGTCTCCGGCCCTGATCGTCGGCGCCTGCGCGCGGTACCCTCGGGCCGGAAACACGGATGAAGCGCGCCCTCATCACCGGCATTGGCGGCCAGGACGGTGCCTACCTCGCGGAGCACCTTCTGTCGATGGGCTACCACGTGGTCGGGACCAGCCGCGATGCCGAGACCGGGCGATTCGATGGCCTGCGCACGCTGGGGATCCGCGACCGCGTGCAGGTGATCAGCATGTCGCCGGTCGATTTCCGCTCGACGCTGCAGGCGGTCGCGTCGGCGAAGCCCGACGAGATCTACAACCTGGCCGGCCAGTCATCGGTGCGCATGTCCTTCGACCAGCCGGTCGAGACCTTCGAGAGCATCGTGGTCGGCGTGATCAACCTGCTCGAGGCGATCCGTCTCCTGAAGGCGCCGATCAGGATGTACAACGCCGGCAGCTCGGAGATGTTCGGGAACACCGGCGGCGCGCCGGCGAATGAAGACACCGTGTTCCGCCCCTGCAGCCCCTACGGCATCGCGAAGGCGACCAGCTTCTGGCAGGTGGCGCAGTACCGGAATGCCTACGGCATCCACGCGTGCACCGGGATCCTCTTCAACCACGAGAGCCCGCTGCGACCCGAGCGCTTCGTCACCCAGAAGATCGTCGCGGCCGCATGCCGGATCTCCGCCGGCGAGGCGGATTCGCTGCGGCTCGGCGACCTCGGCGTGCAGCGCGACTGGGGATGGGCGCCGGAATACGTCGTCGCGATGCACCGGATGCTCCAGTGCGAGCGCTCGGCGGACCTCGTGATCGCGACCGGGCACACGGCATCTCTGCAGGATTTCGTGCGCGAGGCGTTCGCCGCGGTCGGCCTCGACTGGGCGAATCACGTGTCGTTCGAGCCGTCGCTGGTCCGGCCGACCGAGCTCGAATGCGGACGCGCGGACCCTTCGCGGGCAAGGGAGCTCATCGGCTGGAGCGCCCGCCATCGAATGAAGGACGTGGTGCGAATGATGGTCGAGGCGAGGTCCTCGGCACTTCGCGGCGCGACGGCGCCCCCGCGCCCACAGTGGATTGCCGGGTGACCCGCGCGAGGGGACTGGGTTCGCGTGCGATCCGCCCCGCATGCCCGCGGAAGGGCGCGCCATGACGCGCGCCGTCATCATGGCCCATTTCGACCCCGAGGGCGTGGTCGATGACTACGTCCTGGCGGCGCTGCGCGAGTACCGTCGCGTGGCGGACCGGCTGGTCCTCGTGTCGGCAAGCGCCCGGGAGCTGCCGTGCGCCGATCGCGGGCTCGTGGACGAGTTCATCCCGCGCGACAACTCCGGCTACGACTTCTGCAGCTGGCGGGCGGGCATCGAGTCGATCGCGTCGCTCGACGGCATCGACGAATTGATCTGCGTCAATGACAGCGTGTACGGGCCGATGTCCGACCTGGCGCCCGTGCTCGCAGATCCGCGCGTCGCACGCGCGGATGCATGGGGCATGTGCTTCTCTGGGGAGGGAAGCGCGGCGAGGCGCCACCCATCCGCGCTTCACCTCCAGTCGTGGTTCGTCGCGATGCGGCGCCCGGTGCTCCGATCCGCTGCTTTCCGCGACTTCTGGGCGGGCGTGGTTCCGCTCCCGACCAAGGACGAGATCGTCGATCGCTACGAGCTCGGACTCTCTGAGAGCCTCTCGCGCAGGGGCTTCGCCCTCTCGGCCATCCACGACCCGCGGACTGCGCCTGCATCAGCCTGGGGGGCGGTCCTGCCGATGCTCTCGCCTCTGCGGCCTCGCCGTGCGCTGGCCATCGTGCGGAAGCGAGGCTGGGACGTCCGCCGGACCAACCCGTCGCTCCTGCGGCCGGTCTCGCTCGTCCGCGATGGGGTTCCCTACGTCAAGATCGGCCTGTTCCGTGACAATCATGCGCGGCTCGACCTCGCGCGCGTCGAGCGAGAGATCGGGAGCCTGTGCGGGTACGACATGGGGCTCATCAGGCGCCACCAAGAGCGCCTGGCGCGCGCAGGCATCCTCGGCCGCCCGAGCCGCTAGCAGGCTGTTGAAGTAGTCCAGCTTTGACGCGTTTCACCGCGCGCTCCGCGACTCATCGCGGGCTGTGCATTGCCCGGTCACCCGGATCGGCCCGATTTCGTCCGCCGCGACGCCTCCGCCAGCCCGCCGTCCGGGGCTCAGGTCGCCAGCAGCCTGGACATCCGCACCAGGTTGTACGCCGCCATCGTCATCTCCGTCACCTGCGCGATCCGCTTCCGGCCCACGTGGCGCACGCGCCTCAGGAGGCCCACCGTCTTCACCCAGCCGAAGACCTCCTCGATCATCTTCCGCCGCCGCTGGCTCACCCGGTAGCTCGGAAGGATCCTGCGCATCCTCGCCCGCATCCGAGCAAGCGACCCCTCGTCCTTCGGCACGATCCGGCCGGGACGCACCGGCACGTGCGGCACGATGCCGCGCCGCTCAAGCTCCGACAGGAAGTCGCCCGCGTCGTAGCCGGCGTCCATCCCGAGCGTCCTCGGCTCGACCCCGTGCCTCCGGCGCATGTGCCCAAGCATCCGCAGCGCGCTCTCGCGCTCCGCATGCCCGTTGGCCTCCTCGACGCTCACCGCCACCACCAGCCCGTGCCGGTTCTCCGAGATCGCATGCACCGAGTGGCTCAGGAAGGCGCCCACCATCTCGCCCTTGCGCGCCAGGCGCGCCTCCGGGTCCGTCGAGCTGCGGTGCGTCGCGTTCGAGCGCCGCTCGCCACGGAAGTCCACCGGCGCGTTGCGGCCTCCGCCCGATGTGGGCGGCGTGCTGTCGCCATCTCGGCCCGACTCCTCCCGCTCGATCCGCTTCAGGCTCTTCAGCGATGCGTGGCTCTGGATCAGGGTCCCGTCCACCGAGAAGTGCTCGTCGCTCATCAGTCCCACCTCCCGGGCCTGCCGCACCACCCCGTCGAAGAAGCGGCCCGTCAGGCCGTGCTCCTCCAGGCGCTTCCTGTTGTGCGTGAAGACCGCGTGGTCGAAGACCTCCGCGTCCGGCTCCATGTCCAGGAACCACCGAAACAGCATGTCCGTCCTGATCCGCCTGCAGATCTCACGCTCGCTCCGCACCGAATACAGGCACTGGAGGAGCAAGGCCTTCAGGAGCACCTCCGGCGGCACCCCGGGCCGACCGTTCGCCGCGTAGGCCGCGCTGAAGCTGCGGCTCATCTCCGAGAGCGCACGGTCCACCATCCGCTTCACCGCCCGAAGCGGGTGGTCCGGCTCCACCAGCTCCTCGAGGTTCAGGCGGCACCACATCGACGGCTGGCTCTGGGGTCTTCCTCGCATGAAGGAAGGTTCGTACCGGAGCGGCCGACGGATTTTTCCGAGTGCGCGGAATCGCGGGACTTCTTCAACAGCCTGCTAGCCTCCGACCCGCGCCGCGCCGCTCAGGCTGCGCCGCACGGGCCCCACGCACCGAGCAGTTCGCCGAGGTCGTCTCCGTTGACCGCGCCGTCGTCGTTCAGGTCGGCCTCGCAGGCGCCGCTTGGGCACGCGCCCCACGCGCCGAGCATCACGCCGAGGTCATCGCCGTTGACGGCACCGTCGTCGTTGAAGTCGGCGGGGCATGTCGCGGGCCGGGGCAGGTCGAGGATGAACCCCTGCACGCCGGCGGCGGTGCGGGCGGTGCCGACGACGGTGTAGCCGTCGCGCGACATCCCGAGCGGCAGCGCCATCCGGATGTCCGGCGTCAGCGTGATGCCCGCCTGCGCGGCGAGCGTCTCGAGCGGGGTGATCGTGCCGTCGATCCACAGGTAGCCCTCGCCGGCGGTCGAGGGTGGGAACTGCGTGCGGTAGAAGAGCAGGATGCGGCTTCCGTCCGCGCTGACGGCCGTCGGGAAGGTGCGCGTCAGCGTGGGAATCGGCGACGCGGGCAGCGCCTGGTAGCCCGTGGCCTGGCTCCAGCGCCAGCCGCGGAAGCTGTTCGACGACGAGCCCTGGCCGATCACCCACGTGCCGTCCGCGCTGACGCCGCCGGCCTCGCCGAGGGCGGCGCCCGACGTGGTGGTGATCAGGCGCTGCACGCCGTTGATCCAGACCGCACCTTGGCGCGCGCCGGACGCGGTGTCCTGCCACCCCGCGATGACCGTGGCATCGGCATTGCACGCATTCGCACGCGAGGGAGAACCGGCGACCGTCGAACCGAGGTCGACGAGTCCACCGGTGGTGCCGAAGCGGTACCCGCGGGCCGCGCAGTTCACGTGCCAGCCCAGCCCGACCATCGATTGGCCGTCGCCCGAGACGCCCCAGCAGCTGGTGGCGGAGAGGTCGCAGCTGAAGCCGAAGTTCCCGATGCCCGTGGTCTTGCCGGAGGCGACGTCGTAGAAGGCGCCCTCGGTCTTCCCGGTCTGCGGGCTGAGGATCGTGTAGCCGATGCGCGTGCCGTCGTCGCTCACGCCGGCCGACCCGGCGCCGCCCGCCGACGGAGCGAGGCCGCCGATGGGCACCAGCCCCTGCTCGGCGGTCCAGTACCAGAACTCGTTCAGGTTGTAGCCAACCACGACCCGTCCGTCGCCCGATGCGTCGCTCGGCGTCAGACCCGTCAGTCCGAGCAGTTGAAAGGATCCGGTGGTGTTGCCCGCGCCGGCGGACGACGCCGACATCGTCAGCGTGCAGGCGAGCAGGAGGGCTTCGATCGGTCTGTTGGTCACCGGGTGGCTCCTTGGTCCGTGTCGGGCATGCGATGGGCGCACCGATGGGGCGGATGCGTCAGCAAAGATAGGGTAGTGACGGCGTGCGGCGCTTCCAAGTCGCCGCCCCGTGCCTCGTGGACCGCGGGCTACCCTGCGGCCCATGCAGGCGCGGACCTCCGGATTCCTGGCCATCATCGAACGCGTCGGCAACCGCCTGCCCGACCCGGCGACGCTCTTCGTCCTCCTCGGCGCGGCCACGCTGC
>CAYTYU010000152.1:0-4974 GCA_964440815.1 uncultured Chitinophaga sp.
CGCATGTGCTGGTCGTAGGTCTCCTGGTCCTTGTCGCGGCTGAAGTCCAGGCGCAGTTCGTTGATGACCTTGGTGCCCTGCCCGATCCACTGCTTCCAGGTCTCGGCGGTGATGTTCTCGAAGATCCACTGGCCGATCGGGCCCTTGAAGGGCGGCGAGGCCAGCTTGTTGCCGGGCCGGCCGGTGCGCTGGCAGATGAACGCGCCGCTTGCCTTCAGGCGCTCGGCGGCGGCGTCGACCTCGGGGGCGAGCTTCGGCGGCTCGCGGCCGACCGAGCGCAGCAGCTCGGCCATCGCGTTGCGCGGCATCAGGTCGCCCTTCTTCGCGGCCATCTCGTAGCCGCGCGTCAGCACGTCGACGGCCCGGTCGGTCCAGCCCGCGCCGACCATCGCCTGGCCGGCCAGCTGGTACGCCTTGCTCATCTCGGGCACGAGCTCGATGCAGCGCTCGAAGCTGCGCGCGGCCTCGGCGTGGCGGCCGGCATCGAGGTAGGCCTTCCCGAGCGAGAAGTGGGCCATCTCGTTCGTCGGGTCGGCCGACGCCATCTTCTCGAACTGCGCGATGCGGTCGGTGCCGGAGGGAACGCCTGTCGTATTCATGCGCGGATGATAGGAGCGCCGCCGACGCGGGACTCGCCCGCGCCGATCGGGCGCACCGCGCGCGCGCCGGCCGCGGGGCGCACCCAGTGCCGGCGGTGGTAGGCCCACCACTCGACCACGAGGAGGAGGAGCGCCGCCGCCAGCGCGTACGGCCACAGGTCGCTGAGCGCGCCCGTGCCGCCGCTTGCGGCCACGCGCTGGGTGCCCACCTCGATCTCGGGAACGGCCGCGATGTGCCCCTCGCCCGGAGCCGGGTTCACCGCGAACGCGCGCACCTGCGCGCCGCGATCGTCCGACCACGTGAAGCGGTACGTGCCCGCGCGCGTCACGGGGCCGAACGTCACCGTTCCCTCCCGCGCCGGCACCGAGGTGCGCGTGCCGTCCGGGCCGGTGACCGTGGCCTCGCGCACGCCGCCCGTCACGCGGACCGAGAGCGTCTCGCCGGGCCGGTGCTCTTCCTGCACCGCTGCCTGGTCGAGTCCGCCGAGCCACTCGACCGAGTTGGCGAGGAACGTGACGAAGCCGCGCTGGAACGGCCAGTTGGAATCGAGCGGGTCGAACGCCACGATGACCGCCGTCACCGGGCCGCGGCGCGAGACCACCGCAAGCGGCGAGTCCGGGCCCTCGACGATCGCCTCGACGTCCGAGGCCGGCGCGATGGCGGTGGCCTTCGCGACGAAGAGGTCGTCGAGGTTCACGGCACGCAGCAAGGGGTGCGACGCCTTCTGCGCGCGCACCACGAGCCCTTCCTTGGTGCCGTACGGGTTCAGCCCCTCAACGCCGGCGGGGACGCCCAGGCACAGGTACCGCCCCGGCGGGAGCGCGGCCGGGAGCGCCGCGGGGTTCGCCACGATGACGTCGAACTGGTCGGCCTTCGCGGCGCGCTCGGCGAACTCCTTGGCGGAGAGCATCTCGACCTTCTCGGCCGGGATGGCGCGCACGACGTTGGCGGTCGCGAAGTCGACGTTGCCGACCACGGCGATCCGCAGCCGGCGCGGCGCGGCGACCGCGATCTCGGCGCGGTTGTCCGCCGGCAGCGCGTCGGTGCGCGCGATCCGCACCGCCATCACCCCGGCGCGCGGCTGGACGAGCGGCGGGAACGTGAAGCGTTCGTAGCCCGGCCGGTACGCCGGGCCCTCGCCGGGCTTCGCCGCGGTCTCGGCCGCGGGGATGCGCACGGGCTTCGGCGTCACCGAGCGCACGGAGCCGTCGACCACGAGCTCGAGGTCCGTCTCGACCGCCTCGGGCGCATCGTTGCGCAGCGTGACGAAGACCTGCATCAGGCCGGGGTCGGTGGCGCTGCGCTCGGCGGCGATCCCCTCGATGCCGGCGTTCGCGGCATCGGCACGCCCGGTCACGTGGTAGGTGAGCGTCTCGCCGGGGCGCACCGATTCCGACGCGAGGTCCTCGATCCGTCCGTCGGACCAGAGCTCGAGCGTCGCGCCCTCGGTGGGCGTCGCGCCCTGCGACTCGGGGTCCATCACCGTGGCGAACGCCCGCGCAAGCGCCAGCGCGTCGCCGATGCGGCTGGCGCCGTCGGTCTGCTCGATGCGGTCGATGGCGCGCATCAGGTCGCCGCCCGAGCGCGTGAACGGCTGCACCACCTTCGCGGCGTCGCTGAAGGCGATCACCATCGTCTCGCCCGGCAGCGCGCTGAAGAGGCCGCCGGCGAAGAGCTGCTCGACCCGCGCCTTGGCCTGCTCCTTGGCGACGTCGAGCCGGGTCTTGCCCTCGGCGAGGTCGGTGGCGCCCATCGACGCGGACGTGTCGATCATGATCACCGTGCGCCCGCCCGAGGAGAGCCCGAGGTCCACGCGGGGCTGCATGAGGGCGAACGCCACGAACCCGAGGAGCCCCAGCTGCAGGAAGAGCAGCAGGCTCGGCCGCAGCCGCTGGAACGGCGTGTTGGCGCGCATGTCCTCGACGCTGCGCTTCCAGAGGAGCGTGCTCGGGACGGCCGCCGGCTTGCGCCGCAGCTTCAGGAAGTAGAGCGCAAGCAGGAGCGGCACCAGCGCCGCCGCCGTCACGATGCCGGTGAGCGGCGTGATCCAGGTGATGGCCACGAACGCCGGGCCGCTCACCGCAGCAGCCCCCGCCGCCGCAGGTACTCGAGGAGCAGCACGTCGATGTCGGTCGACGTGTCGACCACCATGTGCATGATCGAGCGGCGCACCGAGAAGTCGCGCAGCCCGGCGCACCAGGCACCGAGGTTCGCGCGGTACTGCTCGACCAGGCCGGGGCTCGCGGTGACCTCCGCCTCGTCACGGTCCTCGACGTCGGTGAGGCGCCAGTCGCCGGCGAGGCCGTGCGCGGTCGGGTCGATCTCCTGCGGGGCGAGCGTCTGCACGCACCAGAGGTCGTAGCCGCGGCCGGCCACGTAGCGCAGGCCCTTCTCGTAGCCGTCCTTCAGCAGGAAGTCGCTGATCACGAGCATCACGCCGCGGCCCTGGCGCGCGAGCGCGAGCGACTTCATGGATTCCTCGAACGTCCCGCGCCCGCCGGGCTTGAGGTCAAGGAGCCAGCGACCCATCTCCGACGTCCGGCGCCGTCCGCGCAGGTTCACGAGCTTGCGCAGGCCGCCCTCCTCGCCGAAGGAGGCGAGGGTCACCCGGTTGTGGTTCACCAGCCCGATGTAGCCGAGCGCCATCGCCAGACGCTGCGCGAACACCAGCTTGTTCGGGTCGCCCCAGTCCATCGAGGCGCTGGTGTCGATGGCAATGAGGAGCGAGAGGTCCTCCTCCTCCAGGAAGATCTTCAGGAACAGCCGGTCGAGCCGCCCGAAGATGTTCCAGTCGATGAAGCGCAGGTCGTCGCCGTGGACGTAGGGACGGAAGTCGGCGAACTCGACGCTCTGGCCGCGGCGCTTCGAGCGGCGCTCACCCTGCAGCTTGCCGCTGAAGATCTTGCGGCTGACGAGGTCGAGCCGGCCGATCCTGGCCATCAGCTCGTTGCCGAGCAGGTCGTCGACGCGCTGCGGCCGAGTGCCCTTCGGCTGGTTCTGGAAGAAGAGGCTCATGCCGCCTCCTCGGGCGCGTGGCGAGGCAGCCGATCGATGATGCCGGCCACCACGCGATCGGTGTCGAGCCCGTCGGCCTCGGCCTCGAAGCTCGGGATCACGCGGTGCCTGAGCGCGGCGGGCGCCACCGCATGCACGTCGCCGATCGAGACGTGGAACCGGCCGTCGAAGAGCGCGCGCACCTTCGCGGCCGTGACGATCGCCTGCGCGGCGCGTGGGCTCGCGCCCACGGCGATCTCGCGTGCGGCGCGCTCGTCGGCGTGGTCGCCGCCCGGGTGCGTGGCGAGCACCAGGCGGATGACGTAGTCCTGGACCGGCGCCGCGATCACGATGCGGCGCGCCAGGCGCTGCGCCTCGACGATGCGCGCACCGTCGAGCACAGCGTCCACGGCAGGCTCGGCCGACGTGGTGGTGCGCCGCAGGATCTCCATGAGGTCGGCGCGCTCGACGTTCGGCACCGACACCTTGAGCAGGAACCGGTCAAGCTGCGCCTCGGGCAGCGGGTAGGTGCCCTCCTGCTCGATCGGGTTCTGCGTGGCGAGCACCAGGAACGGGTCGCGCAGGCGGTGCGTGTGACCGCCCACCGTGACGGCGCGTTCCTGCATGGCCTCGAGCAACGCCGACTGGCTCTTGGGGCTGGCGCGGTTCACCTCGTCGGCAAGCAGCACCTGCGTGAAGATCGGCCCGGGACGGAACTGCATCACGCGGTGGCCATGCCCGTCGTCCACCAGGATCTGCGTGCCCACGATGTCCGCGGGCATCAGGTCGGGCGTGAACTGGATGCGCGCAAAGTCGAGGTGCAGCGCATCGCCGAGCGTACGCACGAGGAGCGTCTTGCCGAGGCCCGGCACGCCCTCGAGGAGCACGTGCCCGCCCGCAAAGAGCGACCAGAGCACCTGGTCCACCACCGCCTGCTGCCCGACGAGCCGGCGCCCGACCGCCTCGCGCAGCCGCTGGCCGACGGCGCGGAAGGCCGCGCAGCGCTCCTGGGCGGTGCGTTCGTCGTCGATGCCTTCATCGAAGGGCGGCATGGCCGCGATGTCCGGCGGGAGTGCCGCGCTCATGCGCCGCCTCCGGAACCACCGCCTTCACCCTGGTCGCGCGCCCGCTGGCGCGCCGCGCGCAGGCGGGCGAGCGCGTCGGACGGCTCGCCCGGAGCGGCGTCCGGCGCCTTCATGGGTGCCGCCGCGGCCGAGCCGTCGCCGCGCGTCTCCGCCGCCAGGTCGCGCGCATCCGTCTTCGGCGCATCGGCGGACGCCTCGAAGCGCGTGGACGCCGCTCCGGCGCCCGAACCCGTGGACGCCCCGCCGGCCGCCGCGCCCGTCCGTGCGCGCCGCAGCGCGTCGACGCTGCCGGTGC
>CAYTYU010000153.1:0-4952 GCA_964440815.1 uncultured Chitinophaga sp.
GCCGCGCGGGCACGGCGGGGGCGGCCGCCTTGCGCGCGGGCTCGCCGCGCTCGCAGAGGCACGAGGCGACGTCGCGCGGGTCGAGCAGGTTCGACGCGTGGTGGACGATCCCCACGTAGATCTCGCAGTCGCCGTCGATGTCGACGTGGCGCGCGAGCTCGCAGTCGATGTAGCCGATGGCGCGTGCGGGGACGGGGCAGCCGCTTGCCGTGCGGTCGATCGGCGCGCCGATGAACGGGTCGATGCCCGGCGTCTGCAGGTCGAAGGCGCGTGCGGTGGTGCGGTCGGCGGGGTCGAGCTGGCAGACGGCGAATGCCCGGCTGTCGCGGATCAGCGGGCTGAGGACATGGCCCTTCGTCACGGCCACCAGGACCATGGGCGGGGACGATGAACACTGCTGCACCCACCGCACGCTCACGCCGGCGCGAACGTCGGCGTGTCCGGAGGTGAGGATGAACGAACCCGTCGGGATCCGGTCGAGCACCGGCGCCACGTTCGACCGTTCTGCGGGCACCCAGTCGAGGGCGTGTCGGTTGCGGGGGATCATGGGTCTCCTGACGTTCGTTCCGGGATGCGGCGAAGTCCCTCCCGATACGGTCGGGGGCGCGCGCGGGTCGGCAATGCATCGTGATTCTGATCGCGAATGGGCGCGCGGTCCACAAATGCCCGAAACGCGGGGACTTAGGTTCCGTATGTGCGGGCAGTTCTCGGACTTGGTTGAAAAATTTGAAGGAAAAGGGGGGCAAGGGGGTTGCGAGGTGGGGCATTGTGGGGTACTGTGTCGAACATCCCCAATGGGACCGTTCCCTTGCTCTTCCTCGGCGAATACGAGCACACGTTGGATCAGAAGCAGCGTCTGGCGATCCCGTCAGAGCTGCGGGAAGTCATCGACCCCAAGGTTCACGGCGACGCATTCATCGCCGCCCCGGGCCCCAACGGATACCTCTGGCTCTGGCCGGAGCGGACGTTCGCCAACCTGTCCAAGGACCTCGGTGGGTCGCTGGTCGGCGACCCCTCGATGCACGATTTCGAACGGCTGGTCTTCTCGCAGTCGGCCCGCGTGCCGCTCGACAGCGCCGGCCGCGTCCGGATCCCGGATCGCCTGCTCCAGAAGTTCGGCCTGGGAGGCCCAATCATGATCCTGGGCGTGCGCGACCACCTGGAACTGGCTGCCCCCGCCGCCTGGAAGCAGGAGCAGGAACGGATGCAACCCTCGTCCGACGACATCTGGCGCCGTGCGCGGCTGGCCCTGGCCGCCGCGCAGCAGCGCCACGGGGCCTGAAGCCCCGCCGAGGCTGGCGGCCGACGTGCCCAGCCGACATCTCGAACACGGGCGGCGTGCGTCGGGTGGGACGCGCACGTCGCCCTCGGAGGGCTCGTCGGCACGGATCGCGGACGAATCCTCCGGGACGCGCGCTTCGGCGCCATGCTCCGCGATGCCACGGATGGTGTCGCTTCCGGAACATGCCCCCTGCGGGGACGTCCGTGACGGTCTGCCGCGCCACGGATGGCACGGCACGCAGTGCGCCTCGGCTCGCCATGGTCGGCGAGGGTGGGGCAGAAGTGGGCCACGGGGCCCTGGATTCCGTCGTTGCCCCCGCGTCGGTCACCCGGCGCGGGGGCATTCCATTTCTAGCTGCTGCAATGAGTTACGGTCCGGATCCCGGGGCGTCGGCCGGGAGTCAGAGCCGAGCGCCGGTGGCCATGTGGGCCAAATTTCAACGCTGGATGGAGGGCCGACCCGATGTCCTCGCTACGCTCATCTTGCGCGCGGCACGTACGCCGCCGGCTGCCAGAAGGCCACATGGATCGGTCGCGAGACCGGGTGGCTGGCAGGACGGTCGCCCTGGTTGGCGAGGCGCAGGCAGGAGGCTCGCCCGATGCTCGTGATCACCCGTCGAGAGGGGGAAGAGGTCGTGATCGGCAACCCTGCCGCCCCCCTTGGCATCGTCCGCATTGCGGCGATCAAGGGTGATCGCGTCCGCATCGCCTTCGAGTTCCCCCGCGAGGTCGACGTGCACCGCCGCGAGGTGGCCGACCAGATCCTGAAGGCAGACGAGGCGCCGCCCGGCATCGCCGGTCAGATCCGCCCCGCCGGCGAGTCGGGCTGACCATGGTTCGTGTCCTGGGCTGGGCGTGCGGCGCGGCGTCGGCGTGCGCGTGCGCGGTGGCCGTTGGCCTCGGTGCCTGCACCTCCCCGCCGAAGGACCCGATGGCGGTCCTGTCGAACCCGAGGAGCCTGTCCGAGCAGCAGCTGGGTGCCATCAAGGGACTCTCCGCGGGGGCCCGGCCCATCGACAAGGATGCCGCGCGCGAGGTGCGGCGCCTGGTGTTCGCCCCGGGCGTGGCGCTCGGGACGCGACAGGCGGCGTTCGACCTGCTGGCCGAGGACGACCGGACCGGGCTGCGCGAGGCGCTCGAGACCAACATCGTGCGGATGGACTCCTTCGAGTTCCGCCGCTGGGTTCTGGAGCAGATCGGCGCCCGCGGGATGAAGGACTTCACGGCGGTGGTGGTGAACTCCTGGGCGGGCGCGGTGCCGGTCTGGGGCCCCGACGAGCGCGGCCGGCCGGAGTTCGCGGCGCTCGCGGCGATCTACGGGCCCGACCGGGTGCCGGACGCCCTCTTTGCCGTCCTGAACGAGTCGCACCCGACGCGCCAGGCCGGGCTGCGCGCGCGCACGTGGGAGATCCTCATCCGGCTCGACGAGCGCGCCGCGCTGCGCGAGCTCGTCATGAAGAGCTCGATCCGTCCCGACGACGCCATGCTGCGCGACATCAAGCAGCTCGTCGACGACCTCGGCATCCTGCCGGAGACGCGCGAGGAGCTCCTGTGGCTCGCGAAGCTGCGCGCCAACGCATCGCCCGAGTACTGGAAGGCTGCGGGCGAGGCGTTGCGCGCGATTCCCGAGGACCGCAAGCAGGGCTTCGAGCTGCGCGGCGTGCCGGTGGCGCTCGCCGCGCGCAAGCACGCACCGGAACTGCTCTCGCGCTCGCGCGAGGAGCTCTACGACGACCTCATGGTGCGCCTGCGCACCCGCGATGCCTCCAAGTACAGCGCCAACTTCACCGGCTGGGAGACGGGGCCGCGGCGCACCGAGGTGCTCGGCCTGCAGCGGGACGAGGTGCGCTGGATCGACCTGGTGGCCTGCAACCTGGCGCTCGCCCTCGTGGACGACCCGTCGGTCCGGGCCCGGCTCTTCGACATGGGCGACCGCGACCAGCAGGACCGCCGCACCGAGTATGGCGGCGTGATCCGCATCGACGACGCAGGCGACTGGTCGGTGGTCGAGGTCCGGCCGCGCGTCACGGGGAGCGACCTGAAGTTCGAGGCGCCGCAGGAGCTCTTCGACCAGGGCTACACGGCGCTCTTCCACTTCCACCTGCATGCGCAGGAGTACGAGAACGGCGGATACGCGGGCCCGCACATGGGCGACTTCGCCTACGCCAACAGCACGCGCGCCAACTGCCTGGTGATGACCTTCGTGCGCCGCGACACCATGAACGTCGACTTCTACCGGCACGGCCCGCTGGTCATCGACCTCGGCACCGTGAAGCGGCCGTGAACTCGCCGGTCGACTTCGCCAAGATGCACGGTCTGGGGAACGACTATGTCTATCTGGACGGCAGCCAGTTCCCGGTGGACGACGCGCCGTCGCTCGCGCGCTGGGTGAGCGACCGGCACGTGGGCGTGGGCAGCGACGGGCTGATCGTCGTCGAGCCGGTGAGCGCGGGCGTCGACGCCGACGTGCGCATGCGGATGTTCAACGCCGACGGCAGCGAGGGCATGATGTGCGGCAACGGCATCCGCTGCGTGGCGAAGTTCGCCGTCGACCGAGGGCTGTCCGAGCGGAACCCGCTGCGCGTCGAGACGCGCCGCGGCGTGCTGGAGGTCGCGTGGCGGCGCGGCGGGCACGACGGCACCGTGTGCGAGGCCACCGTCGACATGGGCGCGCCGATCCTGGCGTGTGCGCGCATCCCTGCGGCGATCCCGGGCACTTCGCCCGCGTCGGCGGTCGTGGACCACCCGATCGACGAGGGGTTCTGGCGCGGCTGCGATGCGCCTGCGGGGTGGCAGGCGACGTGCGGCCTGGACCCGCGCATGACGCTGGTCTCCATGGGCAATCCGCACGCGGTGCTCTACTGCCGCGACGTGTCGCAGGTGCCCCTGGGGCACGCGGGCCCGTTCCTGGAGCGGCATGCGTGGTTCCCCGAGCGCATCAACGCGCATTTCGTCCAGGTGGTGGGCCCCGGCGAGGTGCGGATGCGCACCTGGGAACGCGGCAGCGGCGCGACGCAGGCCTGCGGCACGGGTGCGAGCGCCGTGTGCGTGGCCGGCCTGGTCACCGGGCGGACACGCTCGCCGCTCCTGGCGCACCTGCCCGGCGGCGACCTGCACCTGTCGTGGGACAGCGGCGAGTCGGGCGTGCGGATGACGGGCCCGGCGGTCGAGGTGTACGAGGGCAAGCTCGATCTCGGCGCATGGCCCGGGGGTGCGGCGTGAACCTGCAGGCGATCGAGCGCGATGCGTGCGCGCGGCTTTCCGCGATGCGTGCGCGCATGGAGGACGAGCTGTCGGCGTGGGTGGCGATTCCCACCGGCCAAGGCTTCGCGCCGGGCCTCGCGCGCCAGCGGGCGGCGCTTGCGGACCGGCTGCGCGCGCTGGGCGCGGACCTCGCGGACGTGCCGTGCGATGCGCGGCCCGCGTGGATCGACCCCCCGTGGCAGGCGTCTTCGGCGGCGGGGGCAGACATCCTGGTGGCTCGCCGCGCGGGCCGCGGGCCGAGGCTGCTCTTGAGCGGCCACTTCGACACGGTGCACGACCCGCACGGCCCGTTCCGCGCGCTGGTCGCCGCGGGCGGCGGCCGCGCGACGGGCCCGGGTGCCGCCGACATGAAGGGTGGGCTCGTGATCGCCTGCGCGGCGCTTGAGGCGATCCGCGACGCGGGCGGG
>CAYTYU010000154.1:0-4950 GCA_964440815.1 uncultured Chitinophaga sp.
CCTGCAGGGCGGCGAGCGTCGCGACGGCGGCGAGGGTGGCCGCCAGGGCGACCGCACCGATCGGGCGCGGCGGCGAGTCGTCGGTGCGGTTCACGACGCGGGTGCCGCCGCGGCCGACGGCGTCGGCGCGGGGCCAAGCGCCTCGCGCATCTTGCGGCGAACGCCGAGGAGCCGCGCGGCGGCCTGCTTCGGCGCGCCACCGGGGCCGAAGAGGCCCGAGTCGCGCACGCCCGTGCCGGCGTCGTCGCGCAGGCGGTCCCAGACGACGACCTGCACCTTGCGGCTCGACATCGCCACCTGGAACGCCATGGTCGCCCACGCGGCCTGCGACCGCTCGCTCCAGGGCTCGCGCCAGAAGCCGACACCCGGCTCGCGCGGCGCGGCGCTCGGGGCGGCCAGCGCACTCACCAGGATCGGGGGCATCTCGTTCCTGCTGATGAAGCGGTCGAGCATCGAGGCCACCTGCATCAGGTCGCGCGTGCCTCGGCCGGCATCGCCGAGCATGACGGGGAGACCCACGAAGTCGAACCGCACCCCCTCGGAGATCAGCATGCGGACGAACTGGATCGCGCCGATCGCCCCGCCGTCGGCGGGCGACCGCTCGCCGAAGGGGTCGCCGACCTCGACGATCAGCTTGGATGCCGGCGCGGCCTGGCGAATCGTGACGCACGCGTGGCGCACGGCCTGGCACATCTGCGCGGGCGTGAACGCGGCCACCTCGTTGGCGTTGACGCCCGCGGCGGCCATCCAGATCGGCGACTGCGGCGCGTAGCGGACGGTCACCTCGCGCACGAACTCGTAGACGAGCCGCTCGAACTTCGCGGGGTCGCGCAGGGCCGGCAGCGCCCAGCTGGGCACGCCGCCCGGGCGCAGGTCAAGGAGCGGACCCATCACCGGCACGCGGCGCGTGGACTTCGCCCAGATCATCCAGCGGTCGACCTGCTCCCACGTGAACCGGCCCTCGCGCTGCTCGATCGCAGACCAGGGCGTCGGCACGAGCACGGTATCGAACTCGGGCGACAGGCACTGCTTCAGGAGGTCGGGGGCCTTCTCGATCGGCACGCGCACGCCGAGCGCGCGCGGCGTGCCCTGCGCGCCGTAGCGCTGGTGCAGCCCGAGCTCGGTCCGGCGCATCAGGAGCTTCTCGGAGGCGAAGACCCCGAGGGCGAGCGCGTCGCGGAAGGCGTTCTGCGACCTGAACGCGTCGGTCTCCACCATGCCCGCCACGAACGTGGCGCGCGCACGCTCGAAGAGCTCGAACGCCTCGGGCGCCCGGGCGGGGTCCAGGAGCCCCCACGCCTCGCTCTTCTCCAGGAACAGCTTGATGCGGTGCCGCGCCAGTTCCTCGAAGAGGCGGTAGGGCTCCTGGCGCTGCTGCAGCAGGCAGGTCTGGAGCATCATCGTGCCGGCGCGGCCGGCGTCGACCTCCAGGCACAGCGCGATCGGCGGCTTCGCTTCCGACGGCGTGCAGACGATGTCCCCGCGCTCGAACGCCACCGTCCCCGCGAAGGTGGCATCGTTCGCCCCGAGGAGGTGCGGACGCACCAGGGGCCATGCCGCGGAGGGGCCGCGCTCGTCGAACGTCGAGAAGCGGAGCATCGGGAGGGACGAGTGTATCCGGCATGCGTGCGGTCCCGTCGCGCGATGCGCTTTCGCGTGCCGAGCCACGCACGCCGACCGCCGAATACGATCCGCCCCCGATGAGCGCTGCCCAGGGCGATGCGATCCACGACGCGGTCTTCGAGACCGACCTGCCGCTTCCCGGCCGGCGCCGGGGCAAGGTGCGCGACGTCTACGCCCTGCCCTCGGCTGCGGGCGAGGCACCCCGGATCCTCGTGGTCGCGACCGACCGCGTCAGCGCCTTCGACGTGGTGATGCCGACGCCGATCCCGGGCAAGGGCCGGCTGCTGACGCAGGTGAGCGTGGGCTGGTTCCGCTTCCTGCGCACCCTCGGGCTGGTGCCGGACCACATGCTCGGCACCGAGTTCGACGGCATTCCCGGGCTCGACGCCGCGCAGCGCCGCGCGCTCGCGGGGCGTTCCATGACCTGCCGCGCGGCGCGCGTGGTGCAGGTGGAGTGCGTGGCGCGGGGCTACCTCGCAGGCAGCGGCTGGCAGGAGTACCGGGAGTCGGGCACCGCCTGCGGCATCGCGCTGCCGGCGGGCCTGCGCCAGTGCGAGCGGCTGCCCGAACCGATCTTCACGCCGGCGACCAAGGCGGCGGAAGGCCACGACGAGAACATCGGCTTCGAGACGATGTGCGACGCGGTGGGCGGCGACCTCGCGCGCCGCCTGCGCGACCTGACGCTTGCCATCTACCGTGCCGCGGCCGAGCGCGCGGCCGGGCGCGGGCTCATCCTCGCCGACACCAAGTTCGAGTTCGGGTTCGCCCTCGACGCGGGCGGCGAGCCGACCGGCGAGCTCATGCTCGTCGACGAGGTGCTGACGCCCGACTCGAGCCGCTACTGGCCGCGCGCGGGCTACGAGCCCGGCCGCGACCAGCCGAGCTTCGACAAGCAGTACCTGCGCAACTGGCTGCTCGCGGAGGTGGCGGCTGGCCGGTGGCGCAAGGAGCCTCCGGGGCCCGAGCTTCCCGCCGAGGTCGTGGCGCAGACGCAGTCGCGGTACGAGGAAGCGGCGCGGCTCCTGGCCTAGCGAGCGCAGCGCGGAACACGGCCAGCGCAGCGCGGAACGCGGTCAGCGCAGCGCCGCATCGGTGACGTTTCGCAGGAGCATCGCGACGGTCATCGGGCCCACGCCGCCGGGGACCGGCGAGATCCAGCCCGCCACGCCGCGCACGGCGTCGAAGTCCACGTCGCCGACGGTGATCTTCGTGCCGTCCGGGCCGGCGATCCGGTTGATGCCGACGTCGATCACCACCGCGCCCGGCTTCACCCAGTCGGCGCCGACGAGGCGCGGCACCCCGCAGGCGGCGATGATCACGTCGCACTCGCGGGCGAGCCGCGGCAGCTCCGGCGTGAACTTGTTGGTCGAGTGCACCGTGGCGTCCTCGCGCATCAGGAGGACCGCGATCGGCTTGCCGACGATGTTGCTCGCGCCGACCACCACGCAGCGCTTGCCGCGCAGCTCGATGCCGGTGTGCTCGATCATCTCCAGCGCCGCGAGCGCCGTGCACGGCACCAGGCTGCGACGGCCGTAGACGACGTTCCCGATGTTGGCGGGGTTGACGCCCTCGACGTCCTTGTCGGGATCGATCAGCGACTGGATGCGCTCGGTGTCGATGCCCGCCGGCAGCGGCATGTGCACCATGAGGGCGCGCACGGATTCGTCCGTGTTGAGGAGCAGGACGCGCCCGGCGATGTCGTCGTACGAGGCCGACGCGGGAAGGCGGTGCAGCACGTAGCGGATCCCGATCTCCTCGCAGGTGCGCGCCTGGTTCATCGCGTAGATCCCCGCGGCGCGGTCATCGCCGACGAGGAGCGCGTCGAGGCGCACCGGGCGTCCGGCGGCGGCGATGCGGCGTCGCAGGTCGTCGCGCACGCGGTCGGCGAGCGCCTTGCCGTCGATCAGGCGGGCGACGTCGCGCTGGGGGGCGTTGGCGGCAGCGGGCATCATGGGGGAATCGCGAGGATACGGCCCGCAGGGCGCGGCACGGCCGCGGTGGTATCGTCGTTCCGCCCGTGCGCGCCGGTGCGGCGCCTCCGCTGGGCATCCGCCACCCGTGGGATCTCCCATGCTGAAGACCGTCATCTCGCTCGCCGGGCTCGTGCTCGCCTCCGGCGCCTTCGCCGCCGCGCAGGATTCCGTGCCCGCCGCCAAGCTCGTGCCTGCCGCCGAGAAGCCCGCGCCCGCGCAGGACGCGCCCGCCCCCGAGCCGATGACCATCGGCAGCCCCGCGCCCAAGCCCGACATCGAGCTCTTCGTGCGCGGCGAGGAGCCGAAGTGGTTCGACGGCGACAAGGTGTACGTGGTCGAGTTCTGGGCGACCTGGTGCGGCCCCTGCCGCGCGAGCATGCCGCACATCAGCGACCTCGCGGACAAGTACAAGGACAAGGTCGTCGTGGTCGGCGTGAGCGACGAGAAGGAGGAGGTCGTCCGCAAGTTCCTCGACACCGACGAGTGGAAGCAGAAGGCCCGCTACAACCTGTGCACCGACCCGGACCGCTCCACGCACCGGCAGTACATGGAGGCTGCCGGCCAGAACGGCATCCCGACGGCCTTCGTCGTCAAGGGCGGCACCGTGCAGTGGATCGGCCACCCGATGGGGATGGACGAGCCGCTGGAGAAGATCGTCGGCGGCTCCTGGGACGCCGCCGGCTACAAGGCCGAGTTCGAGGCCGAGGCGACCGCGGCCCGCAAGCAGATGCAGCGCCGGCGCGAGATCGCCAAGGCCCGCAAGGACGGCAACTGGGACGCGATCGTGAAGATGATCGACGAGGACATCGCGGCGGCGCCCGAGGGGCAGCAGGCCGGCCTGAAGATGCAGAAGTTCATGATGCTCCTCACCGACGCCAAGATGCCCGAGAAGGGCTACGCCGTCGGGCGCGAGATCTTCGGGTCGAGCAAGGACGACGCCATGACGCTCAACCAGCTGGCGTGGTTCGTGCTCGACGACCGGCGCGTCGAGCAGCGCGACATCCCCTTTGCGCTCGAGGTGGCCAAGCAGGCCGTCACCGCCAGCAAGGGCGAGGACGCGGCCATCATGGACACGCTCGCGCGCGCGTGGTGGGAGTCGGGCGACAAGGCGAAGGCCGTCGAGTGGCAGAAGAAGGCCGTCGAGCAGGCCGAGGGCGACGCGGCGGACGAGCTGCGCTCGACGCTCGAGAAGTACCAGTCCGGCGAGGCGCCGACGCCCACCAAGAAGACGTCGCTCCGGCTCGACGATGCGCCGGCCGCGAAGCCGGGCGATGCGCCCGCGGCGAAGCCCGGTGACGCGCCGGCGGCCACGCCCGGCGATGCGCCGACCGCACCCCGCGCGCCCCGCGCCCCA
>CAYTYU010000155.1:0-4870 GCA_964440815.1 uncultured Chitinophaga sp.
CGAGGAGGCCGCCCAGGACGGCGTTGCCGTCGCCCAGCGCATCTTCGCGCTCACGGGCAAGGACCGTGGCCAACTCATGTCGCACGCGGGCGCCACCGTGGCGGCCATCCACCTGCTCGACCTACTGCCGTCGAATCCCATCGTGACGGTGCCGAAGGCGACGACGCTGCTGGGCACCACCGCGCCCACCGCACGCAAGGCGGTAGAGGTGCTCGAGCGCATCGGCGTCCTCCGCGAGACCAGCGGAAAGCAGCGCGACCGCGTCTACGCGTACCAGGCCTACCTGCAGGCGCTGACGGCGGACGAGGGGCGGGGGTAGCGGCGCCGCCGTTTGAAGCCGGTTCGATCGGGGAGTTCGAACGGTCGGCCTCTCGCGAGGCCGACCGGTTTGTTTACGGGCTGACCCGAGACAAACCCCCCGGCGGGCGCGCGGCGGCGGAGGTTGCGTGCGCTCTGAACGGGTTAACAGGCGGAACAGATCAGGGGGAGATCAGGACGAGTGCCCCAAGTTGGTTGGTTGCTTCATGCGGTGCCTGCTTGCCAATGCTCCACGGGGCACTGCTTCTCCATCCAGCGGTCGGCGGGCACGGGGCGGTAGCCGAACTGCTCGTAGAGACCGTGGGCGTCGCGGGTCGCGAGGCACCATCGCCGCAGGGTCTGGAGATCGGGGTGACGCTCGAGCGCCTCGAGCATGCGGCGCGAGATGCCTTGACCGCGCCACGGTTCCTTGACGCAGACATCGCAGAGCCAGGCGAAGGTCGCGCGATCGGTGACAACGCGCGCAAGGCCGACGGTCGCGCCGGTGGTGTCGTCGATGGCGACGGCCGTGATGCTGTTGCGGAGCGCCTCGGCGACCACCTCGCGGCGGATGTTCGGCGACCAGTAGGTCCCGGCCAGCATGCCGTGGATGGCGTCGAGGTCCTGGCGGTCGGGATCAAGGGAGATCGAGATGGACACGCGAGGGCCTCGAGCGTCAGTATCGCAGATGCGCGATGCTGAAGCCGTGCAGACGCTCATCCGCCCGCCTGCCCTTCGCCCCGGCGACACCATCGGCATCTGCACGCCGTCGCTTCCGGCGCACGTGGCGTTCCGGGCGAAGGACCTGCATGGCATCCCGGAGCTGCGTCGGCTCGGCTTCCGGGTGGTCGAGGTCGACCTGACCGCCCCCCGGGATCACGAAGGAGATCGGAACGACGGCGAGAACAGCCTCGGCCTCACGGATTGCGCGCGACGCGGAACCCCGTGCCGCCGCCGGAATCGATGGTCTGGATCTCGTACCGACGCGACGCGCGGCAGAAGCCGTCCTCGAAGTCGAAGAAGCTGCCGCGCGCGATGCGGGACTTCCCGGTCTCGGGGCCGGCCGGATCGGTCTTGGCGCTTCGCGTGTAGTCGCCGTACCAGTCGCTCACCCACTCCCACGCGTTGCCGATCATGTCATGGAATCCAAGGGCGTTCGCGGCCTTCGTGCCCACGGGGTGCTTGCGGCCCCCGGAGTTCCCGAGGTGCCATGCGATGGCGTCGAGCTCGCCGTAGCGCGGCGCCTGAACGCCGGCGCGGCACGCGAACTCCCATTCGGCCTCGGTGGGAAGCCGGAGGCCCGCCAGACGGCAGAACTCGGCGGTCTTGGACCAACCGGCAGTCACGGGAAGGCCGGCGCGCGTGTCGGGAGGGCCGCCCCGTCCAGCCTCCGCCGGAGTCGTGGTGAACACGATGGTTCCGTCGGGTCCTGCTTCCGCGGTCTGCTGGGTCGGAACGGCGTTGCCCTTCGAATCGACGAGTTCGTAGCCGCCGCTCACGATGACCGTCCGGCCGCCGCCCGCATCGACCTGGACTCCCTGCACGCCAGGCTTCACGCCCTCCGCTCCGGTGCGCGCATCGCGGCCAAGCACCGTCGACCACTGCTCCTTCGTCACCTCGTAGCGACCGAGGTAGTAGGGCTGCGAAATCGTCACGGCATGGGCGGGCACTTCGTTCGCGAGCGCCTCGGCGTCACCCGCGCTCTTGCCCATCATGAATTGCCCCGGGGGGACGAGCAGCATCTCGATGCCGCTTGCCTTGTCGCGCACGCGCCACGGCAGGCCGGTACCCGCGATCGCCTCGCGAAGGGCGGCATCCGTCACCACCTTGGGGTCGACCTCCCTCTCGATGACCTCGCACCAGTCGAGCGTCGCCGGCGCGCGGACGGATTCCGGATTCGGCTCGCGCGCAGGCGCGGGCGTGACGACTCGGGCGACGCTCGCTGCCCCACGCTCCGCCGGCGCTGCAGGCACCGCAGCAGCCGGAGCCGCTCCTCGCACGGGTACGCCGTCGCCCGCGACGGGTTCCGAGAGACTCGTCGTCGGCGGGCTGCCCTTCATGAACTTGGCGTACCACACGCGGTCGAGGTCGTCGATCCGCGCGCGCAGGCGGTCGCGCAGCACCGTGCGATCGTTCGACTGCTCGTCACCCATGATGACCATGCCGTTGCGTTCCAGGGGCACCACTTCCTCGAGCATGCGGAGCCCGACCCGGTAGACCGCGATGGCGGCAGCGTCCTCCATCGCCTCGGCCTGCTTCATCGTGCCGCGCAACTCGTAGACCGCCATGAACTGCGCATCCGCCGCCATCGCCAGCTCCTTGACCTCTTTCTCGCGGTGCGCCTGCGATGCGATCAGCGAGTTCTCGAACTGCGGCGGCACGAGCACACGGTCGACGACATGCACGACGCTCGACCCGACGGCGATGTCGCCCGCGACGATCCGCGCCTTAAAGGGCTCCTCGAGCGACCGATCGCGCATCGACCGCATCCGATAGACGTAGACCGCACCGCTCGCCAGCACGTCGAGGACAAATCGGTCGTTGTTCTCGGAGATCATCACGGGAGCGCGATCACCGGCGTTGAGGTCGAAGCTCCAAGGCTGAAGCTTCGGGAGCGCGTGCCAATCGAGCACCGCGCGGAGGGTCTCGCGGTTCTTCGGATCAAGCAGCGTGGCACGCTCGGCGTCGGAAAGCCGCGCAAAGGCATCGTTGGTCGGGACGAAGACCGTCCAGCTGCGGTCGGGCGCGGGCCGGGCCCAGTCCTGGTCGGCGCCGCTTGCCTCGACGGCCGCGACAAACGTCGAATAGCGACCGTCCGGGACGGCGCGGAGCGCATCGAGCAGGCTCGCGGAAGCGGCCTCCTTCATGGACATGCCCATGGACTGCTCGGTGACCTTCGGCTTCGGAAGCACGACGCGGTCGATCACGTGGATCACGCCGTTGCCGCAGAGGATGTCGGGTCGCACGACCTCCGCCCCGCCGAAGCGGAACCCCCGACGGTCCGCGAAGATCGGCTCGCGGTCGCCCGCCGCGGTGCGGGCCATCTGCGGATCCTCGATGTTGCCGACCTCCATCGAGAGGAGCCGACCGGGCACCACGTGGTGGGCGAGGATCGCGCGCAGCTTCTCCTTGTTCTCGGGCAGGAGCAGCGAGTCCAGCGTGCCGGCCGGAAGGGCCGCGAAGGCCTCGTCGGTGGGCGCGAAGACGGTGAACGGCCCCTCCGAACGCAGCAGGTCCGACAGCCCGGCCGCCTGCACGGCGGCAACGAGCGTCTGGAACTTGGCGGCCACTGCGGTGTCGACGATGTTTGGCTTGCCACGGCCGTCAAAGAAGGATCGTCCTCGGACCCGATTGTCCACCGGCGCCTGGGCACTCGCGGCGGCGACGACGCCGGACAGGAGGCACATGGCCGCCACACTCGCGGTCACGAGGCGAAGCGAGCCCGAGGGACGACGCTGCAGAGATCCTGACATGATGACCGTAATCCTATGTTCGAGCGATCCGCCATCGCCCATGGTGCATGCCTGGTCCGGCGCGCGGAACGCCGAGCCTGCCAACGACTCCGCCGCCGCCACAAGGCAAGCGCCGTACTCACGGGGCGAGGCCCCGCACGTGCGCATGACGAGCGCATCGCACGCGAGCTCCTCGGACGACCTGAGTCCGCGCCGCGCGATCCACGCGAGCGGATTCCACCAGAGCCACGCCACCACCGCCCAGTCGAGCCAGCGCACCAGGTGATCGCGACGGCGGATGTGTGCGAGCTCGTGCATCAGGATCAGGCGGAGGTTCGGTCCGTTGACGTCGGCGTGCAGTGTCGCAGGAATCACGACCACTGGTCCGCGGAGGCCGCTCCAAACGAATGGAACGGCATCGGCATGGGTCGTGAGGACGGCGAACTTGCGCCGCATGCCGAGTTCGTCGGCCACGGATCGAGCGAGGCACAGGGCCGCCTGCCCCGCAGGCTGGCAGTGCGCGAGCACGCCACGGCGGAAGCGCGCGATTCGCATGAGGGAGATCGCGATGATGAGCACCGTGCCGGCAAGCCAGAGCGCACCGAAAAGCAGCCAAGGATCGATCGTGGAACCGGGGCTTGGGCGCGCCTCAGCGACCTCCGCAGCGGGGAACTGGTCGGCGGGTGACGGCGATCCTCCCTGTCTGCCGGCCGCGGCTTGCCGGCCGACATCCGCCGGCGGTTCCACGCCGGTGTTCGAAGGCGGCGCCGATGGCGGCAGTGACGATCGACCCCGCTGATCGGGCGCATCGGTGATCGTGGCAAGCGGCGACGTCGCGCACGTCGAAGCGTCCTGTTGCTCCGTCGGCGCGATCCGCGCATCCCGCTCGTGTTGGTCAACCGCAGGGGAAGCCGTCGGCATAGGCAACGGAATGCTGATGGAGAGCCATGGCAACGCCGCGATCGGCGGCATGACGAGTCTGGCCATGACGACCACCCACGCGAGGTGCGCAAGCGACGGGTACCGCCGGGAACGTCCGATCATCCACGCGAGAAATGCCAGCGGAACGGCGAGCAGCGTGTTTCCGAGCGCATACTCGAGGAACAGCGCGCTCACGACGC
>CAYTYU010000156.1:0-4792 GCA_964440815.1 uncultured Chitinophaga sp.
CCCATCGGGAAGTTGCACCCGAGCTTCATGATCTGGTCGATGTCCTCGGGCTTCGCCACGCCGCCCATCCAGGCGTGGAAGGCCTCGTTGATCATCGGCATGAGCACGCGGTTGGAGACGAAGCCGGCGCGGTCGTTCGCGGGCACGGGGGTCTTGCCCATGGCCTTCGCGAGGTCGATGGTGCGCTGCGTGGTCTCCTCGCTGGTGGCGATCCCCTTGATCACCTCGACGAGCGCCATCACCGGCACCGGGTTGAAGAAGTGCATGCCGATCACGCGGTGCGCGTCG
The DNA here is from genome assembly GCA_964440815.1 of uncultured Chitinophaga sp. Classification (GTDB taxonomy): domain Bacteria; phylum Planctomycetota; class Phycisphaerae; order Phycisphaerales; family SM1A02; genus UBA966. Next base: position 289 of record CAYTYU010000156.1, read on the forward strand.
GCGCCGACGGCGCTCGCGAGGTCGGTGATCGAGATGCTCGAGGTGTTGGTGGCGAGCACCGCGTGCGCGGGGAAGGTCGCCTGCATCTCGCGGAAGATCTTCTTCTTCACCTCGACGTTCTCGGTGGCCGCCTCGACCGCCCAGTCGGCGGCCTTCGCCTCGGCCATCGAGCCCACGTAGGTGATGCGCTTCAGCGCGGCGTCCGCATCGGCCTGCTGCATCTTGCCCTTCTCGACCGCGCGGGCGAGGGTCTTGGCGTGGTAGGCCTTGGCCTTCTCGAGCTGGGATGCGCTCGGATCCACCTGGAAGGCGGCGACGCCGCTCTGCGCGGCGGTGAGGGCGATGCCGGAACCCATGGTGCCGGCGCCGATGACGGCGATGCTCTTGACGTTCGTGGACATGGGGCGGAAATGGTACGGCGGGCGGGACTTGCGGCGCGTGGCGAGGGCGACGGGGGCGACGGGGGCGACGCCTGGCCAAAAATCGCTTTGACTGTGCCGCATCCCGGGCTACTTTCTGCCACTTCAGAAAGGTCGATCCATGGGTCCGCGTTCGCTTGCCACCGTCGTCGCCGTTGCCGCCTGCTCCATCGCCCTCGCGGGCGAGTACGAGTTCCGGGTCAAGCCCACCAGCACCCTGATCTTCGACGCGGGGATCGATGCGCCGATCGAAGGGTCCTTCGTCGGCAACTGGGACGCCACCGCGAATCCGACGGGCACGCGCACGCTGCCCGGGCTCTTCGGCGGCACCAGCACCACGAACACGCCGATTCCCTACACGGGCGTCATCGACGCGGGCATCGACGCGGACAAGGTGCCGAGCGGCGGATTCCGCGTGCGCATCCCGACCGACGGCACGGGCGCGACCATCGAGGGACTGGAGTTCGACCTGCTCGGCGGCGAACAGATGGACCTCCTCGTCACGGTCGACCTCGTCTTCCAGACGTTCCGCACCCGCCAGCCGACGTCGACGTACATCGGTTTCGACGGCCTTCCTCCGATCCCGATCGCCAGCGGCCAGGTCTCCCAGCTGCGGGTGACGCAGATGGGGGAGGCGCCGGCGATGACGGTCGAGACGCCGATGGGCACCGTCTTCATGTCGTGCGTGCCGGTGGAATTCGTGTTCCAGGTCACGCTCTTCGGTGCGCCGGTCGTCGACCAGGTGGTCGCCGGCACGCTTCCGGTCGCCGGCATGGTGACCGACGACGCGATGCCGACTGCATCCATCTCGTTCAAGGACGGCTTCTCGCTCCCGCTGCCCGAGGTCCCGGCCTTCGAGAACCAGCCCGTCGCGCTGCCCACGATCCTGCCGCCCGGGCAGACCGCCAACCTCCTGTTCACGGGCACGGTGAACGGCCCTGCAGGCGCATTCGGCGTGCAGATCAACACGCTGATCGAGCTCGGCGGCAACCCGGTGCCGATGGACCTCAACATCGACGGCTGCATCAACGCCGACGACCTCGGCATGCTGCTCGCTGCGTGGGGCCCGGCGCCGAAGAATCCGGCCGACTTCAACCATGACGGCACCGTCGACGGCGAGGACCTCGGGATGATGCTCGGCTGCTGGACGCGGGACTGAGGCGGAATTTTCGCTGCGAATGCGGGCCGCCCGCCCGGGCGCGCTACCCTCAATTCCATGGACGTCGAGAAGCTCAAGCTCCGGGTCGACCGCCATCCGTTCCTGCCGTTTCGGATCCACCTCGTCGACGGCCGGTCGTTCGAGATCCTCCGGCCGGAATGGACGTGGGTCATCCCGCCGTTCCGGCGCGTCTTCATCGCGCGGCCGGAGCTTGGCCGCGGCCGTTCGCTGCCGATCGAGGAGATCGATGCGATGTTCATCGTGAGCCTCGAGGACCTGCCTCCGGCAGAGGGCTCCGACACGGCGGCGGCATAGCCCCTCGGCTACCCTGCCGGGCATGATTCATGCGCTGTGCGCGCCGCTCCTGGCGGCGCCGCTTGCCCAGTCGGCCGCCCCCGCGGGAGAGATCGTGATCCGCGAGGCGCTCGCCCTCGCGGTGGACGCGCCCCGCTCGGCCTCGCGCACGCTGCTGCGCATCGATCCCGTGGAGTACGCGCTCATCACCGGGGCGCTCGGGACCCCGAAGGACGGCGCGCTTCCCTCGCTCGGCGACGGCGTGCGCAGCGCGAAGGACCAGCGGCCCTGGACCGCGGTCACCGCGGGCGACGACGGCGTCTTCTCCGGCGAACGCGGCACGGCGGCGGGCGATGCGCTCTCGGGCGGGTGGTTCCACGCGACGGTCGAAGCGCCCGAGGCGGGCGTCATGATGCTGGTCGCTTCCGGCCACGGCAGCGTGTTCGTGAACGGCAACCCGCGCGGCGGCGACCCGTACTCGTGGGGCTTCGTCGAACTGCCCGTCGCCGTGCGCGCGGGCGCGAACGAGTTCCTGTTCTCGACCGGTCGCGGGCGCCTTGCCGCGAAGCTGGTGCCGCCGCCGGCGCCGGCGTTCGTCGCCGCGGGCGACGCGCTGGTACCCGACCTCGTCGCCGGCCGCGACACGGACGGTCCCGTCGGAGTCGTGGTGGTGAACGCCTCCGCGCAGCCGCTGTCGGGTGCGCGCATCCGCGCGTCGTCCGACCTCGCCGATGCCGAATCGTGGGTCGACCTGCACGTGATGCCGCCGCTCACGGTGAAGAAGGTGGCGCTTCCCGCGCGCTTCCGTTCCGGAACGGCCGGCCGTGCCGGCAGCGCGCGCGACGTGAAGGTCTCGATGGTCGCGCGCGACGGCGCGCCGCTCTTCGAGCGCGCGGTTTCGGTGAAGACCGTCGGCCCCGCCGACCGCCGCAACGTGACGCGCATGAGCACGATCGACGGCAGCGTGCAGTACTACGCGGTGGTGCCGTCGATCGCGGATCGCGCGAAGGGCGACGCGCTTCCCGGCATCCTGTGGAGCCTGCACGGCGCCGGCGTCGAGGCCTCCGGCCAGGCGGCCTGCTACGCGCCCAAGCGCGAGGCGCACGTCGTGTGCCCCACCAACCGGCGCCCGTTCGGCTTCGACTGGGAGGACTGGGGGCGCATCGACTTCGCCGAGGCGCACGCGCACGCCGCGCGGACGCTTGCCAACGACCCGCGCCGCAGCTGGCTGACCGGCCACTCGATGGGCGGGCACGGCACGTGGCAGATCGGCGCGCAGTTCCCGGGCGAGTTCGCGGCGATCGCGCCGAGCGCGGGATGGGTGAGCTTCCAGAGCTACGTCGGCGCCACCGCCGGCGGCGCGGCGGGCCGGCGCGGGCCGGCGGTCGAGATGCTGACCCTGGCCGCGAGCCCGAGCAACACGCTCGGCCTCAAGGAGAACTGGCTCGACCAGGGCGTCTACGTGCTGCACGGCGATGCCGACGACAACGTGCCCGTCACCGAGGCGCGCACCATGTTCAAGCAGATGGCTGCGCTGCCGCACCCGGACTTCGAGTACTTCGAGAAGGCCGGCGCGGGCCACTGGTGGGGCAACGAGTGCGTCGACTGGCCCCCGATGATGTCCTTCCTATTCCGGCACTCGCTGCCGGACCCGGCCACGGTGGACCGCGTGCGCTTCCGCACCGCGTCACCGCAGGTCAGCCACCGCCGCGACTGGGTGCGCATCCAGCAGCAGGAGGTGCCGTTCGTGGTCTCGAGCGTGGATGCGCGGCTTGACCGCGCCACGCGCACGGTGACGGTGGCCACGAAGAACGTGGCCATGCTCGACCTGCTGCCGCCGCTCGCGGCACCGGCCGAGGGCGCCGCGACCGTGGCCTTCGTCCTGGACGGCGAGCGACTGGAGCTGCCGCAGTCCGGCGCACGCATGCACGCGCGCTTCGAGCGCCGCATGACGCCCGAGGGTGCCGTGCGCTGGATCGCGCATTCGAAGGCAGATGGCACCGACCGCCCCGGCGCGGTGAAGCACACCGAGAAGAAGCCGGCGCGCGGCGGCGCCTTCAAGAACGCCTTCGCGCACGGGTTCGTGGCCGTGGTGGGCACGCAGGGCGACGACCAGCAGGACGCCCTCATCCTGGCGAAGGCGCGCCACGACGCCGACCAGTGGTGGGTGCGCGGCAACGGCCGCTTCGAGATCATCACCGACCGAGCCTTCGACCCGACGCAGTACCTCGGGCGCAACGTGGTGCTCTACGGGAACCACGACGAGAACGCCGCGTGGGACGAGGTGATCGGCACGTCCGCACCGGTCGACATCCGCACGGGCACGCTGCGCGGCCCGACGGCCGAGCACGCGGGCGACGACATCGCCGCGATGTTCATCCTGCCGCGCGCCGACTGCACGCAGGGACAGGTCGGCGTGGTCGCCGCCACCGGACCGCTCGGCATGCGCGCCATGATGCGCACGCCCGTCTTCGTCGCGGGCGTCGGCATCCCCGACCTCGTCGCGTTCCGCGCGTCCATGCTGAAGGACGGCTCGCCCGGCGTCATCGAAGCCGGATTCTTCGGCAACGACTGGTCGGTGCAGTACGGCACCTGGATGCAGCGCGAGAAGCCGCTCGTGGAGCCGGAGTGA
>CAYTYU010000157.1:0-4661 GCA_964440815.1 uncultured Chitinophaga sp.
GGTCGAGATTCCCTTCGACCAGTGCGTCGCGAACAGCTTCGGCCAGCGCATGCGGAACGCACCCGCGCTCGACCCAGCCTCCATCGAGTCGGTGGGCATCACCCTCGCCGACAAGCAGGAGGGGCCGTTCGCGATCGAAGTCGACTGGATCCGTCCGATGGGCAAGTCGGCGACCGAGCGGCCGGCCGCCGGCACGCTTGCGTCGGTCGCCGCGAAGGCGAACCTCACGACGCTGCTCGAACTCGTGAAGGCCGCGGAGATCGAGTTCCCGAAGGACGCGAAGCTCACGATCTTCGCGCCGACCAACGAGGCGTTCGCCCGGCTCCCGCGCACGCAGGTCGAGTTCCTGACGAGCGCGGAGGGCAAGCCGGCGCTGCAGGCGATCCTGAAGCACCATGTGGTCGCGCAGTCGCTGGAGAGCGCCGCCCTGCTCGACCGCCGGCGCGTGAGGGCGCTGTCCGGGCAGTCGCTCGAGGTCGACCCGTCCGCGCTGACCGTCGACGGGGCGCGTCTCGTGGCCGCGGACGTCGCCTTCGACGGCGGGCTGGTGCACGTGATCGATGCCGTGATGCTGCCGGAGCTGCGGAGCATCGAGGAGATCGTCGCCGAGGACGAGCGATTCTCGACCCTGCGAGCCGCCATCGGCGCCGCGGGCCTCGGGCCGCAGCTCGGCAAGCGCAACCCCGGGCCGTGGACGCTGCTTGCGCCCTCGAACGAGGCATTCGCGGCGATCTCCGCCGATGCGCTGAAGGAGCTCCTCGAGGATCGGCCCGCGCTCACCGCGGTGCTCGCGGCGCATGTCCTCCCGACGGCGATCCGGCGCGAGGAGATGCTCTCGCAGGGATCGGCACGCACCCTCATGGGCGATGGCACGGTTGCATTCGCGCTGGCGTCGGGCGCCATCACGGTCGCCGGCGCGCGCATCGAGGTCGCCGACATCGAGGCGGCGAACGGCGTCATCCATGTCATCGACCGCGTGCTTCCCGCCCAGGGCGGCGCGAAGTCGGCGGAGGCGGGGGCGACTGCGACCACCCCGTCTCCGGAACGCGCACGGCAGGCGGCCGCGATCATGGAGCTTGCGATCGAGCGGGGCGTCCCCCGCTTCAACGCCGGCGATGCTGCGTCGTGCGCCGCGCTGTATGAGCTCGGGATCGCATCGGTCGTGCTCCTCGGGGCAGATGCCATCGGTCCGAGCGCCAAGGCCGACCTGACCGAGGCCCTTGAGCGAGGCTCGGATCACGAGGATCCATCCGAGCGGGCGTGGATCTACCGCCGCGCCATGGACCGCGTGCTGGCCCAGATGGCCGAGCTGATGAAGCCCGCGAACTGAGCGGTCGCCGGCGTGATCAAGCGGGAGCATCGCGCGGGTACGGCCGAAAAACCACGCGACCCCGGCGGAATTCGCACGGGGCCGCGTTGACTGCATCCGGTCCGGGGCCGACGCGGCCCCGACGGTTCGCGTCACTTCTTCATGTCGCCCTGGTCAGCCGCCGGCGCCGTGCCGGAGGCGGGCGGCAGGATCACGGTGTCGACGACGTGGATCACGCCGTTGGACGCTGCGACGTCCGCCGCCACCACGGTCGCGCCGTCGACCATGACCTTGCCGTCGACCACCTTGACCGAGGCCGCACGACCGAGCACCGTCGGAACGGTGGTCATCTTCACGATCGCGTCGCTGTACACGGCCTGGCCGGGGACGACGTGGTAGGTCAGGATCTCGACGAGCTGCTTCTTGTTCTCCGGCTTGAGGAGCGTCTCGAGCGTGCCCGCCGGCAGCTTGGCGAACGCCTCATCGGTCGGCGCGAACACGGTGAACGGTCCCTTGCCCGAGAGCGTCTCCGCGAGGCCGGCGGCCTTCACCGCGGCGACGAGCGTGTTGAAGGAGCCATTCTTCGCCGCGACGTCGACGATGGTCCCGTCGACCGGGAGGATCACGCCGTCGATCACGTGGATGACGCCGTTCGAGCACGCGATGTCGGTGGCGACGACGTTCGCCCCGTCAACCATGACCTTCGCGCCTTCCACGGTGATCCGGACGCGCTGGCCGTTCACGGTGCCCGCGTTCTTCAGCTTGACCACGTCGGCCGCCTTCACCGTTCCGGGCACGACGTGGTAGGTGAGGATCGCGGCGAGCTTGGCCTTGTTCTCCGGCTTGAGGAGCATCTCGAGCGTGCCCGCCGGGAGCTTCGCGAACGCCTCGTCGGTGGGAGCGAACACGGTGAATGGCCCGGCTCCGCCGAGCGTTTCCGCGAGACCCGCGGCCTGGACGGCGGCAACCAGCGTATTGAAGTTGCCGGCGGCGACGGCGGTCTCGACGATGGTCGACGACTTCGCTCCGGCCGTGGCGGTGGCGGGGGCGGGCTTGGCCGCCTGGGGCATCGACTCGGCGGTGGAGGGCACGGACACGAGCACGAGCGAAGCGACGATGGGTGAGAACATGGGGTTCCTCTGGTGTGGGGTGACGGTCAATGAACAGCCTCGCAACCCGGACTTGCGGCTGCACGGCACCAATCTCTCGGATTGGCAGGCAAAGCGGATTCAGCCCGCTGAACCTACTTCGCGCGGCAGGGGCGCGGCGGATTCACGTTCGACGCCACTCGGGTGTTCAATTTCACCCACTGCGTCCGAGCGAGGGTGATGTCCGGACGCCAGCCCCTGATCCGAACGCACGACTCGTGCGCCAGACCGATGACGGCCCGGAACGTGGCGCCGGCCGCGCCTACCCTTCCCCCCCTGCCCACTGCATCGCGGAACCCGATGCGAAGCCGACGAGGAACAGACCCGCCATGCGTCACCTGCAGTCCGCGAGCGCCGTCCTGCTGTCCATGCCCCTGATCGGCTCGGCGGCCAACCATTTCTTCCGGTGGGTCAAGCCACCGCTGAGCGACGGCTCGCGCGGCGCACAGATGTGGGAACTGATCCGAGAAGGAGGCTTGATGGACTGGCTCGCCATCGGTCACCTGATGCTCGGCATCCTGCTGATCGTGCCGCGCACCCGGTTCGCTGCGGGCGTGGTGCAACTGCCGATCACCGTCGGGATCGTCGCGTTCAACGTCACGATGTTCCCGCGAGGCGTCGCACTGGCGGTCGGGATGCTGGTGGTCAACCTTGGCGTCGTGCTCGATCGGCGCGACCTGCGGAGGCTCCTGGCGCCTGCCACGGGCCGACCGCTCTAGCGCGGGCCGTCAGGCACGGGAGATCACGCAGATCGCGACGCTCATGGCGAGCATGAGCGCGGCCGGCACGTACTTGCTCACCGGATCGCCGACCTTCAGGTGCATGACGACCGCACCCAGCATGAGCACGGCGACCACGGCAGCCGCAGGCAGCACGACCGGCGCGTACCCCAGGCCCACCAGAAGCAGCACGCCGCAGGCGATCTTCAGGCCGCCGACGACGTAGAACATCGGGGCCGGCAGCCCGTACGTGGCGAACTCATCCTTGAGGTTCTTGGCGTCGCCGCCGCGATAGGCGGTTGCGCTCTGGCGGCGCAGAAGCCACACATTCAGGAGACCCAGTCCGACGATGACTTGGAGCGCGGAGCCGATCACCTGCTGCATTCCCGGCACGATATCCGGTGGTCATGCCTGCCGCCGGGCCTACGCTTGCGGCTTGACCAGCCTCATGCCGATCGCATTCGAAATCGCACGGGCAGCGTCGGCATCTGCGTTCCTTGGCTACGGGATCGCCTGCCTGGCCAGCCCACGCATGGATGCCGAGTTCAAGCGCTACGGCCTCACGCGGTTCCGCCGACTCGTCGGCGCGCTGGAGTGCCTTGGAGCGCTCGGGCTGGTCGCCGGCCACTTCAGCCCACCCGTGCTCGTGCTCGCCGCCGCCGGCCTCACGGCCCTGATGGTGCTGGCCGTCGTCACGCGCGTCCGCATCGGCGACTCGCTGGTCCAGGCCATGCCGGCGATCGTGCTCCTTCTCCTGAACGCGTTCGTGCTGGGTGTTGCCACGGCGCGCTAGTGGATGCGCAGCCTGCGACGCGACAAGCCCGACATCGGGCCCGGACAAGATCGCGAGCCTCCGGCATGCGATCAATGACTCGGTCCCGGATTGCAGCGTCACGGGCTGTGCGCCGCCGACGAGCTGCTCGAGCGCCTGGCCGAGCACGGGCTGGTGGGGTCCGCGAGCAAGCTGCGTGAGTTCGCGCATCTGCTCTGACGCGTGGCACGAATGCGCGCCTGCAAAGCGGCACAACGAGCGTCACGGCACCCGACCGCCCGGTTCGCACTGCTTCGTTCCGCACTCGCGCAACCCCCAAACGCAGCGTGGTCGTGCCGCTCGGTGCGAGCGAACACAACCACGTGCGTTCTTCTTCAGTGTGACGGGGTCGCTCTCATCGGTCCACCCGCTATGAGAGGCTTTCGCGGCCCAAGGGGCCGAGAGGAGTCTCCGATGAAGCGTTCGAACAGGAATCGGCACCGTCCCGAGGAGGTGGTCGCCAAGCTCAGGCAGGCTGACGAGGCCCTGGCGAAGGGCACGCCGAACGCCGAGGTGGCGAAGCACTACCTGCAGACGCGCGACGCGCACTTCGAGGTGGCGATCAGGGGTGGGGCTGGTCAGCCGCCCGCGGCGCGATCCGTTCCGGCCGACCGGTAGCCGTCCGTCACGCAGCGCTCGAGCCGCTCGATCTCGTCGTCGCGGAGGGCGCGGAA
>CAYTYU010000158.1:0-4600 GCA_964440815.1 uncultured Chitinophaga sp.
GGCGCGCGCGGCCGGCGCCGAACCCGCGCGGTGCGATCGCCTGCTCGACGCGCTTGACCCGCGCGTGCGTGCGGCGCTCGCGCCTGCGCCCCTGCCGCCGTCGATCGACGGCTCGCCTCGGCGCACCGTCGAGTTCCTCGGCCGCCTGCCGCGCACCGCCTCCGGGGTGCGCCCACCCCCGGATGGCGTGCTGGCGTTCCAGGGCCAGGACCTCGTCTTCCGCCGCGGCCCTGACTTCGCGGTCGCCTGGCGCGTCCCGGTGGGCATGGCCGACGGCACGCTCATCGCGTCGGTCCCGGACCTCGTCGTCGTCGACGACGGCCCGGGCGGCTCGGGGTCGGTCGCGTGCGTTGGCCGCGACGGGGTCCCGCGCTGGTCGGCACCGCTCCCCGAGCGGATGCTCGACCGCGACCGTCCGCTCTTCGACGACGACGGGCGTGCGTCCCTCCCGTCGACCACCACGCTGGCCACCGCCGCCGCCATCGTGACGATCGGCCGCGACGGGACGATGGTCGGCCGGTCGCGTGACCGCGGCACCGAGGCGTGGATCCGCGAGCCGGAGGCGGGTGCGATCCTCGCTTGGGCGCGCGATCCGCTGATGGTCGCGGTCGCCCGCGAGGCTCCCGCGGACGTCGGCGCCGCCGTGCGCCTGGAGGCGGTCGATCCGGCGAACGGCGTCGCCACGATGACGCGGCCGCTCGACGACTGTGGCGAGGTGCGCTGGATCCGCCCGGTCGGCGGCGGGTTGCTGGTGGCCGGCACCGACGTGTCGGTGGAGGCGCACGCGCCCGACGACCCGGTCGGTCCTCGCTGGAGGATCGATGCAGTCGAGGCGCAGGGCACGCTCCGCTCGTGGGAGGTCGGCCGCTGGCTGGTCGTGCTCGACCGCTTCGAGGACGCCTTCGCGATCGACGTGCGCTCCGGCCGCGTCGACGCGGGACGGTTCGTGGTGCCGTCGCTGCTGCCCTCCGACGGCCCCCTCCGGGACGTGCTCGCCGGCGCGGGATGGCACGCCTTCCAGCGCGATGCCCGCGTCGACTTCTTCGACGCCGAGGGGGCGTACCTCGGCCGCGATGCCCCGGGCGGCGAGCGGTCGTTCGTCGCGTCGGCCGCATCGGCCCGGCGCCTCCTCGCGCTCGATGCCGTCGAGCCGGGCCGCGATCCGGTGCCGCTCCGGTTCGGAGCGTTCCTCTGCGACCTCGACGTGCGCCGCGGCGGGCTCGAGGCCGACCCGCCGGTGCGGCTGCGAAGCCTCGGCCAACCGCTGCGCTCGATCGTCGCGGTGGAAGGCGCGGTGGTCGTGGGCAACGGCACCACCCTGCAGGCCGTGGTCTTCGCGCCGGTCGCGGCCCCGTCCCCTTGACAATCGCGCCTCTTTGCTGACTACACTCCGCGCCCGCTGCGACGCGCAGCTTCACCTCCACGGGACCCATCGCATGACGCTCATCCGCTCGTTGCCCGACTGGCTCGCCTCCGACGCCGACCCGACGGCCACCTGGCTCCGTCCGGTGGGTCCGCAATCGCTCGTGGTCGGTGGCCGCGACGACGAGGATGACGACGACTTCGCCTTTGACGACGACGAGGACGAAGACGACGACGAAGAGGAGGATGAGGACGACCTCGACGACGACGAGGACGAAGACGAGGACGAAGACGAAGACGAGGAAGACGAAGACGAGGAAGACGAGGACGAGGAAGAGGAAGACGAGGAAGACGAGGAAGAAGAAGAGGAAGACGAAGAAGAAGAGGAAGAAGAAGAAGAAGAGGAAGACGAAGACGAGGAAGACGAAGAAGAAGACGAAGACGAAGACGAGGGCTGAGCCTCGTCAGCGGTCCTGGGCTTCGAGCGTCAACGTCGCCAGCTCGACCTGACCCCCCAGCAGCCGGAACGCCACGAGCGCGGACGGCGAACGGGTGGTGGGGCGCACGACCCAGGGGGCATCGGCAACCATCTCGTCCGGGATGCCGGGCGCCCCAAGACGGTGCCGGAGCAGCCGGCGACCGTCGGTCACCAGCGCGTTCTCGTCGTCGATCAGCACCCCAGCCGCCGAGCTGCGTCCGAGGGGCTCGGGCCGGTCGCCCGGCAGCCACGTGGCCATCGTCGCCGCATCCGGCATCCACACGGTGAGGTCGCCGCGCCCGGGGGGCGATGCGGCAGTGCCCCCCGCCGGCATCATGGCGCGCACGGCGGAGGAGAGCGTGCCGCGGAGCGAGAGGATGGCGCTCCTGCGCGGCGACGCCGTCACGCGGGCGTCCGGCAGCCCGTCGGCGGCGAAGGGCAGCCACGCGGCGGTCAGCGCGTTGCCGGACAGGCACAACGCAAACAGCCCGGTGCCGTCTCCCGCGAACGTCGGCAGCAGCCAGCTCGTGCCGGCGGGCACGTCGAGCTCGCGCCGGACGCCGCCGCGCTGCACGACGAGTTGCCAGGGCCCGCCCTCGGGCATCCGCCGGCTCCAGGCGATCGCGCCGTCGGCCGATGCCGCCGCGAACGCATTGCACCATCCGTCGTCGGCGATCGTCCGCATCCCTGCCTGCCAGCCTGCGAGCACCAGGTCGCGTCCGCCGTCCTCGCGCGGGCGCTCGAGCAGGAACCCGTCGTCGGTCGCGCCGCGCCCGAGCACCCACGGCCCTTCCACGGTGCGCAGCAGCTGGCCCCGGCGCCGTGGCTCGAGCGAGCGCGCCTCGATGCGTGCGGAGAGCCCCTGCGGCGGCAGGGGGTCGCCGACGCGCACCGCCCAGTCGGCGTCGCTCGATGCCTCGATCGCCGCGCTGCGCCCGTCGGGCGACACGCTCGGCACCGCGCCGTCGGCTTGGGAGACCCTTGCCACCGGGTCGATCCGGAGCACCACGGTCGCAGGGCCCCCGGCCGCGGGATCGGCGCCACGCTCCCGGGCCTCGAGCACGGGCGGCGACGGATCGATGGTGAATCGTTCGCTCGAGGCGACGCGCTCCCGGCATGCACCCAGGGCGATGGCCGCGACGCATGCGCCCGCCGCGACGATGTCCCGCGGGCCGCCCGCCACGCGCCGCACGTCAGTTGCCCGGTGCCGCGCCCGCGGGGGCCGGTTCCGCCGGCTTCGGTTCCGCGGCCTTCGGCTCCGCCGGGATGTCGATGGGCTTCAGGGGCTCGTCGGGCTTGGCCGCCGGCACCTTGTCGTCGCCCAGCACCTTGCGCTGCTTCTCCATCTCCTCGGCCGCCTCGGCGAGGGGCTTGGAGAGGATCCTCAGGCGCTCGCGCTCCTCGGCGTTGTAGTTGGTGTCGTTGACGTCGGGGTTGTCGACCACGGTCGGGGTCACGAACACCAGGAGCTCCGTGACCTCCTTGACCTCGTTGGTGTTGGCGAACACCCAGTCGAGCACCGGCACGTCGCCGAGCACCGGCACCTTGTTCTTGATCTTGTTCTCCGTCTCGCGGCGGATGCCCGAGAGGACGATCGTCTGGCCGTTCTTCACGGTGACCGTGGTGTTGGTCTGGCGGCGGTCGATGACCGGGTTGCCTCCGACGCCCTGCGGGGTCGCGCGGTTCTGGTTGGAGAGCAGCACCTCGATCTGCATGTTGACGTTCTCGTCCTTGGTGATGCGCGGGCGGACGTTGAGGCCGATGCCGACCGGGATCTGCTCGAACGTGGCGTTGACGCCGCCGCCCGTGTTCAGGTCGCTGAGGCTCGAGGCCTGGAACGGGATGTCCTGGCCCTGGAAGAACTTCGCCTCCTTGTTGTCGCTCGTGAAGATCCTCGGCTGCTGCAGGATGCGCACGTTGGTCTCCGCGGCGAGCGCCTGCAGCACGACGTTCACGTTGAGCGCGAAGTTCAGCACCGAGGTCGAGAGGTCCGGCGGGAAGATGCCGGTCTTGGAGCCGGCGAAGATCGGGCCGTTGTTGCCCCCGGCCACCGCGACGGCGTTGTTCGGGTTGGTGGCCGACACGCCCGGTCCCCACTTGACGCCGAGCGCCAGCTCGTCGCCGAGCTGCACCTCGGCGAGCACGACGCTGATCATCACCTGGCGCCCGGGCTTGTCGAGGTCCTCGATGATCTGCGACAGGCTCTGCTGGATCTCCGCGGGCGCGAGCACGAGCAGCGAGTTCTGCCCGGCGTTCGGCACGACGCGGCTCTTGCCGACGAGGGCGCTGACCTCGGCGGCGTCCTCGCCCGCGGCGCGTCCGGACTGCCACGGGAACTGGATCTGGCCTGCACCTGCGCCGCCGCCGGCAGGGTTGTTGTTGCCGCTCGTGAAGGCGTTGGTGTTGCTGGTGCCGTTGGTGCTGGCGACGTTGAAGTCGATGCCGGAGAGGCCTTCCTCAGGGGCACGGATGGTGGCCGCGGCCCCCGACTGGGCGAGCAGGGCGTTCAGGATCTCCGCGAGCTCGACCGCGCTCGCGTGCTTGAGCGGGATGTTCAGCGGCATCCCCGCCTCGAGCGGCTGGTCGATCTGCTCGATCAGTGCGTCGAGCCACCGGAAATTGTCGGGCGTCTTGCTGACGATGATCAGCCGGTTCGAGTCCGGATACGCCTCGATGCGGAAGATGTTGGCGATCGCCACGTCCGCGCCAGCTTCGCCGCCTGCGCCGCCGCCGATGCCTTGGACACGCCGCGCTCCGGTG